>NZ_JBFUME010000005.1:0-460699 GCF_054049535.1 Aeromicrobium sp. P5_D10
GGCACGTCCTTCCACGCGGAGTACGCCGTCGTCGCCGACGCCAACGCCGACTCGATCTCAGCGTCAGTCGCAGTGTCGAACGACTCCAGCACCTCCCCCGTCGACGGGTCGGTCACCTGATAGCTGGGACTGCTCATGTCGTACTCCTCCTGTGCGGTTTGTGTCGTCACGTGCTGAAAGATTCGGTTAAACCTGTGGGCTTAGATACGGTTCTTTGGGCCGATCGATTTCTTCGACCTGTACCGCAGTGATCAATAGACGTCCTTGGTCGTCGACGACCAGATCTCCGTGCACGCGAACCCAGGTGTCTGCCTTGGGCACCTCCTGCACGCCGTCAATGGCGATCGCAGCGACCGTCGCGTCAACCACACAGCACCCGATGATGAACCTGACCATGGTGAATCCAGACGGTGTCGGATCGTTGACGATGCCTTCGAGCGTCACAGGCTCCGGCCCGCGCGCCCGAAGCTCAGCCATGGTCTCCGGGTCAGCCGGCGCGGAAACGATCTGTTGGAAGCTCGGTGCCTCGCCCGGTTGGAGGGGCGAACCCCTCAACGCCTCAGCCACTGCGAAGTCGCCTCGCATGCCAACTGCGTAACTGGTCAAGGCTTGCGGCGACACGATGGCGACCAGAAGCACCGGGAACAGCAGCGACACGGTGAGCACCATGTCCGACCGAACCCGCGTACCCGTCCGCTGACGTCTGTGGCGAACTACAAGGACCGCTTGTCCGACGGACAGAACGGCGAATCCAATACCCGCCGCCGGCACAAGCCATGCTGCTCGGGGGGCCAGGTAGGTCTGCCACCCGTCGGACTTATAGAGCCAACCGAATAGCAGTGCCCACGCGGTGAGCACTAACAACCGAAGACGCTCCGCATGAGCGGTGCTGCTCAATTCATGCGTGTGATCATGCAAATCGTGATCTGGGAGCGTCACAGCATGCCTCCGATAACTTCCAGCCACAAGAACACGGCGAGCGTGGTCACCGTGATCGTGGCGCACAGAACCATCGCCGCACGGCGCCCGAAGCTACCGACGTACAGGGCCACGAGTTTGACGTCCAGCATGGGACCGAATACGAGAAAGGCAAGCTGCGAAGTCGAGCTGAACTGGGTGAATGACGAGACTAAGATTGCGTCGGACTCGGAGCACAGGGCCAGCAGGAAGGCCAACAGCATCATCGCTGGAATCGCAACGATCGCGGTGCCTGCGAACCCGGTCAGGAGTGTTTGGGGTACCACCGTTTGGAGCGTCGCGACGATCAGTGCGCCGACCATCATGAAACGCATCATCGCAACGAACTCAGCCGACGCGTGGCCAGTGAACCGCTCCAGCGACGGCGCCTCGTCCTGATGTGGGCTGCTCTCCACACCAATGCGCGAGCCGAGGAAGTCACGTACGGAAGCGGTCCCGACAGTCCGAGAAACGACAGCGCCGACAATGACGGCCACTACAATGCCGATGATGATGCGCCCGCTGACCATTTCGAATTCCTTGCCCTGGCCCTTGAAGGCGAACCAGGTGGAAAAAATCACCACGGGATTGACGATCGGCGCAGCCAGCATGAAGGTGATTGCGGCCGCAGGCGCCAGCCCTTTGGACATCAGTCGACGGGCCACGGGAACCGATCCACACTCGCAAACCGGGAAGATAAGACCGCCACAACTAGCCACAGCCACCTGCGCTGCCCGCGGCGCCCGGGCAAGGCGTTCGAAGATCCTTGGAGATGCCCACACTTCTATGCCGGACGAGACAAGCGCTCCGAGGAGGACGAAGGGAGCTGCCTCCAGAAGCAATCCGACGAATACGAGCAAGAAGTTGTTGAGCCAGCCGATCTGGTTCGCGTCTGCCCATCGCATGGCTGCCAAGGCCACGACCACCAAACCAAGGAGTGCAGGTCCTCCCGGACGATGCCGACCGGGGTTGGTTCTCGTGGCGACATGGACGCCGACTTTATTCATACCGGACCGCTGGGACGCCAGGTGGGCGACGCTTCGCAGACTTCTTTCGTGGCTGTCAAAGCCTTCACCTCGCCGTCTTCGACTGAGACGATCTGGAGGTCACAGGCACGGGTGAAGACGATCTGCTGACCGTCTGCCGACCAGGACGGCTCAAGGTCGTCATACCCCCGTGTGACCTGTGTACGTCGGCCTGTCTCGACCTCTAGAACCCACAGCTCGCTCCGGGCTTTGGTCTGCCATGTGTACGCGATACGCGATCCGTCCGGGGACCAGGCGGGGTTCGCCGCGACGCCGTTGGCCACGAGCGTCCTTTGCTGACCATCTGCCGATCGAACAAGTAACTGTTGTCGACAGATTCCTTTGCCATTGCATGACCGGTCGGCACGCACGAAGGCCAGCTGCGAACCATCAGGAGACCAGGAGGGATGGTAGTCAGCCCCGGCACCCTTTTGGATCTCCTGGGGGCCCTGAAGTTCTGCGGTGATGCGTTGGATGCTGGCAGTGCTCAGAATCCCGGCGTTGCCCACCGTGGCCCGAGCAGTGGCCTGGAAATACAGATCTTTGTCGGTACGGAAGGTCGGGTGCGAGGGAACCTGGCTTCCCGATGGCATGACTGTGCCGACACCACGTTCGCGAACGACTTCCAGAACCCTTTTCTGTCCGCCAGCCACATTGGGGACGTCTGCAACGAAAGCAAGGGATCGACCATCTGCTGCCCAACGAGGAAAGGCGGAACTTCGGGACGTGACCGACGCCCGATCGTTACCTTCAGACGAAATTGAATAAAGCCGGTAGTCACCCTTGTCGTTTGCCGCGAACACGATCGGTCCGATGGTGTCAAGCTCGACCTCACTCCGAGCGGTCGCCGCTATTTGCTCGACGTCTGCGTCCGGCAACGCATCTCGAACCACAATCACCGCGGCCGGCACAACGAGCACACTCACCGTGAGCACAACGGTTCGCAATCTGGACAATGCCATGGTGTTCCTTCATGTGAAGAATGTTGTTGAATGGTGGGTGGGGTCGCTTCGCGGCGGTCCCACCCACCACTCACCTCGTGATGTGATCAGTCGAACAGCTTGTTCGACTCGTCCTGATACACAACCTGCCCGTTCACCATCGTGGCCAACGCCTTGGTCTCGGATATCTTCGACGGATGGATCTTGTAGAGATCCCGGTCGATAACCACCAAGTCAGCCAGTTTTCCAGGGGTCAGGGATCCGGTGCGATCGTCGATCGCCAACTGACGCGAGACACCGATCGTGGAAGCCTTCAGGGCCTCAGTCAGGGAGATGCGGTGCTGCGGTCCAAGGATCCCACTGTGGATCCCCTTCTTGGCGTTCTTCTCCCCTTCCCGAGTGACGGCGTTCTCGATCCAGAGCCACGGCACCAGATCAGTGACCGGCCAGTCCGATCCGGCTGCGATATCGGCACCACCGTTGACAAGGCCGCGCGTGGGGTACATTCCGTCGACGACAGATTTCGCGTGATAGCCCTCCGCTCCTTCGACAGTCCAGCCGTCGCGCTGCGCCCATTGCAGGGACATGCTCGCAATGACGCCCAACTCGCCGAGGCGCGGCACGTCATCTGCATTCATGAACTGCAGGTGGGTGATTGCGTGACGACGATCCCAATCGGGGTTCGAGACGAGGTTCGACTCGAAGTTGTCGAGCGCAACCCGGACGGCACGGTCGCCGATGGCGTGGACATGGATATTCCACTTGTTCTCGTCGAGCTTCTTGAAGCCCAGCTTGGAATCGTCGCAGGACGGCTCCTCACCACGCTTGTCACCGGCGATCCAGCGAGGATTTTGAGCTGTTCCCACGTTCACCCGGTACGGACGCTCCATCGCGGCGGTCTGGCCTGGGTACTCTGCCACGCCGTCACAGAACACCTTCACCGTGTTCAGAAGCATCTCGCCGGGGCTCGAGGGGTCGGTGTGCTTGGTTCCGTACGTCGCCCTCATACCCTCAAGCGTGTCGACGAAACCGTCGACGGTCCCCTCGCTCGCATTGCGAATGATTCGTCCACTGATCGCCTGACTGTAGTGGACCGTCATCTTTCCGTCGTCCACCAACCGCTTCGCCACGGCAAGGTCAGCCTCCGTGCCACTGGCTCGCATCATCTGTGTGATGCCCAGGCTGTTAGCGAACTTGATGTTCTCATGACGGTTGTTGTACGCCGCGTCAGCAACCGGTGGCAGCGGGTCACCAAAACCACTGGCAGGCGAAAAGTCGGCGAACTGGCCGTCTGGTTCGCCATCGCTGATCCCGATGTAACCGCCGGTGCCGGGATCTGTGTCGGCTGTGATGCCCGCGAACTCAATAGCAGCGCTGTTGGTGGAGTACTTGTGTCCGTCCATGTTCCGGACCACGATCGGGCGAGTTGTCCCGGTTCCGAAGGCATCCTCAGCGGCGGTCTTGCTCAGACGATCGAGCTCGGCGCGCCCCAGAGTTGTTCCTACCGGCAGCATCGCCTCGCCCATGAAGTACGAGACGGTCAGCACCGTGTCGCTGTCGAGGTAAGGAGATTCATCGGCCCGCTGCAGGCAGGCCTTGATCTTGCCCAGGACATCGTCGAGCGTTCCACCTTCGTAGTTCAGGTGGCACTGTGTATGGCCGACACCGTGGAAGTGACCGTCTCCGATGCCCGGCAGCACCATCTTGCCAGCCAACTGGACGACTTCAGTTCCCGAATCAATGTACCGCTTTGCCTGCGCATTGTTGCCGACATAGGCGATTTTGCCGTCTCTCACCGCGATGGCTTGGGCAAACTTTGCGTCGTCGCCCTTGGTGCGGTCGCTGGCAAACTGCACGATTCGTCCGCCGAGCATGACCTTGTCGGCCGCCGGCTTCAGTGCTGGCTGAGGACGAGGGATCAGGCGCTGAGAAACGCTCACGGTCCGCTTCTTGGCTCGCGCGCTGAACACCAGCGTTCGGGGCTCGTCGATTGAGCTGGCCACCTTCGTCTTGAAGGTCACGGTTCGGCTGGCCCGTGGCTTGAGAGATGACAGCTTCACCGAAGTGCGGGTGGCCCTGACCCCGCTGGGCACCTTCAGCGATACCCGCACATTCTTCAGCCGCTTTGAGGTGGAGTTGCGAATCCGAACCCGCGACGACACCCATTGCTCGACGTCGACGGTGCGGGATGCGCCCTCAAGACGCTTGATCGAGACAGGCACCTTGCTCCTAGCGGCCGAAGCACTGCTCGACACCGCATTTGGTAGGAGCGCAGCACCGATGACGAAGGCGCCCACCATCGCCACGGTCCTGGTACGCCGGGAGCGTCTACGGCCCCCCACTTGCTGTCGTGAATTCATATCGCCTCTCTCGTCCTCTGTTCGGCAAGCCCAACGGAGGGCCCCACGCCGGAGACTATTCACAGACACGACCTACGTCAATCGAATATCGTAGACAAACTGAGTCTTTTCAACGATATACCTACCTCAAAGATGTATTTTGCATCGAAAATCGTCGCGACGTCACGAATGAACTCTCCGGGCACCATCTCCCCACCCAGTGCTCAGCCTCCATGCGAATCTCGTTGTTCTTACCTCCTAAAACAACGAGATTCGTTGCCTTATTCACATTTTGCATCGAATTCGTGATAGAAACTCTTTGGCCCGGTCTCAACTGTGACCTGGCCTACATGAATTCGGTGAAGTGAGGAGTCCACATGTTGAAGGCGACCGGAGATCGCATCTCTCTCGACGCTGACGTCGTCGTGATTGGTGCCGGGGTGACCGGATTGGCGGCGGCCACCCAACTAAAAGAACGCGGCCTCTCCGTCGTCGTCCTTGAGGCCCGCGGTCGCGTAGGAGGCCGCTTGTGGACCGAAGAGATCCAAGGCGCTCTTCTAGAGATCGGCGGCCAGTGGATTTCGCCCGACCAAACCGAGCTTCTCAAGACGATCGACGAACTCGATCTCGAGATGTATTCGCGGTATCGCGAGGGCGCCAATGTCTATGTTGACGCAACTGGAATACGGACTTTGTTCACAGGAGACAGGCTTCCTCTAGAACCCGCGTCCGCGAGCGAAGTCGACCGGTTGGTTGACCTCCTAGATCTGTTGGCACAACAGCACGACCTGAATTCCCCGTGGACCCACCCGTTGGCGTCCGAACTGGACACGATCTCCTGGCAAGTCTGGCTCGAGCGCCAGACCGAGGACGTCAGTGCGCGCGACATCATCGCCATGTTCGTCGGTGCGGCCATGCTCACCAAACCGAACCACACGTTTTCGGCCCTCGAAGCGGTCCACATGGCCGCCAGCGCCGGATCGTTCTCGCATCTCGTGGATGCCGACTTCATCTTGGACCGTCGTGTCATCGGCGGTCTGCAGAGCGTGCCGACTCTCTTGGCCGAGCGACTGGGCCAGTGCATCCACCTCGATCAACCCGTCCGCGAGCTCCGCCGAACAGCGGACACAGTGGTCGCGGTGACGCCAGACCTCGAAGTGACAGCACGTCGGGCGCTCGTGGCGGTTCCGCCCAATCTCTACCACGTCATCAACCATCAGCCTGCGCTCCCGCAGCTGAAACAACAGCTTCACCAGCAGATGCCCCTGGGCTTGGTCATCAAGGTGCATGCGGTATACGACCGACCTTTCTGGCGAGACAGTGGGCTGTCTGGCACAGCGTTCAGTCCCTATCAGCTTGTTCATGAGAGCTACGACAACACCAACCACAACGATTCGCGCGGTACTCTCGTCGGCTTCATCTCCGATGTCCGTGCCGACGAGCTACTGCGCCTGGACCCAAATGAACGCCGCAAGCTCATCCTCGCATCCCTCGTTGCGTACTACGGCCCCCAAGCAGCTGATCCTGTCGTCTACTACGAGAGCGACTGGGCGGCAGAGGAATGGACTCGCGGAGCGTTCGCCGCAAGCTACTCGACGGGTGGAAGAACTCGCTACCAAGGACTGCAGAACAAGCCGGACGGGCCTGTCTATTGGGCCAGCTCCGATCTTGCAGGCGAGGGATTTCAGCACGTCGATGGTGCTCTTCGTATTGGTCGAGACACGGCAGTCGAGATCGCTCGATCGCTGACACACGCTGGAGGAGTGAGATGAGTACTGACCTGTCGACTGCGGAAGTATCAAGGAAAGGGCTCGCCCGAGGTGCCGTGGGAATTGTCGGCGCCGTGGCCATCGGGGTGTCATGTATAGCCCCCGCATACACGCTCACCGGGACACTGGGTCCTACCGTCGATGCCGTGGGAAAGCACCTTCCTGCCATCTTCATAGTGGGGTTCATCCCCATGCTCCTAGTTGCCCTCGGCTACCGCGAACTCAACACACGAATGCAAGACAGTGGAACGTCATTTACCTGGGTCACTAGGGCGTTCGGCCCCTGGGTGGGATGGCTCGCTGGATGGGGGCTCATTGCAGCGACTGTGCTCGTCCTGTCCAACCTCGCAGGTATCGCTGTCGACTTCTTCTACCTGGCTCTGAGTCAGATCTTCAGCTCCTCCCAGGTAGCGGACCTGACCCGGAACCCCATCATCAACGTCATCACGTGCTTGGTCTTCATCGCGGGTGCGACGTTCATCGCTTACCGCGACATGACGACTACGCAGCGCTTTCAGTACGTGCTCGTGGCATTCCAGATCGTCGTGCTGGTCCTGTTCGCCGCGGTGGCGATCGTACTTGTTGCCCAAGGCGATGGATTCGGAACCAACCCTGTCACCTGGGACTCATTCAACCCATTCAGCATCTCGTCCTTCTCGGCGCTCGCGGCCGGCCTGTCCCTTTCGATCTTCATCTTCTGGGGCTGGGATGTGACCCTGACGATGTCCGAAGAGATGGGCGGATCCAGTCGGGCTGCAGGAAACGCTGCGACGATCACCATCGCTGTGATTATGGGTATCTACATGCTGCTGGCAGTTTCGTTGATGGCGTTCGCCGGCATCGGCGATGAGGGAGCCGGGCTCGGAAACCCCGACATTCAGGAGAACGCATTCTTTGCACTGGCCGGCCCTGTGCTTGGATCGTTCGCGATCCTCGTCTCGCTGGCAGTTCTGGCTTCATCTGCCGCATCTCTGCAGTCGACCTTCGTCTCACCGGCAAGAACGATGCTGGCCATGGGTCACTACGGAGCATTGCCCCAGAAGTTTGCCCGAATCCATCCTCGGTTCAAGACTCCCAGCTATTCAACGTTGGTGTCGGCAGTGGTGACGGGCGCCTTCTATGCAGTGATGCGATTGCTCTCCGAGGACGTGTTGTGGGACACCATCACGGCCATCGGCATGCTGATCTGCTTCTACTACGGGCTTACTGCCTTGGCCTGCGTCTGGTACTTCCGAAATGAATGGTTCGACGACGTCCGCAGCTTCTGCCTTAAGTTTCTTGCGCCCCTGTTGGGCGGGCTGGTCCTATCCGTGCTTTTCTTCGTCACGCTCATCGACAGCGCAGATCCAGAATACGGAAGTGGTTCCCACGTCGCCGGTGTCGGACTGGTCTTCCTCCTCGGAGTAGTGGTGCTAGGGCTCGGTGTCGTCATCATGCTGGCCCAAGCGCGACAGCGACCCGAGTTCTTCCGCGGAGTAATCATCCGTCGCGGCGTCGCCGGGGACGCTGACGAGAAGACAGTTTCACTCGACGGATGAACAGGGGTGCGGCCCGGGTGCTACCTCTACACTGGTAGGTGGGCTGATGGCTTCCCAAAAGCACCAACTCGATGCGCAGTCCAAGAGGATCATCGAACTTCTGCAAGCGGATGGACGGCGATCATTTACCGACATCGGCCGTCTCATCGGCCTCAGTGAAGCCGCAGTGCGTCAGAGGTATCAGCGAATGACAGAGGCGGGCCTTCTCGAGATCACTGCTGTGACCGACCCGATGCAACTAGGGTTCAATCGGCAAGCCATGATCGGGATCAACGTCTCCGGCGACATTGACGCCATCGCTGACCAGATTGCCGCCCTCGAAGCGGTCGACTACCTACTGATCACGGCTGGAAGCTTCGATCTTCTCGCCGAAGTGATCTGTGAGGACGACTCCAGTCTGATCGATCTGATCAACACGCAAATCCGATCGATTGACGGTGTGCAGACAACGCAAACTTTCATGTATCTCCGCTTGGTCAAGCAGTTCTACCAGTGGGGCACTCGCTGACGCAGCGACTCATCGCTCGCGCAGCAGGTATCGCTGGACCTTGCCGCTCGGGGTCCGCGGGAGTTGCTGGACGAACTCGACGCGTCGCGGATAGGCGTGCCGGGAGTACGACGTACGCACGTGGTCCTGCAGTTCGCGCTTCAGCTCGGCACTCGCCACCACCTCCTTGCTGAGGACGACGAACGCCACGACGATCTCACCGCGGACGCCGTCGGGGTCCGGCTGGCCGACTACGGCAACGTCGGCTACCTGCGGATGGGCCGACAAGGCGTTCTCGATCTCGAACGGTCCGATCCGGTAGCCGGCAGCGAGGATGACGTCATCGTCACGCGACTCGAAGTAGACGAAGCCGTCAGGGTCCGATCTTCCGGTGTCGCCGGTGAGATACCAGCGTTCGTCAGAGGTGAATCGCTGCGCGGTCAGCTCCGGCTCGTCGACATAGCCCGTGAACCACATCAGAGGGCTCGCCGTCGTGTCGACCGCGATCTGGCCGTCCAGCACGTCAACGCTGAATCCCGGCAGCGGCAGTCCCATCGACCCTGCGCGGGGCGGCCGTTCGAGGTCCGGGTGGGCCGAGTTCGCCACGATCATCCCGACTTCGGTCTGACCGTAGTGATCGAGCACCTCGACGCCCATCTGGTCCCGGGCCCACGCGAACACGTCCGCAGGTAGTGGTTCACCGGCTGAGCAGGCTCGACGCAGACGCACGCCAGAGACGTCGGCGGAGGCACGCAGTGCCCGGTAGACCGTCGGCGCAGCGGCGAAGTTGGTGACTCCCAGCGTCTTCAGAACCTCCGCCGTCGCGTCGGGAGTGAACGGAGCTTCCATCAGCACGTTGGTCACACCGGCGGCGAGCGGTCCGAGCACTCCGCAGTAGAGCCCGTACGCCCAGCCGGGATCGGCCATGTTCCACAGCAGATCGTCCTCGCGCACGTCCATCCCGTGGATGAGATAGGAGTGGAATGAGGCCAACGCCCGGACGGGAACGACGACGGCCTTGGGATTGCCGGTCGTGCCGCTCGTGAACAGCTGCACGAGGGCGCCATCGCCACCCACGGCGACCGCGTCGTCAATTCCGGGGCTACGCGAGATCTCTTCATCCAGGTCGCGGATGTCAAGGACTTCCAGGCCCTCGATGCCGTCGAGCTTCGAACGCTGATCTGCCTCGGTCACGGCAACGCGCGCCGCGGAGCCGGCGACACGTGTGGCCACTGCCCCGTGGGAGAAAGCCGTGAACAGGGGCACATGCACTGCGCCGAGGCGCCAGATCGCCACGAGAGTCACGATGAGCTCGGCCGACTTGTGCATCATCACCGGGACCCGATCCCCGCGCTGGACGCCTCGGTCACAGAGCACAGCAGCCATGCGGCGCGAACGGAGTCCAAGCTCCCCGAAGGTGAGATCGCGGATCTCCCCGTCGAGTCCGATGATCCGAAACGCCACGCGCTCGGCCGGATGCCGGTCGCACAGCAGGTGAGCCGCGCTGACGTCGGACGTGTCGTACTCCGATCTGAGCGCGGCCACGGTGGAATTGACGGTCATGAGTCACGCCCTCGTCGGGCAAGTTCTCGGATCACGTCGACTCCGTCGGGGTTGATGATGTCGCCGTGCTGAGCCAGGTTGTTGGCGTGACCCAGCATGTGCTGGGCGAAGGCGGCATCCATGGCCGCGCTGTAGCCCTGGATGTCGAGGGCGGCGTTGACGCTGGCCTTCGCGAGCCGCAGTCCGTAGGCAGGCATGGCGGCGATGCGCGTGGCCAGGTCGACGGTGAACTCCGCGAGATCACTGTCGGCGACCACGTGATTGACCATTCCGAGAGCCAGCGCCTCATGTGCCGTCAGGGGCGCTCCGGTGAAGAGCATCTCTTTCGCCTTTCGGGCGCCGAGCTCCCACACGTGGGAGAAGTACTCCGCTCCGTTGAGTCCGAAGGCGACGACGGGGTCGGCGAACGTTGCCGTATCGCTCGCGACGATCAGGTCCATCGGCCACAGGAGCATGAGCCCTCCGGCAATGCTCCGGCCGTGAGCCTGCCCGATCGTCGGTTTGGGCAGGTCCCGCCACCGGCGGCACAACCCCAGGTACGCCTCGCATTCGAACGCGTGCCGACCTTCGGCCCCCGGCGCACCGAGTCCGGCCCCGAACGTCGCCACCGGATCGCCGGGAATCGTCGACTCGCGTTCGCTGACGTCGTGGCCCGACGAGAAGTCCGGTCCTTCTCCCGCCAGGATGATGACGCGGACCTCGTCGTCCTGGGCGGCGACCGTGAAGGCCGCGTCCAAGTCGTAGAGCATCTGCGGATTCTGCGCGTTACGGCGTTCCGGACGGTCGAGTATCAACCGAGCCACCCCTACCGCAGGCGTGTCCCTCCGGACCAGTGAACTCATATCGCCTTCCCGGAGGTCATCGCAGACACATCTCGCCAATAGGGCTCACGCAGGCGTCGTTTGAACAGCTTGCCGGTGTCCTCGCGCGGCAGGGAGTCGACCACCACGACTTCTCGCGGCACCTTGTATCGCGCCAATCGTGACGCGACGTGGGCTCGAACCATGTCGGCATCCAGCTCGGCACCCGAGACGGGCTCGACGTAGGCGGCGACGACCTCGCCCAGATCGGTGTCCGGGATCCCGAACACCGCGACGTCCGCGACACCGTCGAGCTCGAGGAGGCAGCCCTCGATCTCGGCTGGATAGATATTGACTCCGCCGGAGACCACCATGTCGTTGAGCCGGTCGCTCAGATACAGATAGCCGTCCTTGACGTGACCGATGTCGCCGAGCGTCAGGTACCCGTCGCGTTCCATCGCACGTCGCTTGGCCTCGTCCCCGATATAGGTGAAGTCGGGCCACCCGCTGAAGCATCGGCCGTAGATCTGTCCGTCGGTTCCGTCGGGAACCTCATTGCCCTCGTCGTCGAGGATGCGGATGTCCGCGTCCATGATCGGCCTGCCGACAGTTCCAGGGCGCGCGAGCGCTTCCGAGGAGTCGCACGCCGTGAACGCGCCGATCTCCGCTCCGCCGTAGTACTCGTAGACAATCGGCCCGAACCATTCGATGATCGCTGCCTTGACGTGCGGGGGGCAGGGTGCGGCAGCATGCACGATGGCTTCCAGCGACGACACGTCGTAGGCCTCACGGATTGCCGGCGGCAGCTGCAGCAGTCGGTTGAACATCGTCGGCACCATCTGGATGCTCTCCACCCGGTGTTGCTCGATGACGCGGAGCAGTTCCTCGGCGTCGAACCTGGCCAACAGGTGGACGTTCATGCCCATCGCGAGAGCGAACGTGGCGTGCACGTTCGGGGCCGAATGGTAGAGCGGCGCAGGCACGACGGTGGTCCCGCCCGGTTTGAGATGCCACAGCTGCGCGATCGTGGAGACGACCGTGGCCCGGTCCTCCTCCTTGATCGGATTCCGCAGGACGCCCTTCGCCCGACCCGTCGTCCCCGACGTGTAGATCACGCTCATCGGAGCAGCCTCGGCCGGTCGCGACCACGGTTCGGGCGAGGTGCTCCACTCTTCGAGCAGCGGCAGCGCCCCGGTCACCGCAATGGCAGGGAGACCGTAGGCCTCGCTGACTTCAGGAGGTACCGTCGCCTCGACGATCACCACGCCTGCCCGGGCCCGTTCTTGCACGGCGGGAATGAGATCCGTGTGCACGATCGCCACCTTGGCGCCGCTGTCAGCCAGCGCGTGCTCCAGGTCGTCGCCCGTCCAGTGCCAGTTGATCGGGACGGCAGCCGCGCCGAGGAGCGCAGCCGCGAGCGTCGCCTCGAGGAAGGCGACCTCATTGCGCATGACGATCGCGATCCGGTCACCGGGGCCGACACCGGCGTCGTGCAATGCCGTGGCCAGCCGAGCGGCGCGTTCCTGAGCCACTTGGACGGCGCGTTCGGATCCGCCGCAGGTGATACGGGCAGGAGTGGTCATCTTCTTCTCCGCTCAGTGGAAATCGGTCGGCACGGGCTCGAACGGGATACGCCTGGCCCATTCGGCCGTGGCCCCTCCCAGCACCTCGTTCCAGCTCTGGCCATCGAGCTTGGCGACTTCCTCGAGATCGGCGAGGATCGCCGGCGGCACGTCATCGACCTCGACGCCGGCGAATTCGGCCCACTTCTGCGAGGAATTACGGAACTGACGCGTCGTCAGGGGCGAGCCGATGACGTTCGCGGGATCGCGCATCGCCTCCTCCGACGTGATGAACTGGACGCCGAGGCGTGCCAGCTCCGCCAGGATGCGATCGAGGGTCACACCCGCCACCGTCGTGCCGTGGACGAGGAGGATGTGGGCCGGGGATCGTCCGAGCGCACTGGCGGCCGCAGCTGCCTGCTTACGACTCTGGTCGATCGCGGTACGCACCAGCGTTTCCTCGATCCACTTCTGCGCGTCGGTGTCACCGAGTGCCAGCGCCCGCTGGTAGGCGATTGCGAACTGGGCGTCGTAGAACCACAGCGTGACCGGTGACGACAGGAAACCGGTGCTCGTGAGGTGAGTCTGAACCTGTCGGGTCTTCTCGAGGGTGTCCCCCTCCATCGCAAAGGCGTACCGGAAGTAGCGCGTCGGCGCCTGGTCCAACCAGGGGCCGAGGATCTTCTCGCTCTTGTCGACGTCACTCAGGTAGGTGTCGACGTCGAGCCAGTTGAGGCTGATGTGCTGATGCGTGTGGTTGCCCACGTGGTGACCAGCTGCGCACCAGTCGTCGAGGATGCTCAGGACGCTGGGGTCATCGTCGGTCGGTGCCGTGCTGTTGAAGGCGTACACCTCGGGAACGCTGTGGTTGGCGAACGCCTCGATCATCTGGCGGGAGACAGACGTCGGCCCGTGGCCTTCGGGAAACGGGATGCCTGTCCACTGGAACTGGTCATCGATGGTGACGGCGACGCGCAATCCGTTCAGAGGGTCAGCTGCTTCGGTCACGATGGACTCCTTATGTCGGGGATATTCCATCCTGTGTCCGGCCCTATGCAGGTGACGATGTCTTCGCGTGACACCCTTGTATGTCGTGTGACGACAGTCACAGCCGGCGTGGCTACTATGTCGGGGTGATGGCGAGCAAACCGCAACTGAGGCCTCCGCCCTTCGTCGTGTGGCTTGACCACGTCGGTGCCGAAGGCTTCGCTCGACTGGCTGACGAGCTCTGGGCCGAGGTTCCGGCGCTGCACACCAGTCCGCCGGGAACCCGGGACGCACTGCGCTCCTCGGTGGTCTCACATCTGCCGCATCTCCGGGCATGGTTCTTCGCCGAGGGCGGCAAGTCCTCCCTCCCGAGCGCTGCTCGAGAGTTCGTCGAGCTCATGGCGGCGGCCGACGCACCGCTGTCGGGAATACTGCGGTCCTACGAGGTGGGTCACGCCAGGATCTGGAACGGCTACACCCGCTTCCTTCGCGAATCGTCGCTGCCTCACGAGCGTCGAGCCGAAGCGCTGGAGGTCGGGTCCATCCGCATGTTCGAGTACATGCAGGCCATGACGAGCGAGACCGTCGTCATCTTCAATCACGTGCGCATGTCCATGATGCAAGAACATGAGTCGCGCCGTGGTGAGATCGTCAAGGGAGCTCTGGCAGGCACGGTCGGTGCAGCGGACCTTCATGACCTTCTCGGCTACAGCGCCGGCGAAACCCACATCGGCTATGTGGCGTGGTCAACCGCCGAGGGCATCGCCGGGCAAGTGGGCGAGTCCGTGCGGCGGCGTATTGCCGGTCTTGCTCGCCAACACCTCGCGGTGCCGGCCGGGGTGTCGAGCGTGCACGGATGGTTCACACCCATTTCGGCGTCGTCGTACGACCGGCTGCGCGAAATCGAGCTTCCACCCGGCGTCGGCGTGGCCTTCGGCGCTGCCCGCGCCGGGATTGACGGCTTTCGACACACCCACGACGAAGCGCTGTTGACCGCGCGAATGCCCGTTTCGCCGGGCCGCGTCGCGTGTTTCCCAGATGCGGCAGTCGAGATTCTGGCTTCCCAACGTGATGATCTGGCTCGCCGGTTCGTGGAGGATCAACTCGGCCCGTTGCTGCAGCACGAGGGCCGCGACAGGCTTCTGGTGACGATGCGACACTTCCTGAACACCTCGGGGAGCCCTTCACGATGTGGGCGGAGGCTGGGAGTGCATGCGAACACCGTGACCCAGCGCATCCGACGCATCGAAGGAATTCTGGGGCATCCGATCGACCCCGAGAATCTCTCACTGCGTGTTGCCCTCGCGGTACAACCGCTCCTGTCGAACGAGACCGTCTGACTCGACGACGCCACGTCCTGCAGTTCGCTCCAGGCATGGTCAGGAGAACCCCGAGACCGGGCGAGTCGAGCCCTTGCTAGGCTGCCAGCGAACCAGTCGTACCCATTCGTTTGGGTCAGGGAATCCGGTGTGACTCCGGAGCTGACGCGCAGCGGTGAGGGGGACGGAGGTGGCATCGCCACTGGATCGCAAGATCTGGGAAGGCGCCACCATCCGGTCGAACCCGAGTCCGAAGACCTGCTGGTTTGCGGTCGACTCATGTCGGCCGGATCATTCGTCAGGCTCCGCGCAAGAGCCTCAGATCACAGGAATCACGTGTCTTTTCCTTCCTTCACGCGCTCTGCCGCCTGGGCGCTCTGCGCCGGGCTTGCCGCCTCCGTCCTCACCGCCTGCGGAACCAGTGAGTCATCCGACCGCGACGCCTCGACCCCGGGAGCGGGCGAAGGCAGCACGACCTACCCGCTCACGCTCAAGGACAACTGCGGCACCGACGTGACCATCGAGGCGGCACCGCAGCGTGCCGTCTCGGTCAACCAGGGATCGACCGAGATCCTGCTCTCTCTCGGCCTGGGCGACCGCATGGTCGGCACCTCGACCTGGACCGACGAGATCCGCCCCAACCTGGCAAAGGCCAATGCCACGGTTCCCCGCCTCGGTGACAATGCCGTCTCCTACGAGAGAGTGCTGCAGGAGGAGCCCGACATCGTGACGGCGTCATTCGGCGGCTCCCTCAACGACGAGGACCCTGACCGGCGTGCGCAGTACGCCAAGCTGGGCGTGCCCACGTACGTCGCCCCGTCGCACTGCGACGGTCGCACCGACGAGAGCGGCGATGGACCCCGCGAACACCCGCTCGAGATGGACGTCATCTACCAGGAGATCACCGACCTCGCCCAGATCTTCGACGTCTCGTCCCGCGGCGAGAAGCTGATCGCCGAGCTCAAGTCCCGCATGGCCAAGGCCACCGAGAACGCCCCGAAGAGCGACGTGTCCATCGCGTACTGGTTCGCCAACACCGAGCTGCCTTACATGGCCGGAGCCAACGGCTCGCCCGGCGTCATGTCGCGCACCGTCGGCGTCGAGAACGTCTTCGACGACACGGTCACCGAGTGGCCCCAGGTCAGCTGGGAGAGCGTCCTCGACCGAGACCCCACCGTCATCGTGCTCGGCGACCTGCGCCGCAAGTCCCAGACCGGTGACAAGCTGGAGGACAAGATCAAGTTCCTCGAGTCCAACCCGGTCACCAAGCGCCTGACGGCAGTGCGCAACAAGCGCTACGTCATCATGAACGGCGCTGACATGAACCCCTCGATCCGCACGGTCGACGGCACCGAGAAGCTCTCCAAGGCGCTGGCCGAGCTCGGGCTCACGCGTTGAACCAGGCCGATCCGACGCTCGCGGTCCGGGGTGCCCGCGGGGCGTTCTGGGCGGTGGGCCTCACGGCGCTGGCGCTGTCGATCGCCGTGGCGATCACGATCGGCCCGGCCGATCTCTCAGTCGGCGAGGTGTTTGCCGTGGTCGGCCAGCACCTCGGATGGGGTGACGCAGGCGTGTCACGCATCCGCGACGGCATCGTCTGGGAGCTGCGCCTGCCGCGCACGCTCCTGGCGGCCGTGTGCGGCGCCGGTCTGGCGATCTGCGGCGCGATCATGCAGTCACTACTGCGCAATCCGCTCGCCGACCCGTTCGTGCTCGGCATCTCCTCGGGCGCCTCGACCGGGGCCGTGCTTGTCGTGATCCTCGGCGTCGGCGGCGGAATCATCACCCTGTCGACCGGGGCATTCCTCGGCGCGGCCGTGGCATTCTCGATGGTCCTGCTGCTTGCCGCCGGTGCCGGCGGCACGCCCGATCGTGTCGTCCTCGCCGGCGTCGCTGCGACCCAGTTGTTCTCTGCGCTCACCTCCTTCATCGTCACCTCGTCCGCCGACGCCGAGCAGACCCGCGGCGTGCTGTTCTGGCTGCTCGGCTCCCTCAGCGGCGCGGGTTGGACCGACGTCGTCACGTGCGGGACTGTGTGCCTCGTCGGCCTGGTCATCTGCATCGCGTTGGCCCCTGCACTCGATGCCTTCGCCTTCGGCGAGGACGCCGCCGCATCACTCGGGATCTCGGTCCGCTGGGTACGGATTGTGCTTCTCGTAGTCACCGCGCTGATCACTGCGACGCTCGTGAGCGCGGCCGGAGCGATCGGGTTCGTCGGCCTCGTCCTACCCCACGCGGCTCGCGCTGTCGTCGGCCCCGGACACCGGCTGCTGCTGCCGGCCACGGCCCTGATCGGAGCCATCTTCTTGGTCTGGGTCGACACCGTCGCCCGCACGGTCTTCAGCCCACAGGAACTCCCCGTCGGGGTCGTGACGGCCCTGGTCGGTGTGCCGGCCTTCGCCGTGATCCTCTACCGACGCAAGAGGCCCGTATGAGTCTCGCGACCCGCAACGTCTCGTGGAGTGTCGGTGGACGCCACGTCGTCGACGACGTCACGTTCGATGTCACCCCGGGCTCGACGCTCGGACTGCTCGGTCCCAACGGATCGGGCAAGTCGTCGCTGCTGCGGCTGCTGGCCGGGGTCAGGAGGCCCGCCAGCGGTCAGGTACTGCTCGACGACACCGACCTGCACGCGCTGCGTCGTCGCGACATCGCCCGCCGCATCGCGGTGGTGGAGCAGCACGCGCAGACCGAGCTCGACCTCACAGTGTCCGACGTCGTGAAGCTCGGGCGCATCCCCCACCGCTCCACGTGGTCGCCAGAAGGCGCTGCCGACCGGGCCGCCGTTGCCGAGGCGCTCGAACGAGTCGAGCTCACCGCGCTGGCCGATCGTTCGTGGCACACCCTGTCCGGGGGCGAGCGGCAACGCGCCCACATCGCCCGGGCGCTCGCCCAGGAACCCCAGGAGCTGTTGCTCGACGAGCCGACCAACCATCTCGACGTGCACCACCAGCTCGACCTACTCGGCCTGGTGCGTCGTCTGCCCGTCACGTCGATCATCGCCCTGCACGACCTCAACCTCGCCGCGATGTTCTGCGATCAGCTCGTCGTCCTGTCCGATGGCGCCGTCTTCGCGACCGGAACCCCGGCCGAGGTGCTCACCCCTGAGCTCATCGCCGAGGTCTACCGCGTGCGCGCCGTCGTAACGGCAGATGGGCCCGGTCACGTGCCTGCCGTGCGGTTCGAGCCCGGTCTGCCGTGAGGTCTGCCTGCGACGATTGACAACGCTTCTTCTATAACTGAAGATATCTTCAGTTATAGAAGAGGACTTCAGTCATGCCGAGCCACGACCACCGACACCGCGGGCTGCACAGCGAACAGGGACCGCTGTCCGGCGAGCACTCCGGGCGCGCCGTCGACCCAGTGATCAAGGTGCGCGACATCGCCTGGCTCGAGTTCGAGAAACCGGATTTGGCCGCCGCCGAGGTCTTCGCACGCGCCTTCGGCTTCACGACCGTCCACCGCGCGGCCGGCGAGCTGACCCTGCGCGGGACGCTGCCGGGCGCCCCGTGCGTCATGATCCGCAAAGGCTCGACCTCACGCTTTCTCGGGACCGCGTTCCACGCGGCCGACCCGCGCGACCTGCTCCGACTGGCCAACGCCACCGGCACCAAGGTGCGCACCCTCCCCGAACACATCGGCGGCCTCAGCGTCGACGTCCGCGAGCCCGCAGGATCCCTCGTGCGAGTGGTCGCCGATGTGATCGAGCACGCCGAGCTGCCCGGCCAACGGGTCCACACCTACAACTTCGGGAGGTCGACAGACCGCACGAACGACCCCCATCGTCCTGCGCGCGAACCCGCCCGAGTCGAACGACTGGGCCACGTCGTCCTACAGACCACGCACTACCGCGCGTCCTTGGACTGGTACCTGCAGCACCTGGGCCTGATCGTCAGCGACTTCTTGTTCTATCCCGGACAACGTCGACGCGGGCCGACTATGAGCTTCATACGCTGCGATCGCGGCGCGACCCCCACCGACCATCACACGCTGGCGTTGACCCTGGGTCCCAGCAACAGATATGTCCACTCGGCGTACCAGGTAGCCGATGTCGACTCACTCGCTGCGGGCGGCGAGCACCTGAAGGATCTCGGGTACCGCCACTCATGGGGAATCGGGCGCCACATCCAAGGAAGCCAGATCTTCGACTACTGGCGCGATCCTGACGGCTTCCTGGTCGAGCACTTCAGCGACGGCGACCTGTTCGACTCCTCCCTCGAACCCGGTTGGGCACCCATGACCGCATCGGGCCTTGCCCAGTGGGGCCCTCCGGCCAGCGCGGACTTCCTCGGCGTCGCACCACGTCGCGATTCCCTTCGCGAGGCCGTGTCGATCGCCACGGCCCTGCGCAACGACAACGAGTTCGACCTGTCCAGACTCCTCGGCCTACTGAAAGTTGCCCGCTCATGAGCCTTCCTGTCCTTCGCACCGCCGACAGCTGGTGGCTACTCCGCGACGACGGCGCTGCCCGCATCGCGACCGCTGCGACCACGACCGCCGGACTGCTTGCCGACCGCACCGCCGTCGAGGAGGCACGGAACGCTGCCGAAGTCGTCGCGACCGAGAGCCTCACGCTGGTATCTCCTGTCACAGCTCCCTGCCGCGTTGTGGCGCAGATGACCAACTTCGCCTCGCATGCCGCCGACGCCAACATGGATCCGCGATCGGTCCCCCTGACGTTCTTCCGGAAGGCGTCCGGCTCCATCAGCGGACCCCACGACGACATCGTGCGTCCGGCCCATGTCACCCTGCTCGACTACGAGGTCGAGATCGGCATCGTCCTCGGTCGCGACCTGCCGGTCGGCACCCCCGTCACCGCACAGGACCTGCCCGACCTCATCGCTGCGCTGGTCATCACCAACGACGTGTCAGCGCGGGACGTCCAGCTGCCCAAGACCCAGTTCTACGAGTCCAAGTCGTACCCCACCTTCACACCCACAGGCCCGCTGCTGCTGATCCTCGAGCCAGGCGACCTCGACCGATTCGACAACCTCCGCCTGCGACTGTGGGTCAACGGCGAGCTGCGCCAGGACCAGACGGCCGACGACATCATCTACGGCCCGCTCGAGGCGCTGCAGACACTGAGCCGCTTCCAGCACCTGGCACCTGGCGACCTCCTGCTGACCGGCACGCCGGTCGGCACCGCCCTGAGCGCGCCGCCGAAACCCATCGAGATGATCGGCAACCTGCTCCCCGCTGCCACGAAATGGCGCATCTTCTTCAAAAAACAGGCCAAGAACCCCCGTTACCTGCGCGACGGCGATCTCGTCGAGACCTCCATCGCTACTGACGACGGCCTCCTCGACCTGGGACGGCAACGGACGCCGGTCCGATGGGCCACATGACGACACCCAACCGCGTGCCCGTCGTGATCGTCGGCGCCGGGCCGACCGGGCTGACCGCCGCAATCGAGCTCGGGGTCCGCGGTGTCGAGTGCCTCGTCATCGACCGCTGGGAAGACGTCTACCCGCAGCCGCGAGCCGTCCACCTCGACGACGAGGTGTACCGCATCATCGGGCGCCTGGGTCTCGGATCGAGGTTCGCGACGATAACCCGGCCCGCCGCTGGACTCCGACTCGTCGACCGCCGTCTCAGGGTTCTCGGCGAGTTCAATCGGGAGGGTCGCTCGCAGACCAGCGGCCATCCGCGCGCCAACATGTTCGACCAACCGGACCTCGAACGACTTCTCCGCGCCGGCGCGCACGAACAGCCATCCGTCACATTCCGTGGCGGGGTCGAGGTCACAGGCATCGAGCAGACGTCGCCCAGCACCGTCGCGGTGAGATGTCGCGAGGTGGACTCAGGTACCGAGGACATCGTCGAGGCCGAACTCCTTCTCGGCTGCGACGGAGCCAACAGCGTCGTGCGTGACTCGATCGGCGCTTCGCTGCAAAGCCTCGCGTTCGAACAGCGCTGGCTCGTGGTCGACATCGCCACCGCGATCAACCTCAACCAGTGGGACGGCGTCCACCAGGTGTGCGACTCCTCCCGTGCGGCGACCTATATGCGCATCGGAGCGACCCGCTATCGCTGGGAGTTCCAGCTCCTCCCGCAAGAAGACGCCAGCGACCTCGCCACGATCGATCAGCTACGGCCGCTGCTCGCCCCATGGTTGGCCGGCATCGACCCTCACGGATTGGATCTGCTGCGCACCGCTGAGTACACCTTTCGTGCGGCGATTGCCGACCGCTGGCGCTCCGATCGGATCTTCCTGCTCGGCGACGCCGCCCACCTGACCCCGCCTTTCATCGGTCAAGGCATGGGCGCTGGACTCCGTGATGCGGCGAACCTCGGGTGGAAGGCAGCCGGATTCCTGTCGGGCCGCTTGGCTGCCGACGTCCTCGACACCTACGAAGCAGAACGACGGCCGCACGCGCAGGACCTGATCACGCTGGCGCGCCGACTGGGCGGTGTGATGACCGGCGGCGGTCGAGCAGGAGACACGCTGAGACGCCGGCTCGTGCCGGTCCTGCCCCGGGTACCCGGGATACGCCGCCAGATCTCCGACAGCAGCACGCCCCCGCTGTCGGGGTCGACCTTGATTTCCGCGAGGCGCGGCGATCGTCTCGCCGGGCACCTGTGCCCCCACGCGGAGATCGACGGGCGATCGATCGACACGCTGCTCGGCGCGGGCTGGGGGCTGATAACTCTGGATGCCCCGGCGCCCACCGACGCCGACACCCTCGCAGCCCGCGACTGCAGCATCGTCCACGCCTCACCGGAGCACCAGCTGGGCAGGTGGCTCCTGGAGGGACGTGCTCGGGCAGCCGTGGTCCGTCCCGACCGCACCGTCATGGCTTCGGGCACGGACCTCAGCACCCTCTGCGCCATGATCGCCACGACGATCGCCCCCTCCTCGCATCGATAGGGTGACCCCATGAGTCCTGCTCCAGTCGGCGCCACCCGGTTCGACCGACGCAAGGCGCACACTCGCGCTGCTCTGATCACCGCGGCCCAGTCCTTCCTTGCCGAGGGCAGGCCTGGCGTCCCCATCCAAGACGTCACCGAACGAGCCGATGTCGGCATAGGAACGTTCTACAACCATTTCTCTTCCAAGGACGAACTGTTCGATGCCGCGATCGAGGATGCGATCGAGCGCTACGGTGCGCTGCTCGACCTCATCGGCAGCGAGGTGGCGAGCCCCGCGGCGGTCTTCGCCCGCAGCTTCCGGCTGACCGGCCGCATCCATCGGATCGAACCTCAGATCAGCCGGGTGCTGCTCGCCCAGGGCCACGAGTTGTCACAGTCGCCTCGCGGCATCGGTCCTCGCGCCCGGCGAGACATCGCGGCCGCCACTGTGTCCGGCCAGTTCACGGCCGACGACGTCGACCGGGCCATGATCATCGTCACCGGAGCCATGATCGAGCTCGGTCACGTCCTGCACGACCAGCCCGAACGCGATGCGGCCGAACTGGTCGACGCCGTCACGTCCGACGTGCTCGTGGCCTTGGGGATGTCACGCGACGAGGCCGACACGATCTGCACAGACCCGCTGCCGGAGTTGCCCGACCTCCGCTGAATTCTGCTCGGCACCCCCTCGCCCCGGAGATTCACCCGCCGGGCGACGAGGACGGCTTCCGTCCCAGGTCTTCGTGTCCCACCACGGCGCACGTGGCGCAGAGCCGGTCGAGGTCGGCGAAGGTCAACGTCCAGAACATGACCCATTGCCCGCTCGGCAGACCGCATGCCGTCAGGGCCGCACCGACCTGACGGACATGCGCCTCACCGAATGGCCTGCTTCGTCCCCGACGACGTGGGTGGTCCACCGCGTGACGAGCAGTGACGTACCAGGTCCGCATCTACCCGCCCCCAACTCGCCGCTCACCGGCCACCCGTCGACGATCGCGCAGCGGTCCGACCGTCGATATCGGCGCCTGTCGCGACTGGTGTAGGACGCCGGGGCCGAGTGATACCGCCGATGAGGAACCACGTGCCCAAGGCAGCGACGAGAGCCAGCGAATAGCTGATCAGCACCCCTCGAAGGACTGCAGTGCTGTCCGCGCTCGTCCAGCGTTCCGCCACGACAACGGCGAACGCGACAGCGACTACCGCCATCGACTGACCCAAGGACCGCGACATCATGCCGAGCGATGACGCCGTTCCGACCCGGCGAGCTCCAGCAAGCTGCTGGGTCGATATGACGACAGCATTCGCCAACGGGCCGAGCCCGGCCCCGACGACGAACGCTGCCGCCGCGTTCAACCAGAGGTTGCCGTCGAGCACCACCGAAAGGATCAGCAGCGCGTACCCGCCCGCGATGGTTGCTGCACCGAGACGGCCGGTCCGACGGATACCGGTTCGACGAAGCAGCGGCGCAGTCGCCAGGGCTGAGACCGTCCAGGCCGCACAAAGCGCCGCGTACACGACACCGGACTCGCCTGGACTCGCTCCCAGGACCAGCTGTGTGTACATCGGGGCGGCGACACTCGTCACCGTCAGCACGAACCCCAGCACCACGGCAGCCAAGAGCGCGGCTGAAAAGCCTGGCCGCTGAAACAGCGTACGAGGCAAGACGGGATGACGAGCCCGTTTCTCGACGGCCAGGAGCACCACGACCACGCCCGCGAACAGTGCAGCCGCGACGAGTCCGATCAGGTTCTGGGGCTCGGCGACCATGACGGCGACGCACGCGGAGGCAGCGAGGAGCAGCGTGCAGCCGTACACATCGAGCGCTTCTCGCTTGACGGGCTGATCGCGCGGGTACACGCGGGGGAACACCACGAGCACAGCAGCCGCCAACGGCAGTGTCACGAGGAATACGAGTCTCCACGAATGCAAAGGGATGAAGGAGACAACGACGGGGGCGATGAGGGCCGCTCCACCCCAGGAGGATGACAAAAGGGCGAAGGCGCGCCCACGCCCCGAGATGTCGGAGATCCGGGACGCGACCACCGCCTGGGTCAGGCTCTGCATCGAGCCGGCACCGATTCCTTGCACCGCCCGAGAAGCGATGAGGAGCCACACGCCCGGCAGGAACGCCGAACCCAGGGCACCCACTGCGAAAACCAGTGTTCCCGCGAGCAGGAGCGGTCGGGGGCCATAGCGATCGCTCAACACTCCCCACAGGGGCGTCGTCGCGAGCAGCCCGAGAAGGTAGACGGTCAGGGCTATGCCGTAGCCACCCCCGCTCTCGGCCGAAGCGGCAACCGGAAGGACCAACACCACGACGGCTATGTCGAGGGCGGGCATGGCGACGATCATCATGAGCGTCGCCACCAAGACACCGTGACCTCTCACTTCGACTCACCTCCCACTGAAGGTTTCGACCGAGGCGCCGCGCGCCAGGTTGTCCGCACGGACGTCATGGGTAGAGCCCCCTGAGCCGGTGAGCCTGGTAGACGCGTTCCACTGCCATACAAGTCGCGGCCAGCCGGAGCGACAGACCTCGTTCGTCGGCGTACGCCCGGACGCTGTCCCATCCCTGGTTCATCCGCTGCACGAGCCGCTGCTCAACTTCGTCCTCGGTCCACCAGTAAGCCTGATTCGCCTGCACCCACTCGAAGTACGAGACAACGACACCGCCCGCATTCGCCAAGATGTCTGGAACCACGAGGATTCCGGCCTTCGCCAAGATCGCGTCCGCGTCGGCGGTGACCGGGCCGTTGGCGCCCTCGACGACCAGACGGGCCCGCACATCCGCAGCATTGTCGGCGTTGATCACGCCTTCCAGCGCCGCCGGCACCAGCAGATCGACGTCGAGGGTGAGCAGATCGGCCGCAGCCAAAGGCTTGGCTCCGGCGAAGCCCACGACCGTCCCGGTCCGGTCGACATGCTCTTCCAATGCGGCGACGTCGAGACCGCCGGGTCGATGGACAGCACCGTTGACATCGCTGACAGCCACGACCCGCATCCCTTCGCGGGCCAGGAACACCGAGGCGGCACGGCCGACCTTCCCGAAACCCTGGACGGCTGCCGTCGCACCCCCGCGCGCTGACGGGTCGATGCCGAGATGGGCCATCGCCTTGAGTGCCACCGCCACGACGCCACGAGACGTCGATGTCGCCCGGCCGAGGGACCCGCCGACCGCGACGGGCTTCCCGGTCACGACGCCCAAGACGGTGTGGCCCGCGCCGACCGAGAACGTGTCCATCATCCATGCCATGGTCTGCTCGTCAGTGCCGACGTCCGGGGCCGGGATGTCCTGTTCGGGGCCGATGATCGGCGCGATCTCGGAGGTATACCGTCGCGTGATCCTTTCCAGCTCCCGCCGGCTGTACTTGCGAGGATCGACCGTGACTCCGCCCTTCGCGCCGCCGTAAGGCACGTCCAGGAGCGCGCACTTCCACGTCATCCACATGGCCAGCGCACGGATCTCGTCGAGGTCGACGCCGGCGTCGAACCGCACTCCACCCTTGGCCGGACCCCGTGAGTAGTTGTGCTGCACCCGGTAGCCGCGAAGGACTTCGATCTGCCCGTCATCGCGCCGCAGCGGGATCGCGACGCTGATCTCCCGCCGGGACTCCACCAACAACTGGAAGACATGGGCCTCCAGACCCAAGACCTCCACGGCTTCGGCGAGTTGATCGCGGGCGTCGTCGAGAGCACTGCGCCGCGTCGCGGTCGCGATGGGGCTGACGGACATGTGGGGACTACTTTCTGTGTCGGGCTCGCTGGACGCTGTGGAGGCACCACAGCGCGTCAGTACAACGCTTTTCCTCCATCGAGGCGGATGACCGTCCCGTTGAGGTACGACGAGCAGGTGGCCAAGAAGAGCAAGGCCTCGGCCACATCGTCGGCGTCACCGTTGCGGAATTCGTACCGCGTGCCGACCCGGTAGGTGTCCCCGTCGACGAGCGGCTCACCGCGGTAGCTGCGCAGCGCGTCATTGGTGCCGTCGTCCGATCGGAAGAACTGCGTAGGAGCCAAGGCATTGCACTGCACGACCGGCGACAGCGCGACGGCGAGCTGCTCCATCAGCCTGATCAGCGCAGTCTTCGACAGCGCATGCGGGATCAGGTTGGGCCAGGCCTCGTTGGTGGAATTGCCCACCAGGGCGATGATCCGGCCGTGCCCCTGCTTCTTCATGACTTCGGCGGCAGCTTGGCTGAGGAAGAACGGCCCGCGGATGTTGATGCCGAACGAAGCATCGAAGTCGGCTTCGGTCACGTCCTCGAATTCCTTGGACCGCAAAGAACTCGCATTGTGGACCAGGACCGACAGATCCCCCTTCCAGGCGGTCGCTTCGTCTACGAGCCGTCTCGCTGCAGCGGTGTCCGACACATCTGCTTCGACGGCGAGCGCCTGTCCCCCGTCCGCGCGAATGAGGTCGACGGTCTCGTCCGCCAGGGCACTCTGTTTCCAGTGGTTGACCACGACGTTCGCGCCCTCGGCGGCGAAGCGGCGGGCGAAGACCCGTCCGGCCCGCTCCGCTGAGCCGGTGATGAGAACGGTCTTGCCGGCAATCTGTGAATCCATGATGTCTCCTATCGGTGATGACGAACAAAATCTCGGTCTAGTCAGGGCAGGTCGGCACATCGACGCGGCCAGGCGGGCACACGTCGACGGCCGGCAATTCACATGCTTCGCACGCCTGCCCTCCAGACGGCATGTGTCAGCGGGACTCCCGGACGGTAGGCCAGGTGGCTCACGGACGGCGCATCCAGAATCTGGAGGTCGGCCCGCGCACCAGGTCGGATCACTCCCACCGCCAGCTGAGCCACGCCGGCCGGATCGAGCCAGCCGCCTTCGTCCATACCCAATGCGACTGCCCCGCCCCACGTGGCCGCGCGTACGGCCTCGCGAACTGTCAGGCCCATCTGCAGGACCGCCGTTGCCACGGAGAAGCTCATCGACGTCGTGAAGGACGTTCCCGGATTGCAGTTCGAGGCGATCGCGACCACGACGCCGGCGTCGATCAGGCGACGTGCCGGGGCCAATGGCATCCGGGTCGAGAGATCGCACGCCGGAAGGACCGTTGCGACAGTTCCCCGCGATCCTCCGCTCCACGAGTCCGCCAGAGCCGTTACATCCTCGTTGCTGAGGAAGCCCAGGTGATCGACGCTGCGCGCTCCGTACTCCACCGCGAGTTGAGCACCGGGCCCATGACCGAGCTGATTGCCGTGGAGTCGGGTTGCCAGCCCCCGTGCCCCGGCGGCCTCCAAGATCGCCCGCGTCGCACCGGCGTCAAAGGCCCCGACTTCACAGAAGACGTCGACCGCCGAGACGTAGGGGGCAACGGCGGCGAGCATCGGTCCGGTCACCAGCGCGAGGTACTCGTCCGGGTCCGACCCCGCAGGCACCACGTGTGCGCCGAGGAACGTCACGGCGTCCACATGCCGCCCGGCCACTTGTGCGGCGCGGACTTCGTCAGCGAGGGTCAGCCCGTAGCCGGTCTTGGTCTCCAGCGTCGTGGTTCCCGCACGCCGGGCTTCCGCCACGAGACGAATGAGATTCGCCTCGAGTGCCGCCTCACTCGCGGCGCGCGTCGCGTCGACCGTGGTCTGGATTCCCCCGGCGGCATAGGGCTCGCCGGCCATCCGTGCTTCGAACTCCGCGGTGCGATCCCCCGCGAAGACCATGTGGGTGTGCGAGTCGACCCACCCTGGGAGAACCGCCCGGCCTGCTGCATCGAACCGGCTATCGGTCGGCGGGGCCGAGGCAGCCGGGCCCACCCAGACGATTCGATCGCCTTCCATCACGAGCGCGGCGTCGACGAGCCGGCCGTCACCGGCCTCATCGTTCGTGGTGAGCTCGGCGATGCCATCGATGAGCAGCGACTGTCCGGATGGCACTTGATTGCTGTTCATCCGCGGGACTGCCCTTCGCGAGGGTCCCGCAACCGGGAGAACTGGGCGGTCGAGTAGGCGCGTCCGCTGGTCGGGGCGACAAATGGCGTCTGGGTGTGATCCCGGCCGTCCAGCTCGGTCTCGATGATGTGGCGAAGCAGCTCCCCCACGACGGGTGCGGTCTTGAACTGCGTTCCCGACGTGGCCATCGCGACGAAGAGCCCGTCGAAGCCGGTGCGGTCGTAGATCGGCAGCCAATCCTCCGCGGCGTCGTACAGTCCCACGATGCCGGTCTTCGCGCGCGGGATGCCCAGCGTCGGAATCCTGCGAGCGAGCCGTAAGGTCGTGCGCTCCCAGACCGGCCCGGTGACCGACCTGTGAAATGTGTCCGGATCATCGATCAGCGTCTGTTCTGCCGGAAGATCTCCGTTGCTTCCCCCGAGGAACGCATTGCCGTGCTCGGGCCGGAAGTTGATGTTGAGGTCGCCGTCGACGAGGTGGACACCTTGGAGCGCGAGGTCGAGCTCAGGTGGTGCCGCCACGTGGAGGAGCTCTTCACGGATGCGTCGGGTGCGGACGCGGAAGTCGACGTTGCCGCCGATCGCCCCGACCAGCGCATCGCTGTTCGGTCCGGCCACGACGAGAGTCGAGCCCGCCCGGATGCAGGTCGCATCTTCCAACGTCACACCGACCACTCGGTCGCCTTCGACGTCGATGCGCCTCACGCCGGTCGACAGCCGCAGTCGCGCACCGGCCCTTTGCGCGGCGTGCATCAGATTGACCGCTGCCAGAGTCGGGTCTCCGACGTAGCCCGACTGTTCGGTGTAGAGCGCACCCGGCAAGAAGCTTGTCGGCTCCGACCAGAACGCCTCGTCGTCAACTGGGCACGGCGGACCGAACTTGCGGAAATCGATGTACGGGAAGTGACCGCTCATCTCCTCCAAGGACCAGGTCTCGAAAGGCACCTCGGCACCGCGCATCGCGTCGGCGGCCCGGTCGGTGAATCCGTTGTCTGCGTCGAGGATCAGCGAACCGCACTGGACGAATCTGGCGAGCACCTCGTCTGACGAGGCGCCCAGAAACTCCGACCAGGTCTTCCACACCTCCACGGCGTCAGCAGCCAGGGCCGAGCTTTGAACGTCACTCGCATGGACTCGGATGATGCCGGCCGAAGATCCGGTCGATCCGTCGCCGACACCGCTGTTGCGGTCGACGACGAGAACATCGTGGCCCGCCTTCGCCAATGCGAGGGCTGCGCTCGCCCCGATGACCCCTGCACCGACGATCAACACGTCGGGGGACGTCTCAACCTCGCTCATCGTGCCTCCTCATAGTGCGGACCGAACAGACCCTGCTCATCGAGGAGTCACAGACCCCAACCATCGTGTGGCGTCAGCGCACCCTGCTGCTTGACGAACGACTCACGCAGATCCGAGACCTTGTCGCCTTCGAAGGTCAGCAAGAAGTTCCCGGCGAGGGTGTAGGGCTCTCCGTCAGAACGCAAGGTCACCCACCATTCGGCGCCGACCCGGTCACCGTCGATGACCGGCGCCCCATAGCGGAAATCGACATCGGAGACGCCGACGAGCGCGGCTTCCCAGAAGCCGGCAATCGCGTCGTGTCCGACGTAGGGCTTGTCCAGGAAGGGGCTGTTCCGGTAGCTGCCGTCAGGGGTCATGATGTCGACCGCGCCTTGCACGTCGCTATCGCGCCACACCCTGCCGAACTCTTCCAGCCAAGCCGTCACGACGTCGATCGAAACGCTCATGTGATCTCCTCCACTCTCGTCCTGCATCGGTGTATTCGGGCCGCCGACCAATGGGGTCTGTCGGCACTTTCGAACAACTATATGCGAATTGTTCAACTTCGCATAGTATTATACAAACAGTTGCGCCCAGCCAACCGACGACGTGTGTAGTGCGCGGTCGACACCCGGGCCGAGGAAGAGAGAGGAACCCATTTCGATGGCACCGTCCCCCGAAAGCTCCGAGGAAGAAACGCTCACCTTCGACGATCTGTACCAGGTCTCGCAGTCCGAGGCGATCGTCGAGGATGACGATTTCCTCCGGCAGATGGCGAACGGCTCGGAACTTCCGGTGCTCCTCGCAGCCTTGGCCGCCGCGCTCGGGGATCCGACGCTCCTGCGACCAGAACTGCAACCTCCTCTGACGCCGATCGACACCCAGCCCCATCCCCATGGCGGGATGTCCGAAGGACAGCAGCGCGAAGCCGTCGAGATCGCCACAGCCGCACTCGCATCACTCAGGGACCGGGAGATCACGACGGTCGAGGTCTTGCCGGACGAACTCGTGCAGGACGTCCTGCGTTACCTCAGCGGCGGGCGCGAGGACTGGACTCCCATGCTCAAGCACGAGCTCGATCTCGCCGAGGACAAAGGGGGACGCCCCTCCTGGAGTTTCGATGACATCGCCCAGGATCGCGCCTTCCCCACGCTCATCGTCGGTGCAGGCGTCGCAGGGATCGCCGCTGCACACCGATATGCACAGGCCGAGGTGCCCTTCACGCTGATCGATGCCAACACCACGGTCGGCGGCACATGGGCCAAGAACAGCTATCCGGGCGTCCGGCTCGACACACCGACGTTCGGCTACTCGTACTCCTTCGCGCAGCGCGGCGACTGGCCGAATCAGTTCGCGCGCGGCGGCGAGATCCTCGACTACCTCCAGGACGTCGCGAAACGCGCAGGAATCGTCGATCGGATCGAATTCTCGACCACCCTTGTGCGTCTGCGCTGGAACGAAGATGACTCGACCTGGGAGGCAACCACTCGCGGGCCCGACGGCACTGAACAGGTACGCCGGTTCTCTGCGGTGGTCAGCGCACTGGGCCAGCTCGACCGCCCCAACATCCCCGATTTCGATGGACGAGACCTGTTCCGGGGCATCACGATGCACTCCCAGGAATGGGACCACAACGTCGACCTGCAGGGCCTGCGGGTCGCTGTGATCGGCACGGGTGCCAGCGCGTATCAGATCGTCCCGGCGATCGTCGACGATGTGGCTGCCCTGACGGTCTTCCAGCGCAGCGCGCCCTGGATGCTGCCTGCGCCGAACTACCACCACTCCGTCACGGAAGCCTTCCGCTGGCTCGAGCGCAAAGTCCCCCACTACGCCCAGTGGTTCAGACTCTGGGTCATCCTGACCGGGATCCCGGGCCGCGCCCACACCGTCACAGCAGAACCGGACTGGTCCGGCGCCCCGCTGAGCGTCTCGGCCAAGAACCAGGAACTGCGGGACTATCTGTTGTCCCGCCTCGAGGCCCAGTTCGGCGGCTCGCCCGAGATCCTCGCGCACGTCATCCCGGCCTACCCTCCTGGAGCCAAGCGGATGCTCCGCGACAACGAGGTCTGGGCTGCCGCGCTGCTCGAAGACAAGTCGACCCTCGTCACAGCGGCCATCGAGCGATTCACCGAGACCGGCATCGTCGACAGCGCGGGTGTGGAGCACGAGGTCGACGCCGTCATCTACGCCACGGGGTTCAAACCGTCCGACTACCTCGACGAAGTCGAAGTGATCGGACGCCATGGTGTCGAACTCCACGACTTCTGGGACGGAGACGCCCGTGCCCACAACGGCATCATGGTCCCGGGCTTCCCCAACTTCTTCCTGATCTACGGCCCCAACGTCGGCGGCGTCGTCGCGGGCAGTCTGCACTTCATGCTCGAACGCGCGGTCGAATACTCGCTCAAGGCGATCCAGGAGGTGCTGACCCGCGGCGCCTCCGCGATCGACGTGCGCCCCGAGGCACTCGACCGGTTTGTCGCCTGGGTCGACGAAGGCAACCGGAACATGGCGTGGGGACAGCCCTACGTCAACACGTGGTACCAGAACCGTCACGGACGGGTGTCGCAGATATGGCCGTACACGAACGTGGAGTACTGGAACATCACCGAATCGATCGTCGCGTCCGATCACGAGTTCATCTGATGGAACAGACAGGGGCCTTGATGTCTCACCTCGCCGACCCTCGACGACGACAGATCGAGCTGAACGGGCTCGTGACCAGCTACCTGGACGCCGGAGATCCCTCCGCACAGCCCCTGATCCTCCTGCACGACGGAGCCTGGGGCGGATCGGCCGAAGCCAGTTGGGGACCGCTGATCCCGGCCCTGGCCGACCGCTATCGGATCCTCGCGCCGGACCTGTACGGCTACGGGGCCTCCAGCAAGATGGTCCAACTCGACGTCGCGCCGTACGAGTTCCGACTCCGCCAGGTCGCGGGCCTGTTGGATGCGCTGGGACTTGCTGACCGGCCCGCGCACGTGATCGGCAATTCCTTCGGGGGCGCCATGGCACTGCGCGCCACGACGTTGCCCTGGTTCAGCTGGCGGCTTGCTTCGGCAGTGTCGATCGCCGGCACTGGCGGCCCGTATCGGACCAAGGAGTCCCTGACAGCGCTCGCGCACTTCGACGGATCTCACGCCGACATGCTGCGTATCGTGCGTCTGCTCACCGGCGACTTCCCCTCGATCGAGGATCACGTCAGCCTCAGACTCCGCGACGCTTCCACAGCGGCGCACTTCCGGGCCGTCAGCGCGGCGGGCCTCGTCACGCCATTCTCCGGCGGAACGAAGATCGAGGACGACTATCCCCGGATCCTCGACGCGGTCGACATCCCCCTCGCGTTGGTGAGCGGGCGTCAGGACACGCTCGTCGAACCTGACTGGGCGGCCCGGATCGCCGAGAACTCACGCACGTGCCGGATCTACGAGATAGATGCCAGGCACTCGCCGAACATCAGCGATCCCGCTGATACGGCGGTACTGCTCCTGAAGATCCTGCGCGATCTGGAGAACGACGCCCGCACCGGATCGCTCGCCGGCGCATGACATCGGCCGACGGACCCGCCGCGAACACTCGCGGTGGGTCCGAGGCGCCCTGGCGCCCCTATGCCGATCTCCACCCGAGCCCCTGGGCTTCAGGCGACGGCTCGACACGAGAAGCGATTTCCTACCGGGAGAGTGCCGACCTCGCGGACGGCCTCCCGCCGTGGCGCCTGAGCATCGCAGATCTGGTCCGACCGGGAGCGTTCTCCCGCATATCCGGTGCCACACGCACCTTCGTCCCGATCGACACGTCTGTCGTCCTGCAGGTGGACGGCGTGTCACACCAGATCTCGGCCAACACTGCGTTCACGTTCTCCGGCGCCGCCGAGACGAACCTGACCCAGCTCCCCCACGCCGCCCAGGCCGTCAACCTCATGGTCGACGTCACGTCGCCCCACCACCGCGACCGGCCCACGCCTGAACTGCACGTGTGCCGATCTCCGGCGCTCGCGGCGCCGCGAGCCATCATCGCGCTCTGCCTCACCGCCAGCCATGGGACGGACCGGTTCGACCTGTGGCTACCTTCACCAGAGCTCGACCGGATCGGCGTCCGACAGTGGCTCGTCGTCCACTGATCTCACGTGGCGGGGCGCGTCACTCGACCGCCCACGATCGTGGCGCGCACGTCCCCGCCACGTGCCGTGAGGGGAAGCTGCCACTTGTCAGTTCCTCGGGTCCTGGGTGACTCGAGATCGACTTCGACGGCGTCCCACAGATCTCCGACCGCGAAGCCGAGGCCTTTTCCACCCTGCGACAGTCCGAGAGAGTCGTATCCGCCGATTGTGCCGGCTTTCCACAGCTGGGCGAGGTCGAACACTCCCCTGCGCTGCAGTCGGAGACGCTGGTCGAGTTCCAGGCGGCTGATCTCCTCGAACGGATCGATCACGACGTGCTGATCGGAGCCGATCGCCAGCCTGACGCCCGCTGCATGAAGCTCAGGAGCCGGGCCGATCCCGTCGCCGAGGTCGGCTTCTGTCGTCGGGCACATCACGACAGTTGCCCCGGCATCGCCGAGGATGCTGATATCGGCATCCGTGAGATGACTCGCGTGAACGGCGGAGAACTGCGGTGAGACAAGCCCTTGCTCGGCGAACAGTCCCACCGGAGTGAGTCCGTACTTGTCCAGACACGCCTGGTTCTCGGCCGGTTGCTCCGACACATGGGCGTGAAGCGGGACGTCACGCGGAAGACCTTCGGCCACCACAGCCAGATCGTGTCTCGCCACGGCACGTACCGAATGCACCGCGGCACCGAGAGTGACCAGGTCGCCCGCCGTCGAGGCAAGTGCATCCCGCAGCGCATGCCAGCGCTCGATCCAGCGCCGCGCATCGCCGTCCCCGAACCGTCGCTGCTCGACGTTCAGCGGCTGGTCGATGCCTCCTTGGAGATAGCACGTGTCCAGAAGAACCATCCGGATGCCGGCCGAGGCCGCGGCCGCCGCCAACGACAGCTCCATCGCGTGATCGGGGTACTGCGAACCGTCGGGTTGGTGGTGCACGTAGTGGAACTCGCCCACCGCGGTGTAACCCGTGTCCCGCATCTCGCTGAACACCCGCTCGGCGATTCCGAAGTACCCGTCGGGGGTGAGTTCGCCCGCCGTGTCGTACATCCGGCGCCGCCACTGCCAGAAATCACCGCCGTCGTCATGTGTACGTCCTCGCAGTTCACGATGAAATGCGTGGGAGTGGGCATTCGCGAAGCCCGGGATCACGGCGCCCAGCATCACGTCATCGGGCCAGGCAGCCTCGCCTGTGGCGATGCTCGTGATCCGGTCACCCACGGCCGCGATCCGGACATCTTCGACCCACGTCCCGTCCACGATGGCGAACGCACAGTGAAATCCCCTCTGGATGCCGGTCATCCGGCGGCCTGTCCGGCGAGATCGCGCAACACCGCGGCCAGACCTCTGGCGCCCTGTTCGCAGTCTTCGGCGCGTGCGGCTTCATGGGGGGCATGGGAGACGCCCGACGGATTCCGGACGAAGATCATCGCCGACGGCAGATACGCCGACAGCACTCCCGCATCATGACCGGCACCGGTCGGGATGGCCGGGACGTCACCGAGGACCTTGGCGATCCGTGCCGTCAGCTTCTCGTCGAAGGCGACCAACGGCGAGAACGACTCCTCCTGGACCTCGAGGAAACACCCTTCGGCCTCGACCCGTTTCTGGACGAGCGCCAATGTCTCGTCGAGCTGCGTGCGGACCTCGTCGTCTGAGTTGGCTCGGATGTCGAGCCAGGCGTCCACCCGGGACGCGATCACGTTCGTGCCGTTGGGGGTCACGGCGAGCCGTCCCACGGTTCCGCGAGCCGCCGACTGTTCCAGAGCGATCTCCCGGACGGCCAGAACTGCCGAGGACGCTGCGACCACCGGATCACACCGGCCTCCCATCGGCGTCGTCCCGGCGTGATTACCTTCGCCCTCGATCGACAGGCGCCACCTACCGTGGGCCATGATCGCCGATGCCGCGCCGAGTGCCAGACCACGAACTTCGAGGTCCACACCCTGTTCGACATGCAGTTCGACGAATGCGTCGATGGCGGCGAGACGGTCGGGGTCGGGGCCGAGCGCGGACACATCCATCCCGGCCTCCTTCCATGCCTCCTCCAAGGTCGTCCCGTCGATGTCCTGACGTGTCAGCGCATCGCTCGGGCTGATCTCGCCGACCATCAGCCGAGAGCCAAGACATGGGGCTCCGAAGCGGGAACCCTCCTCCTCGGCGAATGCGCACACGGCGATGGGCCGCGACGGCGTCCAGCCATCGTCCTGCAGGATCGCGATCGCTTCCAGAGCGCTCACAACACCCAGCGGACCGTCGAATGCGCCGCCTCCGGGAACTGAGTCGAGGTGACTCCCGGTGGCCACGGCTCCGGTTCGTCCCGGTCCCCACCAGGCCCACAGATTCGCGTTGCCGTCCAGCTCGACAGAGAGCCCCAACGCCTCAGCGGACCTCGTGAACCACTCCCGCAGGGCAATATCGGCCGGATCCAAGAGGTGACGCGAATATCCGCCCCGCAGCTCGTCGCGGCCGATCTCGCTGATCTCAGCCAGTCGCTCATGAACGGACATGAATGCCACCTCCCCCCTCGGAATCCGTCTCTGATCGTTCAATGACCTGTTGGCCGTCATGGCGGCATGTACTGCGCATATCTCCTGGAGTCGATTCTTTCGGAGGATCAGTGATCCTCGAGTGGTTCTCGGGGCGGCCTGGATCAGGGATCAAGCAGGAAGTCGATCAACTGCTCGGCGACCACCTCAGGCTGCTCCAACGGCGCCGCGTGGGCCGCGCCCAGGACGCACTGCACCGTTCCGCGGTTCACGCCTTGTGCAAGCTCGGCCGACTTCTGCTCTGGAACGAGCTGGTCGAATTCGCCCCACAGAGTCAGGACGGGCACAGTGACCGTCCCCAGATCAGGCCGGGCATCGTAGGCGGCCAAGGCCTCGCATGCCCACGCATAGCTGTGGTCGTCCGCCGCGCGGAGAGCGTCGATCATCTCTTCGACGCGCCCTGCCCGAGCATCTCGAGTGCCCGGCGCGAACCATCGCTGCAATGAACCTTCGGCGAGGCTCGCAGTCCCGTCGGAACGTACGGCTTCCGCCCGGGCAGTCCACACCTGTGGTGCGTCGACATTCGCACCCGACGAGATGATGGCGACGCCATCGATTCGCTCGCCGTGGCGCAGTGCGAGCTCCAGCCCCACCGAGCCACCGAGCGACACGCCGGCATAGGCGAACCGTCGGATCCCGAGCTCGTCCAGGCGTGCAGCAACCCCATCTGCAAGGTCCCTCATGACGAACGGCCCACCGGCTGCGGGAGCACCGCCATGGCCCGGCAGGTTCCAGGAAACGACCCGGAACCTGCGTTCGAGCAGCCGCCTGGCCTCGGACCACAATCGGCTCGACGTTCCGAGCGAATGGCCAAGCACCAGCCACGGACCGTCCTCGGCACCGCTTGGTTCGGTCACTTCTATCTGTAGATCTGCCATGGTCTCGTCGTCACTCCACGTGGTTGAGGAAGTTTTTGGTGCGTTCGGAGGAAGGCGAGTCGATGAGGGTCTTGCCGTCACCGATCTCGACGATGCGTCCCTGGTCCATGAAGGCGACCCGATCAGCGACGTCTCGCGCGAAGCGCATCTCATGAGTGACGACGATCATCGTCATGCCCCGCTCGGCGACGCCGCGCATGACTGACAGCACCTCGCCGACCAGCTCGGGGTCGAGGGCGCTGGTCGGTTCATCGAACAGCATCAGCTTCGGCTCCATGGCCAATGCACGGGCGATGGCGACGCGTTGTTGCTGTCCCCCGGACAGATGCCGAGGGTAGGAGTTCTTGACATGTCCGAGTCCCACGTCCGCCAGCGCGGCATCGGCTCGATCGGTCGCCTCGGACTTGGAGAATCCACGCACCTTGACCAGACCGATGGACACGTTCTCCAGGGCCGTCAGGTGGGAGAAGAGATTGAAATGCTGGAAGACCATGCCGATGCCTTGTCGGAATCGGGCGACCTCGGCTTCGCTGGCCTCGTGCAACTCGCCATTTTTGACCGTGGCTCCGGCAAATCCCTTGTCGACCTGGATGTACCCCCCGTCGATCTGCTCGAGGAAGTTGACGCATCGCAGCAGTGTGCTCTTGCCCGACCCCGAAGGGCCGATCAGACACAACACCTCGCCGTGCATCACTTCGAGGTCGATTCCTTTGAGCACCTCGACATCGCCGAAACGTTTCTGCACGTCTCGGATCGTCACCAGCGGCTTGTCGTTCACTTGGGCGCCTCCTCGACGCGAACTTGCACGGAGACCTTCTGCGGGCCCCTGGACAGGGAGTACTTCTTCTCCAAGAAGTGCTGACCGACGGTCGCGACCATCACGATGGCCAGATACCAAAAGCTCACGACGATGAGCAGCGGGATGACCTTGAAGTTCGAGCCGTATATCTGCTGCGCGCGCGTCAGCAAGTCACCGCCACCGATGACGGCGACGAGCGAACTCGCCTTCAGCAGGCTGATGAATTGGTTGCCGGTCGGCGGGATAATGACTCGGATGGCCTGAGGCACGACGATGCATCGCATGATGACACCGCGCTTCATGCCCAGAACCTGCGCCGCCTCGCGCTGACCTGGAGGAACCGACAAGAAGCCTGCCCGGATGATCTCGACCATGAAAGCGCCTTCGTGCAGCGACAAACCGATAATGGCCGCGGTGAATCCGGAGATCAGGACGTTGGTGTCCCAGCTGGCGCCGCCGACTCCGATACGCGGGATGAACAGCGCAGCGTTGAAGCACAGGAGCAGGAGCACCAGGAGCGGCAGCCCGCGGAACAAGCTGACGTAGACCTTGACCACGCCGCGGAAGACCGGATTGCGCGATTCGCCGAGCAGGGCCAGCACACAACCGATGAAGACCGCGATGACCTGGGCGATCAAGGACAGCTTGATCGTCATCCACAAGCCCTCGAGGATGGGGCGCGAGAAGAGGTAGCGCCACACCACATCCCACTCCAGGTGCTTGTTCGTCGCCAGACCGTAGACCACAGCCCCGACGACCACAGCTGCCACGAGGCCGCTGAGCCAGTGACTCGGATGCCGGCGCGGCCGAGGTTTTGCGAATGGATCGCTCACGAGAACATCGTCGTCCGGTTGCGTCACAGATCTTCCTTCCATGGCCTTTGCGGCCTTCGCGGACTCGGCCTGACCGAGTTCGGCAGTGTGTCTTGTCATGTCGCTCCACCTGTTCTTGGAGATCGGATCTCGGGCCCTCTCGGGTCCGGCCTCAGGACCTGGTGCGGCACGGCGGTGCGGGCCGCACCAGATCTGAAGCGTGATCGCGACCGCCCTGGACTACGTCAGGCGCCGCACGCGCCGCACGCTGTCGGCAACTCGAGAGGACGTTCCGTGGCCAGGTTGATGCCCGGCTTGTCGAGGGCGATGTCAGACAGATCCCACTCGTCCATGATCTTCGCGTACGTTCCGTCCGCGATGATCGCTTCGAGACCCCCGAGGAGCGCCTTGGCGGTGTCGTCAGCTTCCGGCCCGACAACGATGCCGACGTACGTGCGCGACAGCAGCGGGCTCGGGATGACTTCGAAGTCACCGTCACTGGATTTGGCCTGCCACACTCCTGTGGCCGTGTTAGTGAAGGCGAAGTCGATTCTTCCCGACTGCAGTGCCGTGTTCTGGTCGCCTGCGGTCGGGAAGTTGGTGACCTTCAGTTCCGGCTTGCCCTCCGAAACGCAGTTCTTCGAGAACAATTTCGCGTCCTCGACGAACTCGGTGCCGGTCTGGACGCCTGCTTTCAGTCCACACGCGGTGAGGGGGTTCTCGGTGAGACCACGCTTGTTGTCAGCGGTCGTCATGACGCTCTTGGTCGCATACGCGTAGTCGACGAACTGCACCGACTTCTGGCGCTCGACATTGTCGGTGATGCACTCCATCGCGGCGTCGAATCGGCCGCTCTGGACGCCGGGCAGCAATCCGTCGAAAGCGATGGACGGCTGCTCGATCTTGATGCCGAGACGAGGTGCGATCGCCATCAGGATGTCGTGATTGAAGCCGTCGACCTTGCCGGATTCGTTGATGAAGTCGCACGGCGGGTACTGCGGGTCAGTGGCGACGGTGAGGACACCTGCGTCCCGCACTTTCTGGGGGAGGAGCTTTGCCAACTCCGGATCGCGCTTGGAGCTTTCGTCCGAGCTGCCGGGCTCGGAAGAGCCACAACCGCTCACGAGAAAGGCAACTGCCGTCAGCATGGAGATGCCGGTGAGCACTGCACGGTTACTGCGCATCATTGACTCCTAAAAGGAACTAACCAGGACTAGGTATGAAACTATTCATTCAGCGATTTCAGAAACGTATCCTTGTTTATGCAAGAGCGCAAGAGTCAATTCGGACTGGAAACATGATGTTTACGGGCGCGTGACTCATCGGCTCACCCACGCGAACCAATCGACGCAGCCAGGCCTGCCCGCCCGCCACACGGACGGACGGACGAGCAGACCCCTGGACAGCCGGTTCACACAGTCACGTCACACGGTCGCGTCCAGCGTGCCGCCCACGATGTCCACGAACGCTCCCTCGAGCACCTGCGCGGCGATGTCTTCCATCTCGCCGGCCATGATCCGGTCATCTTGAAGGAATTCGGCTTTCGAACGCACCAGGTCATAGCTCGGACGGTTCGCCGGTGCGCTGACTCCCCCATTGCGCAGGTCGAGCCCCTGAGCCGCGCACAGCAGCTCGATGGCCACGACGTAGGCAGCATTGCGAACCATCGGGCCCAGACGCACCGAGGCGTGCGTGGCCATGCTGACGTGGTCCTCTTGTCCCGCCGACGTGGGAATGCTGTCGACACTGTTAGGTGTCGCCTTGGCCCGGTTCTCGGCGACCAGCGCAGCACTCGTCACCTGCGCCATGATGAAGCCGGAGTTCAGACCCGCATTGCCCACCAAGAAAGGCGCGAGGCCACTCATCGACGAATCCATCAACATGGCCTGCCGGCGCTCGGAGATCGAGCCGATCTCGCACAGGGCCATCGCGATGATGTCTGCGGCAAAGGCGATCGGCTGCCCGTGGAAGTTTCCACCCGACAGCACGACGCCGTCATCGGGGAACATCAACGGATTGTCCGAGACGGCGTTGACTTCCTGCTCGATCGTCCGGGCCGCGAACGACAGCAGGTCGAGCGCCGCGCCCATGACCTGCGGCTGGCAGCGCAGGCAGTACGGGTCCTGGAGCCGCCGGCCCTCGAACTCCACGTCGAGGACCGAGCTGTCGGCCACGAGCCGGCGCAGAAGCTCCGCGACCCGAATCTGACCTGCATGACCCCGAATCTGCTGGATTCGATCATCCAGGACCACCTGTCGGCCCGCGGTGGCCTCCAGCGTCAGAGCGCCTGCCGCGAGCCCGGCGTTGAAGACTGCCTCCGCGCCGAACAAGGCGCGAAGGGCGATCGCCGTCGAGACCTGCACGCCGTTCAACAGAGCGACGGCCTCCTTCGGTCCCAGCACAACGGGGTCGAGACCTGCTTTCGCCAGTCCCTCCACGGCGCCGTACGTCACGCCGCCGACCCGGACACGGCCCTCGCCCATGAGCGCACCCGCCAGGTGCGCCAGCGGTGCCAGATCGCCTGACGCTCCGACCGAGCCCTGCGACGGGACCACCGGAAGCACGTCGGCGTTGATCAGGTCGACCAGCATCTGGGCGATCTCGACCCGAACCCCCGAGTGCCCGCGGGCCAGGCCGATCAGCTTGACGAGCATGATGGCGCGCACCGTCGCGTCCGGCAACGGGTCTCCGACCCCGACCATGTGCGAGAGCACGGACCGACGCTGCAGCTCAGACAGGTCATCCGGTGAGATCCGTCGATCGGCCAGCTTCCCGAATCCGGTGTTGACGCCGTAGACGACGTCGCCTCGTTCGATCGAATCCACGATGACCTGATGGGCGCGACGAAGATTCTCGATCGCCGTAGGGGCAAGCTGCACCTTGATCGGGCCCTGATAGACGGCCCGCAGTTCGTCAAGACCGAGTCGCTCGCCGGTGATCGTAAGGGTGCTCAAGTTGATCAATCCTCCTGTGCCTGGGTTTCGGACGATCCGCATCCGCCATGTGACGGTCGATGGATTCGACCTTCTGTAGAAAAACATTCACGTTTAGCATTGACCGTATCGCGGACTATGCAAGAACGGCAACCGTTGGGTAGGTTGCATTTCGTGAACCAAACTCTCGCCGTTGTGCTCGCCTCTCGACCTCAGGGCGAGCCAGTCCACGACAACTTCCGCCTCGAAACTCGGAGCCTGCCGCCTTTGCGCGCGGGCCAGGTCCTGCTCAAAACCATCTACCTCTCACTCGATCCGTACATGCGCGGACGGATGAACGACTCACGGTCCTACGCCAAGCCCGTCGAGATCGGGGACGTCATGGAGGGTGGAACCGTGTGTGAGGTCGTCGACTCGGCCTCGGAGCACTACGCCTCCGGGGATATCGTCTTGGCCCGTGCCGGCTGGCAGACGCACGCGGTGCTGGATGCCGAGGACTTGCGGCGGATCGATCCAGTTGCGGCCCCCATTTCGACTGCCCTGGGCGTGCTCGGTATGCCGGGGTTCGCGGCGTACGCCGGCATGGCCGAAATCGGCCGAGTACAGCCGGGCGAGACGCTTGTGGTCGCCGCCGCGAGCGGCGCGGTCGGCTCAGTGGTAGGTCAGATCGCCAAGATCAAAGGGGCGCGCGCGGTCGGCATCGCGAGTGGTTCCGAGAAGGTCGCGTGGCTCGACGACCTGGGATTCGACGTCGCCCTCGATCGACGGTCGCCGCATTTCGACCAGGAATTGGCTGAGGCCGTGCCGGACGGGATCGACGTCTACTTCGAGAATGTCGGCGGTGCGGTGTGGGACGCGGTGTTCCCGCATCTCAACGATTTTGCCCGCGTGCCGGTCTGCGGCTTGATCTCGCAGTACAACCAGACATCCGCTCCCACCGGCGTGGACCGGCTCCCCGCCTTGATGAGCGCGATCAATATCAAGCGACTGGTGGTGCGCGGCTTCACTCAGCGCGATCTGATCGCATCGCACTACGCCGACTTCGAGCGCGATATGCCGATCTGGGTCTCCGAGGGACGGATGAAGTACCGCGAGACGTTCGTCGACGGCCTCGAGAATGCTCCCGAGGCATTCTTCGGGCTACTGCACGGCACCAACTTCGGCAAGCTCATCGTCAGGGTCGCAGCAGAGCGATCCTAGTCGTCGAAAACCATCAGTTCGGTCGCATCGCGCTCGAATCGCTCGAGCCCCTCTTGAGATGCGGCCGGATTGGAATCGGCCATGGCGTGCAGCAGCGCCGATGTCGCGATATTCATCGCGGCAGACGTGTCGAACAGCAATCCGCTTCCCAGCCGGACCGTGATGAGTTCGTCGGTCTCGTGGCCGACGGTCGCAAATGACTCGTCGCTGAGTACCGCCACCTTCAGACCGACCTCGCGGGCGTATCTGATCAATTCACACGCCTCCCGTGGATACCGCGGGAGAACGTAGGCCAGACACCACGTGCCGCCCTCTGCTGCGACGCGCGACAGACTCTCCCTCGCCTCGGTGTCTCCGCGATCGATGACCGAGATACCCGGATGCACCTTGCCACCGAGATAGGCGAAATGCTGAGCGTGCGACCGAGAGATTCGAAGGCCGATCACCGGCAGACGTTCCGAAGACATCAGCGCGGCGCCCACCCGGGTGATCTGGTCGCCGAGCGTCGGCGACTGTGCCAGCCACTGGAGATTGGCCACTTCGGCGACGATCGCCTCCACCAGCGGGCTGGCGCTCTCCTCCTCGGTCGACGGAAGAGCCGAACGCTCCGAACGCGACCATGTCTGCAGAGCTCGCTTGAAGTCCGAGAACCTGGCGTATCCGAGAGCCGCGGCGAATCTGGAGACGGACGGCTGACTGACGCCGACTTCCTGCGCGATGCTCTCGCTCGTCAGAAACGCCGCCGCATCACGATGATCGATGACGTAACGGGCGACCCTGCGTTGCGCCGGCGAGAGCCGCGCATTGGACAGCCGCTCGTACACGTCACCCGAATTCGCAACCGGTTCGGCGCTCATCTTCCAACCCTTCTTGCCCGGCGCCCGCAACAGCCCCCGACTATCGATGTCGATCTTGAGGTCGATGTTGAATAGTTTCGTACATGTTACATGGTGTCAGCATGTTCCAGGTCGAACTCGCGCGACAGACGGCAGCCAGGACGCACTACAGCGCCTGCTAGAACACCGCTCCGATCGACCATTCAGACGGACCACCTGACATGTCATCCGGGTCATAAGGCAACCGCGCCAGCTGCGCCTCATCGACCTCTATGCCCAAACCTGGCCCTTCGGGGACTTGGAGGCAACCGTTTCGCAGTGCGGATGGACTCAACTCGAGCGAGTTCGTCACCAGCTCTGAGAACTCGTTACGCGCAGCGGGATACTCGAACATCGGGACATTCCGCATCGCCGAGCAAGCGTGCAGGCACGCCGCGAGTGAGACCGGACCTGCTGCGGAATGCGGCATCACCGGCAGACCGTGATACTCGGCGATGTCGCCGACCTTCAGCATCTCCAAGATCCCGCCAGTGATCGCCGGATCCGGTTGCAAGATCGAGGCCATGCGATTGACGGCTGTGTCCTCGAACTCGCTTGCCATGCTCAAGTGTTCGCCGTAGCCGATCGCGATAGGCGATTGAGACACCAGTTCCTGACGTGCAGACCGTGAGCCCTGGGGTATGGGTTCCTCGAACATCTCGACGCCTGCCTCGGCGAATGCCCGACACATCTGCAAGGCGGCGGCAAGGGAGTAGTTCTCGGTGCCGTCGACGAATATCCGAATGTCCTCGCCCAGCAGCGAACGCAGCTCTTTCAATACCGCCATGTCCGAACGCCATTCCAGCGCGGTCCGAACCTTGACTGCTTTGACACCCCGCTCGAGGCACTCGCCCAGGTACTGGGCATGATCCTTGGCCGACATCTCAGAGAGAAAGGCCCCCGAGGCGTAGACCGGGATCTCGGTCCGCCAGCCGCCGATGAGTTCGCTGACCGGAACGCCGCGCGACTTGCCGAGCGCATCCCAGAGGGCGATATCAACGCCGCTGAGCGCGTGGGCCGTCGCACCGACAAGACCCGGCCTTCGGCTCAGCCTGCCGGTGACCAGCGACATGATCCGTGGCACCGAATCCAGCTCCTGCCCCTGAACGAGAGGCGCGATCGCTGATTCGACCACGGCACCTTCGATCGCCGGGAACAAGCATCCCCAGCCGTCGCTGATCTCGCCGTACCCCACAACACCGTCTGCAAGCTCAACCCGCACGAACAGGTAGTGCAGTTTGTAGCCCCTGGAGTCCGGATAGCTGGCCGTCAGTACCGACACATTGTCAATCTTCATTGTTTTCGTCCCACATCGAGGTAGAGGTCGGCGGCATGGCCCCGGGTGCGCCGACGCAGGTCGACGCACCCGGGCCCTTGCTACTTCCGGCGGGTCAGGAGCCGCTCGACAAGCGGCTCGAAGTACTCCAGCGGCGCACTGACATAGTCAGGGTCGAACGCCCGCTGGTCGTACTTGTAGCAAAACTCTTCCGTGTAATCGAAGTACTCCGAATCACGGAATGCCTCACGGGCGTCGCGATCCATCCCCAGGTGGTGCCAGAAGTAGTAACCCTGGAACACATCGTGATTCTCGACCATCCAGTAGTTCGCCTCGGAGACGAACGGCTTCAATACGGCCGCAGCGATCATCGGATGGTTCGCGGGGGCAACGACATCGCCGATGTCGTGCAGCAAGGCGCACAGGACGTACTCCTCGTCCCTGCCGTCACGCTCCGCACGGGTCGCGGTCTGCAGCGAGTGCTCGAGGCGGGTGATGGGAAACTTCCCCTTCGCCGTGTCGAGCGCGCGAAGCATGTAGAGCGCCTGCTCGGGAACTTTGCTCTGCTCCACGGCCCACCCTGGGGTGATGAGGTCCCAATCCTCCTGGGTCGACTCTTCGAAGCTACGGAAAGTTACTTCATTCTTCATGACTGTCGTCACACCTATCTTTGTATATATATGGAGAGATTTGGAGCAGTGGCCGGTTCAGGGGCTAGTGCGGAGAACGACCCTCGTCGTCCCACCACAAGACCCGCCGGCGAAGCAGAGCGAGCGCGCCCACGAGGGTCATCCCCAGCACGCACAGCATCGTGATTCCGGCCCAGGTCACATCGAGATTCGCTTGGGAAGCGGCGACCGAGACCATGGCGCCCAGACCCGATGCTTCGCCCGCTGCAACGAACTCCGCGACAGCGGCGCCGATGACTGCAAGGGGCATACAGATCCGCAGCCCAGCGAAGAAGTAGGGCATGCTTCCCGGGATACGAAGGGTGCGGAACACTTCCCACCTGCTGGCATTGACGACCCGCAGCACGTCCAAGGCGCCCGGATCCACGGCCCGAAGACCCGCCAGCGAGTTGATCAGCACGGGGAAGATGACCACGATCGCCGTGACGATGTACTTCGGCAGCATCCCGAAACCGAAGGCGACCACCAGCGCCGGAGCGATCGCGATCACGGGCGTCACCATGATGAGTACGACAACCGGCATGAGGGCGCGTTCCACGATCCTGAACTCGCACATCAGAACCGCCAGCAGATAGCCGGCCACGATGGCCACACCGCCCCCGACCACGACTTCTTGAAGCGTCCTCAACAGGTTGTGCCAATACGCCTCGGGATCATTGATGATGCTGTTCCACACATTGCCCATGGGGGGAATGATGAACGGCTTGGCGTGTGCCACCACTTCCCAGATCAGGGCAAGGGTCGCGAACGTCACGAGGGCAGGCAGCCACGTTCCCAATCGGAGACGAGAAGCCCACACGGCACCAGCGCGGCTCTTGGGCTCCCGGGCAGAAGAAGGCTCGGCGGCAGTGGCCTGCTCGAGAGGGGACTCTCGAATGACCGTTGCGGAACTACCCCTAGACAGCTGCATTCTTCATCACCTTCCGTAGCCCTTCTCGCACGTGGCTCTCCAGGTCGCGAAACTCGTCACTTCCGAACACGGATTCATCCCTGGGTCGAGGAAGCGTGATTTCTGTGATGTCCGCGATCCGTCCGGGATTCGCCGACATGAGCACCACCCGGTCGGACAGGAGAATCGCCTCCGGCACCGAGTGAGTGATGAAAACGACCGACTTGCGGTTCGACTGCCAAAAGTTCAGGAGCCCGAGTCTCTGCTGATCGCGGGTGATCTCATCGAGCGCCGAGAATGGTTCATCCATCAGCAGCACAGGCGGGTCGAAGGCGAATGCCCGAGCAATGGCAACTCGTTGCTGCATGCCACCGGAAAGCTGCTTGGGGTACTTTTCGAGATCACCCCCCAGGCCGAAGGACGTCAGGAGTGCATCGACGTCGAGCAGATCTCGACCGGCATTCGCCTGACGGTTGACTCCGATCGGCAGGAGCACGTTGTCCCGCACTGAATGCCACGGCAGGAGCGCCGGCGACTGCGGGACGAGTCCCATCGCCTTGCGTTTCATGGCTTCGCGCACCGAATGCCCGTTGACTTCGACATCGCCCTCGTCGGGTGTGACCAGTCCGGCGATGATGCGCAGGAGAGTTGATTTGCCACACCCACTCGGGCCGATGATCGAGACGAACTCACCGGCTCCGACCCTGAGGTCGACATCGTCGAGCACCGTCACGGACCGGCTTCGGCCCGAGTACCGTTTGGTCACGCCCGACACGACGACATCGGCGTCGACCTTCAGCGTCGCCCCGGTCATTTGCCCGGCCAGACGAGTTCGCCGTCGCTGCTGTACAGATCCTTGACGAGATCGAAGTCCGCCACGGATGCAACGTCCGGCACCGCATGGACATCCCCGTACTTGCGGGTTATCTCGGCAGCGGCCTCCCACTGGGCAAGTGTCTGGGAACCCACAGGAGTCACTTCACTGTCGCGCACCCACTGGGCTTCGGTCTTCCACGTTCTCAGCTGTTGTTCCAGGGGGAACGAGTCACCTTGATCGTTCTCTTTGGCCAGCTTCGAGACATGCGTGGCGCATTCGACCTCACCGTCCACGCAGTACTTGAGCGCCTTCAGAGTTGCGCGCATGAAGTCCGCCGCAACCTCGCGGTGCTCACGCAGGAATTCGGAGTTGACCTCCATCACGCTGTACGTGCTCTCGATTCCAGCGGCCACCGGAAGGAACTCGGAGAACTCGACTCCGTTCGCTTTGAGCGTGGCGCATTGATTCGAGGTGTACGAGATGACCGCCGCGATCTGGCCCCTCGTGACGATGCTCGGGTCGTAGTTCGTGATCTTGGTGAACTTGACCTTGTCGAGGTCCACCCCGGCGTGCACCAGCTGCGCCCTGGCGACCGGAGCGACTTCGACGAAGTAGCCGAGCCGCTCCCCTTCGAGATCCTTGAGCGTCTTGATCTTCTTGTTCGCCAAGATGCAGTGCGGGTCGGTCGTCCCATAGGTCGCGATGGCCGTGATGTGCTTGGCGTTCGCGGCAGCGGCGAGAACGCTCGGGGCCGATCCGACCGAGGTGAACTGCGCTTTGTTGGCGTTGACGAGTTGCTGACCCGAGGATCCGGCAGTATTCATCTTGACCGTCAGGCACAGTGCGTCGTAGTAGCCGAGATCGCGCGCCATGAACACGTCCATGATCGAGCCGCTCGCCGCATATCCGAATGACGAGATGTAGGTGATGGGTCCTGCAGCCTTATTGCGTTTGCAGGCCGGATCATCCGGCTCATATCCGACGACGTCCGCTGCGGGGACGATGGCGGCATCCGCTGCGCTCTTTGTTGCTGGCGAATCGTCGCTACAGGAACTCAAGGTGAGCCCGACTAGGGCTGCCAAGCCTAGGGCTATGGTCTTCGACGGTGCTTTCACAGATCCTCTTTCCTTGCTTCGTGGTGGATTTGGGTGTGACGATGCGTCTCATGTGGCGATCTGTGTGAGATCCGCATGAGATGAATGTGGGTCGGCTGGATAGGGCGAAGAGCTCTCGCTCCGGGCCTCCAGCCAGCGCGTCCTTGATCCACGGAGTGGATCAGGGGACATGACCTCTACAAGGACGCGCCGAGGCAGAGCCTCGAAGGGGCGGCACGTATACGCGTGAACGGCAATGGCCTGACCGGCACATCGCGACGCTTGGCACCGATCGCGTCGGTGCAACGATTCGGATCGACTTGACGCTTCACACCTTCTCCTTACGTACCTGGTCGGCAAATGCTTAACCATGGCGCTGTTGCACCAATTTGATACGTCAGTAAGAAGGCGAATCCCCGATGTCACGCACTAAGCGCGACAGGTCCGGGCCCGTCTGCCACATCTCGATCGGTAAATCCACTGTCGGAGTGTTCAACAGTATGTGATACGTCATATTGACATGCAGGATCGTACGAGGTCAAGAGTCCGGAGCACTCTTTTCTGACGCGGCAGATCTCCAGGCGGTGTTCCCCTAAGTCGGCCTGGTCATCGGAGCGATCAGCACGACCGCCGCACTCATATTCGCCCGCGTCTGGTGGTTCTCAGCGCGGCTCAGAAAACCGGCTTGCCGCCCGTCACGCCGAGCACCGTCCCCGACACGTAGCTGGCATCGCTCGTGGAGGCCAGGAACACGAAGGCCGGAGCCACCTCGGCCGGTTGGCCGGCTCGTCCGAGGGGAGTGTCGGTACCGAAGTTCTCGATCTTCTCCACGGTCTGTGTGGCAGGTTGCAGTGGAGTCCAGATCGGGCCAGGGGCCACGGCGTTGACTCGGATACCCCGAGGGCCGAGCTGCGCCGCCAGATTGACCGTGACGTTGTTGATCGCCGCCTTCGTCGAGGCATAGTCCAACAGCGTCTCGGAGGGATCATAGGCCTGGATCGACGAGTTATTGATGATCGCCGATCCCGGCCCCAGATGCGCCAGAGCCGCCCGCGTCACCCAGAACAGTGCGTAGAGGTTCGTCTTGAAGGTACGGTCGAGCCGCTCGTCGCTGATCTCCTCCAGGCCTTCATCCCTCGCCATCTGGAAACCGGCGTTGTTGACCAACAAATCCAATCCGTCCAGGCCCTGCACCGCGTCGTCCACGACTCGCTTGCACTCGTCGGGGTCGCGCAGATCGGCCTGGATCGGAACGCACACGCGATCTTCGTTCTCGACCAAGGCTCGGGTCTCCTGGGCATCCCTTTCTTCCTCAGCCATATAGGTGAACGCGACATCGGCACCTTCGCGGGCGAATGCCAGCGCGACCGCACGTCCGATCCCCGAATCACCACCGGTAACGAGCGCCTTACGTCCGGTGAGACGCCCATTTCCCCGATAGGACTCCTCCCCGTGGTCCGGAACCGGTCGCATCTGGCCGGTCTCGCCCGGGACTTCTTGCTGCTGCGGCGGGAAACCGCCTTCGTCTGTGCTGTTCATACTCATCGCCGTGCCCAGCTGTCGGCCTGTTCAAACTGACGAGTGACGGTCCGCACCCTGTGTGGTCCGTCCGGCGCTGGCGCGCAGCAAGTCGAGAACCCTGCAAGACTCGACAGATGCGAACTGTCGGCATCGAGGAGGAGCTGCTGCTCGTCGATGCGACGGAGGGCAGACCCCGAGCCGTCGCGGAACGAATACTCCGATCTTCAGCGGCCGCCGGGCCCCGTACGGACGCCGCACCCGGAGGTTCACTCGAACACGAGCTGCAGCAACAACAGCTGGAAACCGACACGCCGCCGCGCACCGAGATGGCCGACCTCGATGCCGACATCCGTGAATGGAGAGACAAGGCGATCGACGCCGCCCGCCGAGAAGGAGCACGAGTTCTGGCCACCGGGACGTCTCCGATGCCGGTGGAGCCGAGCGTGTTCCATGACTCCCGATACCAGCAGATGGTCGAGCGATTCGGGATCACGACACACGAGCAACTGACCTGCGGCTGCCACGTCCACGTCTCGGTGGACTCGGCTGAAGAAGGCGTCGGGGTGCTCGACCGTATACGGACGTGGCTGCCGCCCCTCCTGGCGATCAGCGCGAACTCCCCGTTCTGGCAAGGAGCCGACAGCCAGTATGCGAGCTTCCGATCACAGGCGATCGTCCGCTGGCCGACCGTCGGCCCCCAGGACATCTTTGGCTCGGCGCACCGCTACCGGCAGCTGGTCGCCGACATGCTCAACTCGGGAGTACTCCTCGACGAGGGCATGGTCTACTTCGACGCCCGACTGTCGCACCGATACCCGACCGTCGAGATCCGGGTGGCTGACGTGTGCCTCGACGCCCGCGACACCGTCCTGATCGCCGCACTGTGCCGTGGACTGGTCGACACCGCCGCAGCACAGTGGCAGGCCGGCGAGGACGCCGATCCGGTCTCGTCCCAGCTGCTGCGGCTCGCGACCTGGCAGGCCGGTCGATACGGTCTCGAAGGCGACCTGCTGGACCCGGGTACGAGCCGGCCGCAGCCCGCGACCCACGTCGTCCACCACCTGATCGACCACATCAGACCGGCCCTGCGCGACAACGGGGACGAGTCGCTCGTCGACGAGCGGCTCGGACAGGTGCTGACCCGAGGCAATGGCGCCGTCCGTCAGCGGGCAGTCCTGGAGCGCACCGGACAGCTGACCGACGTCATCGCCGACCTGGCCCGGGTCACCGCCGGCCAGGAGAGTTCCTAGCTCGACGGCCGACCGGCCCGACTGGGTCCTTCAGATCATCGCGTCTCGCACACAAATGTCCGCTGGCCCGGATACTTGGTGACACGTTCCTTCCCGGGAATCGCCAGCTCTGCCGACCCCACCGAGCCGTGGGCCTTGGCCAACTGGCGCAGCGTCGAGGTCATCGACGAGTTCGGTGCGTTCAACACCTTGCCCGGCCCGTATCCCGAACGGCACGTCTTGTAGAAATTGATCGTGGAACCCCAGTCGATCAATCGGTCACCTTGGACTCGGCGGGCACTGCCCTCGTCCCCCTGATCTGCCTGCAGCGCATCCGCACCGGATCCGCCGTACAGGACGTCGCGGCCGTTGAGGGTCCGCCGACGTCGGTCGGTGTCCTCGCTCGGGGCGACGAGCTGCCACAGCTTGGCGTCACGAGTACGCCGTTTGATGTCGAGCAGGTCGTTGCCTGCCCCGCCGAACAGCACGTCATGGTCGGCACCGCCCCAGATCGCGTCGGCACCGTCACCGCCGAAGACAACATCCTTCCCGTAACCTGCATTGACGACGTCCTTTCCGGCGCCGGCGTGGATCGAGTCCGCGCCCTCGCCACCGCCGATGAGGTCATCGCCGCCAACCGTCGACTGCGTCAGCGTCACGACCCGGACAAGCGTTCCGCGGGGACGGACCGCTTCGCGTACGAAGGACTTCTTGTCCTTGACCGTCCGGTCGACCGCACCCAGCGCTGCTGCTGGAGTCGGCACGTCGATGCCCTGGTCACCCACCAAGGCATCAGCACCTCCGCCGCCCACCAAGATGTCACCCGGAACCAATGCGCCGAGATAATTCTGCAGCGGCCGTTTGGTGCGGGTGTTGTCGAACTGGCCGTACAGATCGTCGTCGCCCAGTCCACCGGTCAGCCGATCGCTGCCGGACCAGACGCCGGGAACCTTGTCGGCCATCGCCACCTGCCGGACGATATGCGCACCCGAGGCACCGCCCGCGAGGGTCTTGTTGGGACCGCTGCGGGTGATCCGCCCGTTGTCGCCAAGGAGCACATCGCGGGCATCGCCACCGTCGAGGACGTCATTGCTGTCGACCAGGCCGGCCGCCGAGTCATCTGTCGTCTTGCCCGGCGCAGTCAGCAACCGGTCGGTGACAGTGTTACCCGAGATCGTGATGACCGCACCGTTCGTGGTCGAGCCGCCGCCGATCAGGTCGTCCTCCCCCGCATCGCCGGCCAAGGTGTCGGCCCCGTCGTTGCCTTCCAGGTAGTCGTCGCCGAGCCCGCCGGCCAGTGAATCGTTCGCAGCCTGCCCGAACAACAGATCGCGTCCCTCGTCTCCGACCATGACATCTGCGCCACCCGAACCTGCCGGTGCGCTCTTGCTCGCCGTGGCCAGGTCGAACAACAGCACCGAACGCAGTCTCGTGCCGTCGACGCGCAACTTGTCGGTCCGTTCGAGTCGGGCATTGTCGCCCGCGAGCACATCATCGCCGGATCCTCCCGACAGCTTGTCGGTGCCGTCGAGCTGACCGGCACCGGTCCGGTCCGGCGAGATCAGTCCGTCCGCGGACGAGCTGCCACCGGTCAAAGCGTCGTCTTGCGAGCCACCCGACAGCTCATCGGAGCCTGCATCGCCTTCGAGCAGGTCGACCCCTTCGTCGCCTTCGAGCAGGTCGTCGTCGCCCTGACCGAAGATCCGGTCATCGCCCGCGCCTCCCGACATCGTGTCGCCGCCGAACAGTGCGGTAGAGGTCGAAGTGCCCGGTGCCGGGACATCGTGCAGTTGCACGTACGGCGAGAATCCGTTGGCCGGATTGCCGTTGTCACCGAGCAGCAGATCGTCGCCCTCGTCGCCGTGGAGTTCGTCGCCATCGTCGTTGACGGCCGAATCCCACGACCCTCCGAGGATCTCGTCATGGCCCTCATCGCCATGAGCCGTGTCCTGACCGGCGCCACCCTCGATCGCGTCAGCGCCGCCATCACCCTCGATGGTGTCGTCGCCGCTCTGCCCCAAGATCAGATCGTCCTCGCCACCGCCGCGCAGCTCGTCGTCGCCGCTCGCGTCGACACTCGGACTCGCTGACGGTCCGGAAGCCGTCGGCACGTCGAACAGGGCGATCTCCACGTCATTGCGGACCCGGTTCCAGCGCAGCCGGTTATTCGCGGTGACGATCTGAAGTCGGGCGTTGTCGCCGACCAAGACGTCGGAGCCGTCCAAGCCGTCGACGCCCTCGTCACCGATCACGATGTCGTCGCCATCATCTGTTCCGACGGCGGAACGGTCTGTCGTGACCGCGCCTGTCGTGGACGAACCGCCGACCAGCAGGTCCTCATCGTCATCGCCCTGGACCCGGTCCGAACCCGGTCCACCTTCGACGACATCGATGCCCGGACCGCCATAGGCCTTGTCATCGCCACTTTGGGCGAAGACCCAGTCATCGCCGACTCCCCCATAGAGGACATCGTCGGGTCCGTCCGAAGCGGTTGTGTCGAGCAGAGTCACCCCCACGCCGGCAATCGCCGTCAGATCGATCTCGTCCCGTGACAGCCTCGCATTGCCGCCCAGGACAACATCGTCGCCGCCGTCACCGAGGACCTCGTCGGCCCCATCCGGTTCTCCGGACGCCGCACTGCCGCCGGCCAGGAGATCCTTTCCGGAGCCACCCCGCAGAACGTCGGCATCACGGTTGCCGAACAAGATGTCATCGCCGGAATCACCGGCAACCAGGTCGTCTCCGGAATCGCCGTGGACCAGGTCGTCGCCATCGCCACCGCGCACCAGGTCATGACCCGGTCCGCCGTGGACATCGAGGTCGTCTCCCCCGCCGGCATCGACGTAATCGGCACCCACTCCACCGTCGAGGCGTTCGTCGACCTCATCGCCACCGAGGATGCAGTCACCATTGCCCTTGGCCCGGGTGATGCCGCCGAGCGGCACCGAACCTGTGTCGCCGAGTTTGCTCGACGTCCGTGCCTCGATAATGCCGTTGCCGTCGAGATCGGCCTGACCGTTCACGAACACGACACCGGCCACGAGCCCGTCGAAGTTCGCACCGCCGGGTGCCTTGACCAGTCCGCTGACGACCGGCATACCTTCAAGCTGTCCCGTGTCGTTGCCGGCCAGATCGCCATCGAGATCGATCTTTCCGCCGATGACACTGGTCGACGTGGCACAGACGATCCGGCGGCCGCTGCTTGTCTCGTCGTCGGGATCGGCCGAGACCTGATCATCGCCGTCAGGATTGTCGCCGACGACTTCGTCGATACCTGCTTCGCCCAAGAGGAGATCCGATCCGGCGCCGCCGGCGATCGTGTCGGCGCCATCGCCGCCGCGCGCCAAGTCGTCGCCGAGATCGCCGTACAGCTTGTCCTTGCCGGCCGAACCGTAGAGCCGGTCCCGACCGGGTCCACCGCGGACCAGGTCGTCGCCCTGGAGCGCACCCTCGACATCGGAGCCGTCGCCGTCGAGGACGTCGTCCCCGGCGCGTCCACAGACCACATCATCGCCGCCACCGCCCGACAGCGTGTCGCTGCCCGCACCGCCGATCACGAAGTCGCGATCTCCTCCGCCGGTGACGACATCGGGGCCGGTTTCACCGGCTACGCCCGGATCCGCACACTCCGCGGCGATCGCCGCGTCGGTGGGAGCCTTCACGGACGCGATGTCGTCGACCTTCACCTCGAGGATCCTGCGGTTCGCATCGGTCGCGGAGACCGTGATGCTGTTCATATCGGTGAACTTCGCAGGCTCGGGGTCATAGGCGCCGCCGACGACGATGTCGGAGCCGTCGCCGCCGTTGACCGTATCGGCGCCGTTGTCGCCCACCACGAGATCGCCGGAGTCGAGGAGCGGACGGATCGCGTCCGCCGTGGCAACCGGAAAGAGCCCCTCAGGAGAAGCGCCGATGCCACCGTCGAGGACGTCATCGCCTTCGCCGCCGCGCAGCTCGTCCGCGCCCGGACCGCCGTTGAGGCGGTCGGCGTCCGATCCGCCGGAGATCCTGTCATTGCCCTGGCCGCCGTCGAGCTGGTCCAGCCCGGCACCGCCGGTGATGGTGTCGTCTCCGGCACCCGTGCGAATCGCGTCATCGCCGTCGTTGCCGTGGACCGTGTCGATCCCGTCGCTGGTCTCGATCGTGTCGGACCCGGAGCCTCCGGACACGACGGCGTCGGCGGTGAATGTGGGCGCGATGTAACCGGCGTCGCCCGGCCCGAGCATCTGCGGCTCATTGTCGGCATCAGTCGTGACGGCGGGCATCGGGTAGAGCCGCACCATGTCCGATCCATCATCCCCGTCAGCCCTGATGACAGTGTCTTCTGAAACCGTGTGGTTCTCGACGAGGTTGAAGGCACTGACCTGCAGCGTGATCTTGCCGTCGGCCGGGGCGCCGATCTGGCGAACCGTGTATTTCTCTGACTTCTCGCCGTCGAATCCCTTGCGTTCATCGTCAGCGGTGCCCATCGTCAGGACGAGGGCGTTCTTGCCGTCGACAACACGCTCAACCGCCAGGGTCGGGGTGTCCTGCTTGCAGTTGAACTCGAAGAGTTTGAGTCTGGGGCTGCGAGCGATATCGAATGACTTGTGGATCGTGTAGAAGAGCAGTTCGATCGAGAAGTAGAACTGCAGGAAGAATGAAATGCCCGATGAGACGTTGAACGCGCAGGCCGGTCCGCTCGACGTCCCGGCGAACTCATCGGTGTAGATCTTGCCGTCGCCATTGGGATCGAAGGCGTCGAGTGACAGATCGAGCGTGGCTCCGCCGCTGATGCCGGCCTCGACGATGCCGATGCTGATCGCCGCGCCTGCCTGCACCGTGAACGTCAGCTGGATCTCCGGTACATCGACACCCTTCTCCAGGTCGTCGATGTAGAAGCCGTCGCTGAACAGTGAGGGCTTGTCCTTGATGAGCTCGTTGAAACCGGAGATGTCTCCCGTGTCGAGGGCCTCGATCCGCTTGGAGAGACCTCGGGTGTCGAAGCCGAATGCGAACCGCCCGTCGAAGCCCACGGTGCCGCCGATCGTCGCGGTCACCGGGATCGGACCGACCGCGAACGGGCCGAAGCGCCGTACGATCTGACCGGACACACCTGCATGGCCGAGATCGACGTAAAGCATCGTCGCATCGCCGGTGTCCTGCAGGAGGTTGAAGATCTGGCTGGTGTCCTGGAGCACCGGCACCGAGACGCTCGGCAGGCTCAGGTACGGCGACTTGGTGACGGTCTTGTCGACCTTGAGACCCTTGGGGTCCGGTTCAGGCTTCTCGCCCTTGACGTACTGCTTCATCTTGGTGAAATTGCCGAGCTTGCAGCGACCGGAGGCACCCTTGCCGTCATTGGTGCGCGAATAGGGTTTACCTGCGGCCGTGCCGGTCTCGGTGCATTTGCCACCGACGCCGAGCTTGTAAGGGGAGACCTTGAAGCCGCCGATGTCATTCGCGCCGATATCGCGCAGATCGCTCGTCCCCTCGGGCTCCTTCGCGGCGATGTTCTGCATCTGGAGCAGGTTGACGATCAGGTTGATCGGAGTGTTCTTCTTCTGCAGCAGCGTCAGCAGGGTGACCGGTCCCTGCCCCACGAGTTCCGACAGATTCGTGACAACCGGGATCGGCTTGGCGAGCTGGTCGACGACCGGGTTGAGCGGAGCCGTCCACGCCAAAGCCTTCTTGAAGCCGGGGAAGACGGCCTTGTTGAGCGTTCCCACGTCGAGCTTCAGCAGGCCGTACTGCAGTCCCTTGTCGGTGTAGTCACCGTTCTTCCATGCCAGGTCGACCGTGCCGAGCACGTCGAAGAAGCCGGCCTGTGCGGCGAAGGACTCGAAATAGGTCGAGATCGCGCCGTCACCAGTGGCCGTGGTCTCGAACGTCGCCGACTTGTCGTAGAGCGTGGGCAGATAGACCAGTCCGTCGGCCTCCGTGCCCTCAGGCGCCTTGACATCGACCACGACGGAGGCGTCGAGGAAGGTGCCGCGCTCGCCGCCATCGGCCCGATCGACCATGACGGAGGGGAACTTGCCGATATAGGCGTCGAGGCACTCGGCGTCGGTCGACTTGTCGGCCGGGACATCCACATTCTTGATCTCGCGCTCCGCGGCAGGTTTGAGCTTGCTTTCCCAGTCCGTCTGGCGGCTCCAGGAGTGGCACGCCTTGGCGTCGTACTTGGGCAGTTGCGCCTCGATATCGACCTTCAACAACGGATTGGTCGCAGTCGCTTCGCCGAGCTTCACGAACGGGCCGGAGCCACGGCCGATCCCGACCGTCACCTTGAGCGTCCAGGTGGTCTTGACCGGCACCGTGAGGTCGCTGACGATCGTCGAGCCGGCCGGTCCGGCCTGGAACGGAACCTGCTGGGGTGTCGGCAGCGTCCCGGTCAGAGTCACCGGGACGGAGATCTTCTGGACGGACTCGACCTTCTTGCCGTCACAGCTGCCCGAGCAGTCGAGGACCGCCGCATCGGCGGAGGCGGCGATGTTCTTGCTGACGAGCTGGCTCGTCACACCGTCGAGTGCTGTCTTGAGCTCCGTCGTCAGCTTGGTTGCGGGATCGACTTTTTCGTCGATTGCCTCGACCGGCTTCAACGCCGACCTGACGGCTGCGACATAGCGGTCGACGTCGGCCGACACATCGGCACCGGCATCGAGATTGGTGCCGATGAGCGGCAGGCTCAGCGGAGCGCCTGTCTCCTCGTCGAGGGTCTGGTCACCGTCGAGGGCATCCGACAGCGTCAGGTTGAGCCCGCCGAGCGCCTCGGCGAGGAATCTGTATGCGATCGGCTGGGCCTTGACCGAGCCGCCGGCGCCGCCGGAGCTCTGGTCGGCATCCAGGGCCACCATGACCGGTGCGGTCGCCGGAGTGCTGACGATCGGGAGCTCCAGGCAGGCCGCGATCTTGCTCGGGTCGGCGACCGTCCCACCACAGGTCTGGGCATCGCCCGCGACCGCTCGGGTCTGTTTCATCTCACCCGGGAGATCTGCGATATCGATCCAGGTGCCGTCCGAACCCTGAGGACTCGTGGTGGCGTTCACACCGATACCGAGCTTGATGTCAGCTGCGGCGCCGCTCTTGACGCGGGCCGAACCGTAGTCGGTGTTCTGGTCGGCAAGGGTCTGTTTGACCCTCGCCAGTTCGGCGGCGTTGCCCGAGATCTTGGTGATCTGCTCGGTGACGCCGGAGTCGGCTCGCACCTTGGAGCTGGCGTCGGCGAGATCGACTCCGATGACGAACTTGGCCTTCGACGTCACATCCACCGGAAGCGTCGCCACATCACCCGCGACGTCGGTGACCTTGACTTCGCTTTGCTGGGTCGCGACCCGTAGCGGGGCGTCCCTGGTTCCCTTCGTCGCGAGCGACGACTCCAGGGTCAATCTGGTCGGCCCGCTCGAACTAAGACTGAAAGCGAGCTTGCGATCGGTCTCGTTGTCCTGACCTGAGACCGCCGTGCCCAGCAGGGTGTCGAGAGTTCCGGCGAATTCCTGCATCGACGACACACCCCGCGTCGGGTCGGGCTTCTCCACGAGGTCCTGGACACCCTGGATGGCCTTGCCGAGCCCGTCGCGCGCAGCGCTGATCTCGGTCGGCAGGACGTCCACGAGCGGGAATGTGCGGTCGGCGCCCAGCTTCGGATCGGGCGTCGTGAACGAGTTCAACACAGCGGCGAGATCCTCGATGACGATATCGCGCAGGGCATCCTGGTCACCTTCGATGACATACGGATGGCCTTGCGCCACGACGCCGTTCTCCTTCAGCGGGCCTTCCAGGCAACGCAGCTCATCGGCGTCGAGCACCGCGAACCTCGTGCACACCGTGCTGCTGGAACCGGGCACGCCCAGGTCGTACAGCGGACGCGTGACGGTGCTCTCCTCGTCGGACATGTCCTTCGTGAGCCCGAACTGCTTCAGGAAGTCTGCGCCCGCGTCCTTGATGACTCCATTGCCGGTGCCGGCGCCCATGAACGCCTGCCGGGCGGGGACGATGTCGAGCAGCCGCAGCTTGTCGTATTCGCCGTGAGTGCTGACGGTGGGCAGCGAATTGGGCAACAGATTGCCCCAGTCCGCCTCCACCGTGCCATCGGCATTGACGGGACGTTTGCCCGCAGCGTTCTGGGCCGAATCCTTGACCGCCAGCGTCGCCTTCGCGGTGAGTCCGCGCTCGACCGTGGGTTCCTTCGACGGATCCGGCACCGGTGCCAGCAGGCTGGCCACGGTCACGGCATCCGACACGGTCTCAGTGCTGGGCAGTTCCACATTCTCGGTCGGCAATGACACCGAGGCGGCCTTGCCGTTCTGAGCCACCGAGTAGTCGGTGACATCGACGTCGACCTGCAAGAAGCCGATACGGGCGACCATCTGCGCATCTTTGGCGAGCGTGGCCTTGGCACTGTCGACTTGGTAGACCAGGCCGTCGTCGCCGGGCAGCAGGTAGAACGTGGGCTCGGTCGGCAATGGCTCGCCTTCGACGAGCTCGGTCGGCTCGGCCAGGCCGATGCCGAAGTCGGCGTTGAACGTTCGTCCGTCGACCTCGACTTTCGCCTCGCCCTCCTCCGCCGCCGCGATTCCCCCGGTCGGGGTGTCACCGGTCGGACGGCACTCACGGGGATCGACGTTCTTGGCCGCCTGGCACAAACCGGCGAGTCCGGTCAGCGGGGCAAGATTGCCATTACCGCCGGTGGGGACGGTTTCTTCTTTCAGGCCGGAGCCACCGTCACGAACCGCGATCTGGAGCGACTGCTTGGCGGGGTCGTAGTCGACGCCACCGTCCAGCCCCAGCTTGTCTATCGCCTGTCCGAGATCCTGGATCGAGGTGACGGCCGATCGGGCGAAACGCTTCGTGCCGTCTTCGGCCGTGAAGCCGAGCCGCAGCGTGGGGAATCCGTCGCCGCCTGCGACCACGACGTTCTTGGTGGGCGTCTTGCCGACGGTGCCCGCAGTACTGCCGGAGATGTCGACACCGTCATCCGGAGAGGTCCAGGTGATCGGCTCGCCCGACTTCGGCTCGAAGCCCGAAGTGCGGGCCTGGCAGTAACGGACCTGACCGGGTCGCGGAGCGCCGGACGGCGGCGAGGTGTCCGCGGCGCCGCACACCACCGAGGCAGTGGCCTGCTCGGTCAGAAGGCTGAGAAGTTGCTGTCCTGGCGAATAGATGTCGGTCAACGAGAGGTCGAGCAGTGGGAACTGCTGGTCGACCGAGGCCTCGACGGCCTGCAGCGCGCTCGTGTACTGGGTGAATCCGGTGATCGCCTGGAGCCGGGTGAGGGACGACAGTCCGTCCAACGCCGGCGAGCGGTCGACCTTCGCCTTGGCATAGATCGCCTTCGGCGCATCTGCTCGCTCCCCCACCGTGATCGAACCGGTCGCGGAGCCCTCCATGGGCGTGCTGAGGCCGATATCCATCGCGACGTCGTTCTTGCCAGGCGCCTTGGTGGTCGTGAACAGCTCCGAAGCGCTGCTGAACTCGAAGTCCTCGGTAGTGATCAACTCGCGGCCGTTGGGATCGCGGAGAGTCAGGACGGTCTTACTGTCGATCGTCGCCGTGCCCTGCGCATCCAGCTGCACGAAGCCGTCGACAACCTTGAACTCGGGGATGTCGACCTGCTCACCGGAGTCGCCGTCACCGTCGGTTCGGGTCCACACGTGGGTGGTCAGCTCCGAGCTACCCACGATCGAGAATGTGCGCAGGTCGATGGCATTCGGGTCGTACCGAAAGCGGATCGTGGCATCGAGCGTCGCGGCCAGTTCCTCGTCGAGTGCCGCAGCGCCGAACTCGAGCCGCTTGTCCTGGTAGGCCAGCGCGACCGGTCGGGCCGCCTTGAGGGCGATGCTCATGGTCCACTCGCGACTGTCAGGCGGTGCGCCTTCAGAACGTGCGACCTCCTTGACGACCAGCGGGCCGTTGTCGGGGAAGGCCTCCTCGAGCGAATCCAGTGTGGTGTCCGAATCGCTTGCCAGCGCATCGTCGACCAAGGTTCCGATCGCTGTGTCCAACGACAAGACATCCCGTACCGAGGTGTCCGTCAGCGGCAGATCGTCCGACAGCGCCGGCTGCTGGGCGGCGGCCGCCAGGGCACCGCCCAACTTGATGAGCCCGAATCGAACATCCGAGACGTCCTGCGGAAGGTCTGGGTCCGCCGCAGCGGGCGCATGGCCCGCGGCCAACGGAATCACCAGGGCGAGCGCCGCGGCCGCAGCGACCGTGGCCCTGCGGCGAGGGCTGAACACGAGAAGCTGTGGAGTGCGCAAGGGGTGCCTTCGGTTCGCAGGAGAAGAAGTCAGCGGATTTTGACGGTGTTCGACTGATCAGCCACCGACTTCGACGTCGACCGGATGACGGCGACATAGCTCGTGTAGGCGCGGCGATTGCGGTCGCGCACCTTGAATGCGACCTTGCCGGTCCGGTTCAGCTTCTTGACCCCGGCCGAGAATCTCTTGCCCTTGACAACTCGGTACAGCTGGACCCGTGCCCCGGCTGCGATGGATTTGGCCGAGACCGTCAAGCGATCGGCGCCGGATCCGCCCTTGCCCTTGACCAGGCGGGCTTTGATCGTGGCCCCGAAGTCGACCGTCTTCCGCAGGATCCGGCTGTTCGTGCCGTCCGTGACCTCGGCCGTGATCCGGGCGCGCCCCAGCTTGGTGCCGACGAACGTGTACGACGCTTCGCCCCTGGCATTTGTCGTCCTGGTCGCCACAGCGTCGCTGCGGACCTTGTCGGGACCGATGCGGAAGAACCGCACGACATTGCCGCGAACCGGGCGGCCCAGCTGGTCGACCACCCGCACCGTCTCGGTGACGGCAGTTCCGACCTTGACGACGTCTTTGGCCGACGAGGTGAGTGAGAACTTCGAGGAATTGAAGTTGACCTCGTAGAACGCAGCGGTCGCCGAGCCGGTCGCATCCGAGGTTCCCTCGATGGTCGACCCGGCTGCGTCGACGTAACGGGTTGTCGGGGCGTCCTGCCACGTCCCGGTCGCCTTGATCTTGGCAGCCTCGAACGAGGTGATCCAGATGTCACCGAACGTGTCGAAGTCCGAGACGACGAAGTCGTCGCTGTAGTCCCAGTCGTCGAGGTCGCCGGTGTACGTCAGATCGACCGGCTTTCCGCCGACCCGGTTACCGAACTGGTCGAGGGCGAAGACCTCGTAGTAGGTGTTGTTGCCCGCGACGGACGGGTTCACGGGTGCGGTCTGCTCGTTCGCCGGAGACAGGGTTATCGCAACCTTGCCGTTCAGCGGGCTGAACGAGTCCCAGGCGACGCTCTTGGTGCTCGTCGGCCCACCAGCGGTGGCCTTGACGTTCGCCGCGACCCGGCCATCGTCGTCGAAGCCCTTGTCGCGGGCGATGCCTGTCTGGAACTCGACCTCGCCGTCGGCATTGGTGATGCCGGTCAATGTGGTGCCGAGCTGGACGAGATCGCCGGCCGGAGCCCCGACGACTGAGGGAATTGCTCCCTGTCCCGTCGTGAAGAAGCCGTGATCGAGGGTCAGCGAATAGACCTGGCCCTCGACCGGATCCGGATCGCTGTCGGCATCGCCCTGCACATCCGGAGTGGTCGGATCGACGTCGAAGGTGTCATCGGGTGCCGTGACGGTGAGTGTGCCGTCGACCGCCAGACCCGGGATGCCGCCACCGAAGTCGGCGAGGACAGCCGTGCTCCCGCTCGGTGCGGTCGTGCTGACCAGGTCGATGTCGAGCGTTGCGCCTGCGTCGGCGTTGCCGATATCGGGTGTGCTGGCGGTCGAGGCCTCGATCGTTCCGCCCAACTCGGTGCCCTGGCCATCCTCGACGGGATCGCTGAGGACTGCGGTGAATGTCCCCTTGGCACCGGTCGTGACCTGCAAGGAGTCGACCGGCGCGGTGTCGGGCAGGACCGGCACGAAGCCTGCATCGGCCTGCGGATCGGTTCCCGCGCCGCCACGATCGATGTCGACGTCGATCAGTCGCCCGGGCAGTCCCGTGCCGTCTTCCAAGCGCAGGGCGCCGGCGATCGTCTGCTTGGAGCCCGCAACGGCTCGAAGCGGACTTGCATCGCTGAACGTGACCTCGGCGTCACCGGCCTTGACGGTCAGGAGCACGGCGCTGCCGATCCCGTGGGCGGCCGAGGCATCTGGCCCGAGACCGGCGCTGAGGGTATAGGTGCCCGGACCCTGCCCCGCGGGCAATGGGACGGCGAATTCACCGTTGGTGTCGGTGGCGACTGTGTCCGTGCCGGTCGCCGGCACCCGGACCACAGCCGCGTTCGCACCGAACGGCTTCACGGTCCAGGAGAAGTTCAGATCCTGCATGTCGTCGACGTCGATCTTGCCTGCGATCGAGTCGGTGACCTGGACGCTGATGTCGCCCGCGGCGTACTCGTCGAAGTCGAATGCGGCGCCATCGTTCGAGGACGCCACGAGTGACAGCTTGGCAGGCGCGGGGGCGGCCGATGCGGAGGTGGCCGGGAGAGCGGTTGTCACCAATGCGGCCACCACACACAGCCCGAGCGTCCGGCTGATCTCGATCGTATTCATTTTGATTTCTCCCTGTAGCGGGAAGGAATCTCCCGACCGAAATGCTCACCTGAACCATGACCCTCGACGGCGTAGCCGGCACAACGTACCAACCTCTGAGGCATCCCGTACCCGCTTTACCCAAACCCGCCGCACATCACGGCCCCGATTCCATGGATTTTGTGACAACCCGCATCGAGCTCAGACCCACACGACTCGTTGCCGGGCTACCCTGTAGCTGGGAGATCATGAGGGAGATGTGGGATACGCCCGCAAAACGGTGGTCCCGCAGCGGCCTCGATAACCGATCGCCAACACTTCTACGATCGATTGGGCCGGTATGCACGATTTCGTGATTCAGGATCGGCAGGTTTTACGTGACCTCGCCGACTGGATTGCCGATCGTCGGACCTCCCCTATGCCGATTCGTCCCGTTCGCACCGCCCAGCTGCCCAAGGTGACCAAAACGGGTATCGGTGTCCAGGCGATGTGGGCGGCGCTGCGCGATGAGGTCCTGCCCACGGCATTCCCGACCGATCATCCCCGCTACCTGGCCTTCGTCGGCGGGGCGCCGACCCCGGCTGCGGTCATCGCCGACGTAGCGCTGTCAGCAGCGTCCATCTACGGCGGCAGCGAGCTGGAAGCCGGCGACGTCGTCAGGGCCGAGCGGGTCGCGATGCGCTGGTTGTGCGATCTCGTGGGCTATCCACCGCAGGCTCACGGCGTCTTCGTAAGCGGCGGATCCATGGCGAATCTCAGCGCGCTGGTCGCCGCCCGGCACGGGCAGGTCGCGCCTGCCGGGGGCGTACCGAACCTGATAGTGGCCGCTGCGTCGGTCCACTCGTCCGTCGAGGCCGCCGCGACGATCATGGGGTGCGAGGTCATCTCGGTCGGCAGTCCCGACGAACCTCTGCGTGCCGACGACCTGACGCTGGTCCTGGACTCCCTCGACACCGGCGATGTCGTCGCGGTGGTCGCGAGCGCCGGGGCGACCAATACCGGATCAATCGACGCTCTCAGCGAAATCGCCGAATGCTGCGAGGTCCGTGGAATCTGGTTCCACGTCGATGCCGCGTACGGCGGGGCAGCCCTCCTGGCACCCAGCCGACGGGACGACTTCGACGGCATCCAGTTCGCGGACTCGGTCACGATCGATCCGCACAAATGGCTCTTCACCCCGTTCGACTGCGCCGCGGTGCTCTACTACGACCCCGACATCGCGCTGGCGGCCCACCGGCAGCGCGCCGCATATCTCGACTCCGTCAACGAATCCGACGACGACAATCCCGCTGACTACGCCACCCACCTGACCCGCCGGGCGCGCGGACTGCCCGTGTGGGCCTCACTCGTGGCCAATGGCACCGATGCCTATGTCGACGCGGTCGAGAGCTGCCTCGCCTCGACCGGCTATGCGGCCAAACAGATCGAGGCCAGTGTCCATCTCGAACTCGCCACCGAACCCCAGCTCTCCGTGGTGCTGTTTCGACGCCGCGGTTGGGGGCAAGAAGACTACGAGCGTTGGTCGACCCACGCCAGGACCCGTGGGATCCTGGTCACGCCGACCAAGTTCGCGGGCGAGTCGGTGCTTCGGTTCTGCTTCGTCAATCCCCTGACCTCGACCGAGGACATCGACCTCGTCCTCAACAGCCTGGAGTCCTATGCGTCCCAGAAATGAGCGCCAGATCCGGTGGCTCAAGAAGGCGCACACCGTCGTGGCGCGCGTGTCGTGGGCAGTACTGATCCTCGGCCTGTCGGCCAACCAGTTCGCGCAGTCGGTCGCTCACCAGAAGAGCCCGGAGATCCTGCTCACCTCGCTGTCGATCTTCTTCCCGCTGCTGCTGTTGCGTATCGCTTTGGCGGCTGCCCTGTCGCCCGGCCGCCGCTCGACGCTGTTGCTGCTGTTGGCGGCGGTTGCCACGTGGTCATTGGGCTCGATGTCGGTCAACGCCGCCCGGATGGATGCCCAAGCGCACTTCCCTGCCCGCGGAGAATGGCTCTTCCTGGTCTCCTATCTCGGAATGGCCGGTTACCTGTTGCGCGATGTGGATCGTCGCCAACCCCGGCCGGCCCGAGGCTGGCTCGATGTCGCCATCATCTGCGGGGGAACGTTCTGCCTGGCGTCCCTGCTGTTGATCACGCCGATCCAGCTGGCCTCGGGACAAGAAGGCATTTCGCTCCTGCTGGCGTTGATCTATCCGCTGGCCGACGTCATCCTGGCGCTCGTCGTGCTGGGCCAGTCGCTGCTGCTGGTCCGCAGCGACCGGCTCAAGTCGCTGATGATGGGCACCGCATTCCTGCTCCTGGCCGGTGCCGACTCCGGATTCGCCCTCCAGGTCTCGGCGCGCACCTACGACTTCGGGAATATCAGCAATGTCCTGTGGGGAACCTCATTCGCACTGCTGGTGGCGGCCGCATGTCGACCTGAGCAGTCCGTGATCCGGGCGATACCCAAAGTCGCCGGAACCACGGTCCTGGTCGGCGCAGGGATCGTGGCCCTCGCCGTGCTCACGATCCGGCCCGACAACACATTGGCCTACTACATCCTGCCGCCGGCTCTGCTCACGATGGCTGCCGTCGCCGGACGTCTGGCGCTGGCACTCAGAGACGCCAATCGGGCGAACGAGGCCTTCGCGCTGTCAAAGACCGACGACCTGACCAAATTGCCCAATCGCCGGGCCGTACGGACCTGGTTGTCGGAGGGGTTGGCCGATCGTCAACCGCTCGCGCTGATGCTGCTCGACCTCGACGGCTTCAAGGAGATCAACGACTCCCTGGGGCACCGTGCCGGCGACACGGTCCTGATGCTGGTAGCCGTCCGGATCCGGGAGGCCGTCGACTCCCATGTGCGGGTGGCACGTCTGGGCGGCGACGAGTTCGCGATCATTCTGGACACCACCGACGAGATCGTCTTGATGGAGACGGCGCACAGCGTGATCGCCGAGCTCGCCAAACCGATCATCGTCGACGAGATCGAGATCTGCCCTTCCGGGTCGATCGGTGTGACCGTCGCGCTGGCCAGTGACATGGACGGCACCGAGATACTCCGCCGCGCTGATGTCGCGATGTACCAGGCCAAGAACTCGGGGCTCGGCGCCGCGCTCTACGACGCCCAGTTGGACGAGTTCTCCCGGTCGCGCCTGCAACTGGCCGAAGAGCTGCGCAGAGCATTCACCAACGGTCAGATCGAGGTCTGGTACCAGCCGCAACTCGACGCCGCGACGATGGAGGTGTGCGGCCTCGAGGCGCTGGTGCGATGGCGCCACCCCACGCAAGGTCTGATCAGCCCGGTCTCATTCCTCCCGGCCGCCCGCCGCGCCGGTCTGATGGGTCAGCTCTCAGATGTCGTCGCCAGGCAGGCCGTCGACGACTTCCACACCCGCCTTCAAGCCGGGATCGATGTGCGGGTGGCGATCAACTGTGCGCCGCCTGAGCTGTTGGGTCCCAGCTTCCTCACGCACCTGTACGCCTGCATCGCCGAATGGGAGATTCCGGAGGACCGCTTGGTCCTCGAGGTCACCGAGGACTCGTTCCTCGCCGACCCGCACCACACGCGAGAGGTCCTCCTGGGGCTGCGGAGCCATGGCGTACAGGTGTCGATCGACGACTACGGCACGGGCTTCTCGTCCCTCACCTATCTGCGCAATCTCCCGGTCCAGGAGCTCAAGATCGACCGCACACTGATCGGCAATATCGCGGTCGACGACCGCATTCGCATGATCGTGGCGTCGACGATTCAGCTGGCGCACGCCCTCGACATGCGCATCGTCGCCGAAGGCGTCGAGAACGCCGCAGATCTCGCCGCTTTGGTCGCGATGGGGATCGACACCGTGCAGGGCTATCACCTCGCCCGTCCGATGCCGTCGTCGCAGATCAACCAGTGGGTACTCGACTGGAACGACAGCCAAAATTCATCCGAGTCCTCGGTCTTGGCCGAGGGCACCGCAGAAACCCAACAGTTCAGAGAGGAATCACGATGACTGCCGCACCGCTGCAGTTCGTGTTCGATCCGGTAGGCGACCAACTGGAAGCTGCCTTGAGGTGCGAGGCCCAAGTCTTCTGGGAGACCTACGGCAACACGCCTGAAGAGTTCGATATCGAATACGGCCCGTACGAAGACTCCACCGGCTACATGGCGGTATTCCAAGACGATGGCGAGGCAGTCGCGACCGCACGGTTCATCGCCCCGGGACCGGCCGGACTGAAGACGCTCAATGACGTCAGCCGCCCACCGTGGCAGGTCGACGGTCTGAGGTCAGCGCGCGCGGCAGGCGTCGACCCGGCCCGGACCTGGGACATCGCCACGATCGCGGTCCGCAAAGGGGCAGGACGTGGCGGGCTGTGCGCCGGTGCGCTGTATCACGGCATCGTCACTGCCGCGTTCGCCAATGGCATCGAATACATCGTCATGATCATGGACTCGCACGCACGGCAGTTGCTGATCGACCTCGGCATGCCGACTCAGGGGCTGCCGGGCACCAAGACCGGTGAGTACCTGGGCTCGCCCAGCAGCACTCCCCTGTGGGCCAGTCTGCACCGGATGTTCGAGCGGCAACGCGTCGACAACCCCGATGCCTACAGGCTGATCTACCAGGGCATCGGGCTCGACGGTATTACCTTGCCCACCGACTGGACCTGGAATCGCCGGAGCGTGGCCACGCCGTAGGCGCCTATCGGTGCCATACGACGTTGACCCGCCCGGCCGCCTCGTGACGTTCGATCGTGGTCCGTACCCCGTAGACGTCGAGCACCAGGTCGGACGACAGCACATCGTCGACCGGACCGGCCGCGACGACGTGTCCGCCCTGCAGGACGACCAGCCGATCGCAGTACGCGGCGGCCAGGTCGAGGTCGTGCAGGGCGGCGATCGTCGTGATGCCGAGATCTCGTACGGTCGACAAGAACTCGAGCTGGTGTCGCAGGTCGAGGTGATTGGTCGGCTCATCGAGCATCAGCAACGATGGTTCCTGCGCCAGTGCCCGGGCGAGCTGGACGCGTTGACGTTCGCCGCCTGACAGCGTCTGCCATCGGCGGTCGGCCAGGTCATCGACCCTGCCGAGCTTGAGTGCTTCGTCGACCTGCTCGCGTCCCTCGTCGAGCGGCCCGGGCCAGCGACCGCGATGCGGGATCCGTCCCAGCTCGACAACCTGGCGGACCGTGAGGTCCAGCGTCGTCGTCGCATGCTGTTCCAGCAAGGCGATCCGGCGAGCCCGCGCCCGGGTCGGCCAGTCGTGGACCTTCTCGCCGTCGACCTCCACGGCACCCCGCGCCGGTCGCCGTAGCCCGGCGATGACATGCAGCAGGGATGTCTTGCCCGAACCGTTCGGCCCGATCAGACCTGTGACCGTCCCGGACGGGAAATCCGCCGAGACCTCGTGCAGGATCGTCAGGTCCTTGACACCCCAGTCGATCGAGTCGACGACAACCCTCATGTGGCTCTGCCCTCACGGCGCAGGAACCAGGCGAACACCGGGGCACCGACGACGGCTGTGACGACTCCGATGGGGATCTCCTGACCGCTGACGACGGACCGCGCGATGGTGTCGGCCCAGACCAACAGGATCGCGCCGAGCAATGCGCTCAACGGCAGGAGCCGTCGGTGCAGCGGACCCCAGATGAGCCGTACGACATGCGGGACGACGAGACCGACGAAGCCGATCGCACCCGTGAAGGCCACCAAAGAGGCGGTCAGTAGGGCCGTGCCTACCAGCAGCGTCCACCGGGTGGCATTGATCGAGACGCCCAAGGAACCCGCCGAGGACTCCCCGAATGCGAAGGCGTCGAGGTCGGCCGCGAACGCCATGATCAGCACAACGGCCAACAACACGACAACGCACAGGAACAGCACCGACCCCCAGCGCAGACCCGCCAACGAGCCCAGCGTCCAGCTCAGCACCCGACGCGCAGCGTCGTGGTCACCGCTCATGATGACCACGAATGAGGTGTACGCCGCGCAGATCTGACCTATCGCGACACCCGCGAGCACTGTGCGGCCGGGCGGCAGATCGCCCGAGCGTCCCGTCGCCAGCGCGAGCACCAGCACCATCGACGCCAGCGCACCGGCGAAGGCGCCCAGCGTGATCATGGTCGCCGAGATCAGCCCCGCGACGCTCACACCGAGCACGATGACGCTCACCGCGCCGACCGCCGCGCCTCCCGATATTCCAAGCAGATACGGATCAGCCAGGTCATTGCGGGTCAACGACTGGAGCACCGCGCCGCAGATCGCGAGACCGGCACCAGTCGCTGCCGCGCCGAGGACTCGCGGCAGCCGCAGCTGCCAGACGATCTGATCGTCGAGCCGGGAGATGTCGCCGCCCGCACCGAAGCGTTGCAGCAGGACACCGGCGACCCGATCGACCGGGATCGACACCGCCCCGATGCCGAGCGCGACCGTCATCGTCAGAATCAGGATCGCGGCGAGTAGCGCGAACGGGACAGCCCCGGTGATTCCGGCCGGTCGCTGCCGAACCTGCTGCTGGTGCATCAGTTCGCGGCGAGCTCGTCGAGTCCGTCCGCCACTCGCTGGGCACCGTCGGCCAGACGCACACCGGGCGTCGACTCCGAATAGGGCAGGATCACGAACTTCTTGTCCTGCACTGCCTTGAGCTTGCTGAGCGCCGGATCCTTCTCCAACAGCTTGATCTTGTCCGCCGCCGACGACCAGCTTGCATCGCCGAGCACGATGACGTCCGGATCGGCCGCGATGACCTTCTCCCAGCTGACATCGGCCCAGCCGCCCTTGAGGTCGGCAAACACATTGGTCGCGCCGACCGCATCGAGGATCAGCTGCGGTCCACCTTCTCCCGCGCCGGCGAGTGCGGTCTTGTCACCGGAGTCGAACCAGAACACCTTGGTGTCGGCGCCGGCCGCCTGCTCGGTCAGGTCGGCGAGCAGCTTCTTCTGATCGGCACGGATCGTCTCAGCCCGGTCGGCCACACCGAAGACCCGTCCTACCGTGTCGATCTCCTCCCACACCGTCTCGAACGAGACCTCGCGCGGATCGTCCTTGCCGCACCCCAAGGGAGAGTTGTACGAAGCGATATCGAGCTTGGCGAGTTCGGCCTGCGGGCCGGCAACTTCCTTGTCGAAAGCGCTGATGTACGAGGCATAGACGAAGTCAGGACGCGCCGCGAGCAGCGTCTCGTGGTCCGGGTACTCCTTCGACAAGACCTTGACCGAGTCGTAGGCGGACTTCCACTTGGCCGGCACCTGATCATCGAGATATGCGGTGCCCGCGAGCTGCTTCTGCAGGCCGAGGGCCAGCATGACCTCGGTCGCGCCCTGGTTCATCGTGATGGCCCGCTGCGGCTTCGCCTCGATCGAGGCGGTGTTGCCGCAGCTCACGGCCTCGACGGGATAGCCCGCATCCCTCGGGCTCGCGGAACCATCGGAGTCCGGGGCACCCGCGCATCCGGACAGCAGCAAGGCGGCGGAGGCGAGAGCGATCGGGAGGGAAGACGGCTTGATAGGCAGGGGTGACAGTCGGAACATGAGTTCTCTCTTTATCCGGAGGCTCGTGCGCGAAGCCTGGTGGCGGTTGACGTGGACCGACGGTCCACGGCCAGCAGGTCTTCGGACTCGGGATCAACCGGACGGCGCGCCTTCCCGGACCTACATGGTCCAGTGGCCTCGTGCTCCGCCCGTCACCCTCACCGCTGCGCGTCAGTCCCGGATTCTCACCGGGTTCCCTGGCTCATCACTGAGTTGACTGGCAGAGGCAATCTAGCATCCGCGAAAGCACACCGGGTCACCCCCTGACAAACATGATGTCTCCAATCGGTAGGGTGCCTCGGGGCCTTCTGCCCCCGATTGGGAGGTTGATCCAACGATGTTGCACTCCAGCCTGCAGGCTGTCCACGACGAGATGCTCGCCCGCAATCCAGGTGAGATCGAATTCCACCAGGCCGTGTCGGAGGTGCTCGACAGCCTCGGGCCCGTCGTCACCAAGCACCCCCACTACGCAGATGCGGCGATCATCCGCCGCCTGTGCGAACCCGAACGGCAGATCATCTTCCGGGTTCCCTGGGTCGACGACGCCGGGCAGGTGCAGATCAACCGAGGCTTCCGCGTCGAGTTCAACTCCGCGCTCGGTCCGTTCAAGGGCGGCCTGCGGTTCCACCCCAGCGTGTACCTCGGCATCGTCAAGTTCCTCGGTTTCGAGCAGATCTTCAAGAACGCCTTGTCGGGTCTGCCGATCGGCGGCGGCAAGGGCGGCTCGGACTTCGACCCCAAGGGTCGATCCGACGCCGAAGTCATGCGGTTCTGCCAGTCATTCATGACCGAGCTGTACCGCCATATCGGTGAGTACACCGACGTGCCCGCCGGCGATATCGGTGTCGGTGGCCGCGAGATCGGCTACCTGTTCGGTCAGTACAAGCGCATCACGAACCGCTACGAGTCAGGCGTCCTGACCGGCAAGGGTCTGACGTGGGGCGGCTCTCAGGTCCGCACCGAAGCGACCGGCTACGGCACGGTGTTCTTCGTCAACGAGATCCTGAAAGCCTCGGGCGATTCCTTCGACGGCAAGCGCGTCATCGTGTCCGGATCGGGCAATGTCGCTCTCTACGCCGTCGAGAAGGTCCACCAACTCGGCGGAACTGTCGTGGCCTGCTCAGACTCCAGCGGCTACGTCGTCGATCCCGCAGGAATCGACCTGGAGCTGCTCAAGGAGATCAAGGACGTCCAGCGCGAACGCATCAGCAAGTACGCCGAGGCTCGCGGCGGCGATGTGCGCTTCATCGCCGACGGCGCGATCTGGGACGTCCCGTGTGACATCGCGCTGCCGTGCGCGACCCAGAACGAGCTCGACGAGCAGCACGCCAAGACGCTCGTCGCGAATGGCTGCAAGGTTGTCGCGGAGGGCGCCAACATGCCCGTGACCCCTGACGGGACCAAGCTGCTCGTCGATGCCGGCGTCAAGTTCGCACCCGGCAAGGCCGCCAACGCCGGCGGCGTGGCGACCAGCGCGCTGGAGATGCAGCAGAACTCCTCACGCGACTCCTGGAGCTTCGAGCACACCGAGGAACGCCTCGCCGAGATCATGCGCGGTATCCACCAGCGTTGCCTCGAGACCGCCGACGAGTACGGCGATCCGGGCAACTATGTCGCCGGTGCCAACATCAACGGCTTCACCCGCGTCGCCGACGCGATGCTGGCCCTCGGCGTCATCTGACCGCCCCCACGGGGGACGGAAGAATCGGGTTCTGTCCGCGATATCGCGGTCAGAACCCGATTTTTCCGTCCCGCGGGCCGAACCCCTACGGGTGGAGTGCCCGGCCCAGGATGCGCAACCGTTCGGCCAGCCGACCGGCCTCCCGGTGGGCGGCGGGAGCATCGGTCACCGCCGAGACGATCAGTTCGCCGTCGACATCCTCGACAACCGCCAACGCAGAGTCGATCCCCTCGCGGGCCAACTCCACCAGGTCATCACCGGCTTCTGGCGTCGGAAATCCCCGCAACTCCTCGCCGTAGCCCGCCGCGACCAGCACCGCATCGCGCGAGCCCAGCCCGAACAGGTCACCGTCCTCGTCGCGGATCAGCGCCGAGGCCCCCGGCGCGTCAGCAACGAACCACTCCGCAGGCAGGCCCCGGACGATCACGACCGGCCGGCCGCCGAGCTTGCCCGCCACCAGGTCGGCAGCGGCGGCGATCTCGTCGGCTATCGCCGGTGCCGTCACCGCCAGGAGATTGCCGTACGGGTCCTCGACTCCCTCATATGACAGGAACGGCAGGATCCCCGACGCCCCGATCGCCAGATCGGTCTGGCCGATCCGCCACGCCCGTCCGGCCGTGTCGGTCACGATGACGCCGACCGCGACGCCGGTGAGCCGCAGGAGGCCCGCGCGGATACCGTACGCCGAAGCATCGGGGTCGCGCGGAAGGGCGATGACGGTGCCGGCGTCGAGATTGGATGCATCGATACCGGCCGCAGCGAGGGTCAGACCGCCGTGGGTGCGCACGATCCGGGTCTTGCCGCGCCGGGCCACGAGCCGATCGGTCTCGGCTTCGAGCAGATCGTCACGGTCCCCCGACGTGGCCAGACCCGCGGCCTTGCTGACGATCTTGCTCGTCACGACGACCACATCGCCGTCCTGCAGTGGTTCATCGAGGTGGTCGACGATGATGGCCGCGAGGTCGTCTCCGCTACGGATCTCGCCGATACCGCCGAGAGCCCAGATCTGCAGAGTCATCGGCCGGCCAGCTCCGCGGCGAGCGCGAGCGTGTCACGGGCCAACTGGGCGGTCAGATCGTCGTCCGACATGTAGAGCGGCACCGCCCGTCCCACCAGCTCCGACTCTTCGACTGCCGGCAGTTCGGCGACATCGGCCGAGTCGATCAGCCAACCGTCGAGCAGGCCACCCGAGGAACGGGCACCGAAGTGCCGGGCCACCCCGGACGCGCTGATCTCGAGCCCCAGCCCGGTCAGCAGCTGATCGGCCATACCGCGCACCGCCGCACCGCCGATGATCGGCGAGACACCCACGACGGGTGCGGGGGTCTCACGCACGGCCCGGGCGATCTCGGCGACCGAGAGAATCGCACCCGTCGAGACGATCGGATTGGACGGCGGAAGGATGACCCGGTCGGCGGTCATGATCGCCTCGACGACGCCCGGTCCGGCCGTCGCCTTCTCAGCGCCGACGAACTCCAGACCCCTCACCGGGACGGTTGCACGAAGGCGGATCCAATACTCCTGGAAGTGGATGATCCCGTCGTCGGTCGTGATGTGCGTTTCGACCTCGTCCTCGGTCATCGGCAGCAGCCGCACACCCGGCTGCCAGCGCTCACAGAGCCGGTCGGTGATCGTCGCCAGTCCATGGCCATCGCGCAACATCTCGGTGCGGATCAAGTGCGTCGCGAGATCGCGATCGCCGAGACCGAACCACGTCGACCCCGCCCCGTACGCCGCCAGATCCTCCTTGGCGTTCCAGGTCTCGTCGGTGCGGCCCCATTTGCGTTCGGCATCTATGCCGCCGCCGAGGGTGTACATCACAGTGTCGAGATCCGGGCAGACCCGCAGACCGAAAACCCAGATATCGTCCGCGGTGTTGCCGATGACCGTGACCTCGTCCTCGGGCGCCTTCGCCGCCAGCAACCCGGAGATGAACCGCGCGCCACCGACGCCACCCGACAGCACCGTGATCTTCATGGCGTCCATTCTGCCGGAGGGGGACAGCTCGTCAGAGTGCGGACTCGATCGCGCGCCAGAACGTGGGATAGGCATAGATCGTATTGGTGAGCGTGGCTGTCGAGATCTCACCGCGCACCGCGAAAGCCAGCGCGGCCAGGGTCTCTCCGCCCATCGGTCCTGCGCTGGTCGCACCGATGACGACGTCACGTTCGACGTCGATCACGAGCTTGATGAGCCCCTCGTTGCCGGCCTTGTGCAACCAGCCCCGACTGCTCTCGGGGATCTTCGCGATGCCGACTCTCACGTCGATGCCCTTGTCCCGTGCCTGCGCCTCGGTGAGACCGACCGCGCCGATCTCCGGGTCGGTGAACGTCACCCGTGGCAGGCTCGTGTCGTAGGCGCCGAGTTCCTCACCCAGGATCGACCGCGCCGCCCGCTCGGACTGGTACATCGACACGTGGGTGAAGGCGCCGCGGCCCACGATGTCGCCGATCGCCCACAGTCCGTCGCGGACCTGCATGGCGTCGTCGGTCTCGAGGAATCGCCCCGGTTCGACGCCGACCGTGTCGAGACCGATGTCGTCGAGTCGGGACTTGCGACCCGCTGCGACCAGCACCTGCTCGGCCTCGAAGGTCTTGGAGCCGCACGTCACGTGGAAGCGGCTGCCGTCATGGGCCACGGCGTCGATCGAGATTCCGGCATGCACCCCGATGCCCTCCGACGTGAGCACGCCACTGATCAGCTCGGAGGCTTCGGGCTCTTCGACCGCCAGGACGCGAGGCGCGACCTCCAGGACCGTGACCCGGGTGCCGAACCGGGAGAAGGCCTGGGCGAGCTCGAGACCGATCGCCCCGCCGCCGATCACGACCAGCGACGCCGGAGCCTGTTCGGCCGCCACGATGTTTCGGTTGGTCCAGAACGGGGTGTCGGCCAGGCCCGGGATCGGCGGTGCCGACGCAGTCGTGCCGGTGTTGAGCACGACGCCCTTTGCGGCGACGTACGTGTCATCGCCGACGACGACGGTCCGATCGCCGGCCAACCGACCATGACCGCGCACCAGTCGGGCGCCCGCCGCAGTGATCCGGTCGGCGGCGACGGTGTCGTCCCAGTTGTCAGTCGCCTCATCGCGGATCCGGCGGGCCACGACCGAGAAGTCCGGCGTCACGGTCGACGTGCCCGCGAGCTGGGCGACCCGCCGGGTCTCCGCGATGACATTGGCGGCCCGGATGATCATCTTGGACGGGATGCACCCCCAATAGGGACACTCGCCGCCCACAAGTTCGGCCTCCACCGCTACGACGTCGAGGCCCGCCTTGGCGAGCCTGGCGACCAATGCCTCTCCCCCGGGGCCGAGACCGACAACGACGACATCACAGGTGTGCTCAGACATGAGTTCATGGTGTGCCACGACGCCCGTCAGCGCCAGTCCATCAGGTGTGACGCGGGCCGTGGGTCTGCAAGAACAGCACGGGTCCTTCCAGATCCGAACCCAGGCTCCGGATCGCGCCGAGCGCCTTCGCGGTGTACACGGGCTCCAGCTCGAGGCCGAACCCGCCGGCCAGTTCGAGCGCCTCGTCACCGGCCTGCGTCGTCGCGCCGTACGTCTCGCCCATCCAGCGGTCGCTCGCCGCCAGGTCGTCCGGTCCGAGTTCGATCGAGACGTCGGCTCCGCGTTCACGCAACAGCGCCGCCGTCTTGTTGGCCAAGGCGCTGATCGTCACGGCGTCGAGCCGGAAGGAGTCGTTCACCACGACCCCCTGCACGCGGGTGCGCAGTCCCGCCAGTCGGAGACCCAGTAGCAGACCCGCCGCCGTCCCACCAGAGCCCACCGCGGTCACGATCGTCGCCGGTTCGGGCATGACCCCGGACTCGACCTGGGCGGCGATCTCCAGCGCCGTCTCGACGTACGCGAGGGAGCCGATCGGCGAGGAACCGCCTGCCGGAAGGTAATACGGCAGACGTCCTCGCGAGGAGTATCTGGCCAAGAGCCATGGCGCCGCGAGCTTGAGTCGGCCGACAGTGCGATAGCGGTGCAGGATCGCCCCGGAGTCGCCGAGTCGACGCATCTGCGCACGGACATGCTCGTCGACGGGCTGGTCTATCAGCCCGAGGACGGTACGGAGACCGTTGTCGCGGCCGTACAGCGCCGCGGCCAGACCCCAGTGCGTCCCGATACCGCCCACGGTCAAGATCGTCGGGCGACCGCGTCGGTGGGCGTCAGGAATGATCCATTCGAGTTTGCGGACCTTGTTCCCGCCCCAATCTCCGTCGCCGAAGACGCCCTCGTCCTTGATCCACACCTCACTGCCCAGGCCGTCCAGGTCGAGCCTGGTCACCGGGGTCGGTCCCGTCCCGAGCGCGATGTGCGGCAGATCTGCTGCGGGGAAAAGCTCACCCAGTCGACTCATGCGACCAGCGTAGGAGGTTACCGGGCCGCCGACGTCGACTTCTGCTGCGGCTCGCGCCACCTGATGATGCTGTAGATCAGCAGTCCGAGCGCTGCGATCGCGGAAGCGAAGATACCCAACGCCGTGATCCAGCCGGCGGCGGGCAGTTCGGGGCCGAAGCCGACTCCCAGCACGTCGAACTCGGGGATCTCCGGTTCGATCCACCACATGACGCCCAGGAACACGAGCCACACGACGCCCAGCAGGCTGAACATGATCCGGGGCCAGGTCGCGACACCGAACTTGGCCGCGCTGATCGCACTGCGCTCCAACGGCTCCAGAAGCCGTTGGGCCCACACGTAGCGACGGGCCAACAGCGCGATGCCCGCCATCAGCACCAAAGTGCCGGGGCCGGGTGCCGGCATCATGATGATGCCGACCGGTACCAGGATCCACCCGAGAATCTGGGTGCCCGTTCGCAGGAACCAGCCCTTGACAGCAGTCCCGACACTCATGAGAACATTCTGCCGCATCGTGACAATTCAGCTGGCGGAACCCCGGGGCTGCAGGTTGACTTGACGTTGTGAACACTGCCTCAGCGCTCTTGTCCCTCGCCGAAGAGACACTCGGTCTGAAACTCCCGATCCGGCTACGCACCTGGGACGGCAGTGTGGCCGGTGTGCCGGGCGCCCCGGTCGTGGTGATCCGCGACAAACGCGCACTGCGCCACATCATCTGGCAGCCCGGTGAACTCGGCGTGGCACGGGCGTACGTCCAGGGCGACCTCGACGTCGAAGGCGACCTCGGCGACGGCTTGCGCGCGATGTGGAATGCGGTACGCGACGCCAGAACCCTCGACGCGGCCGCCGGGCGGCCGAAGATCGGCCCCAAGCAGGCCGCCAAGGCCGCAGCGCTGGCCCTGCGGCTCGGCGTCATCGGCCGTCGTCCGCCAGCGCCGGCCGCGGAGTCGGCTCTGACCGGCGAGCTGCACAGCAAGGAACGTGACCAGGCCGCGATCTCACACCACTACGACCTGTCGAACGACTTCTACGAGCTGATCCTCGACCCGCATATGGCCTACTCGAGCGGCTTTCACGTCACGCCCGAGATGACACTCGAAGAAGCACAGACCGCCAAGCTGCACCTGATCTGCAGGAAGCTCGGCCTGCAGCCTGGCATGAGGATGGTCGACATCGGTTCGGGCTGGGGATCACTGACGCTCTTCGCGGCCGAGCACTACGGCGTCCACGTGACCGGGGTGACCCTCTCGGTCGAGCAGCGCGACTACGTGTTGGCCAGAGCGGCCGAACGGGGACTGTCCGACAAGGTCGACGTGAGCCTGCGTCACTTCCGCGATCTCGAGGCCTCCGGCGTCCACGACGGTGAGATCGACGCGGTCGCCTCGATCGAGATGGGCGAGCACGTCGGCGACGCCGAGTACGTCGTCTTCGTCAAGTCGATCTTCCGCTATTTGCGGCCGGGCGGCCGGGTGCTGATCCAGCAGATGTCGCGCAGCAACGACGCCCCCGGCGACCGTCCCGGCGGTGGACCGTTCATCGAGACGTACATCGCGCCCGACATGCACATGAAGCCCCTGGCCAAGACGATCGGCCTGATCGCCGACTCGGGCCTGGAGATCCGCGATGTGCAGGCGATGCGCGAGCACTATCCCCAGACCGTCGCGGGTTGGGCGGCCAAGCTCGAGGAGAACTGGGACACCGCGGTCAAGCTGATCGGCGAGGAGTACGCCCGCGTGTGGCGGTTGTACCTCGTCGGCGGTGCGCTGGCGTTCGAGGAGAACCGCATGGGCGTCGACCAGATCCTGGCGGTCAAGCCGTCCGCGCGCGGCGTCAGCAATATGCCGGCCACTCCCCTGGAGTGGCTCGCATGATCGACAACGATCTGTCGCAGACCGTCGCGACGCTGTTCGGCGGCCTCGGTGTCGTGGTGGCGTTCATGGCACTCGGCCTGGGCCTGGCGCAGATGCAGAAGAAGCTGACCGTCGTCGACACGATGTGGGGTCTCGGCTTCGTCCTGGTGGCCGCCCAGGCCGCTTTCGTAGCCTCCGGTGGGGACGGCGACGCGTCGATCCGCTGGATCCTGCTCGCGATGGTGGGCCTGTGGGGATTGCGGCTCGCGTGGCACCTGCACCGTCGCAACAACGGTCAGGCCGAGGATCCGCGATACGCCGACCTCGCCGAGCGCGACGGTCGCTCGTTCATGCAGGTCGCGCTCGCGCGGGTATTCGTGCCGCAGGGCATCGCGATGTTCTTGGTCGCGACGCCCATCATGGTCGGGGTCAACAACCTCGACATCTCGACGCCGCTGCTGGTCGTGGGTGTGCTCGTGTGGGCGGTCGGGCTGTTCTTCGAGGCCGTCGGCGATGCGCAGCTGGCCGCGTTCAAGGCCGATCCCACCAACAAGGGCAAGATCATGGACCAGGGGCTCTGGCGCTATACCCGGCACCCCAACTACTTCGGCGATGCCTGCGTGTGGGCCGGCATCTGGATCGTGGTCGCCGGCTCGTGGGTGGGCCTCGCCACGATCATCAGCCCCATCGCGATGACGCTGTTCTTGACCAAGGTCACGGGTGCCTCGCTCAACGAGAAGGGCATGAAGAAGACCAAGCCCGGCTACGACGACTACGTCCGCCGCACCTCGGGCTTCATCCCTCTCCCACCCAAACGCTCATGAGTCACTGAGTTACCGCCCGAGAGTCACTGAGTAACCAAGTTCTGTAACTCAGTGACTCGCAGCAGGTAAGCGAGTGACTCACGAGCGTTGGGGTCAGGCGGTGACGAAGATGTGTACTGCTGCTTCGCCGTCGATCTCGGCGGTCTCGCCCTGGCGCGCGACGACGACGCCGTCATGCCCCTGCGAGACCAGCACGTCATTGCCCGGCAGGACGCCGACCCGGCGCAGCACGGACATGACCTCGGTGTCGGTCTGCAGAGGTTCGCTGATGCGGCGGACCACAAGACGGACCGGCTCGGTCGTGCCCTTGACCGCGACGGTCATGGGCACGACGCCCTCGAGGTAGTCGGGCTCGACGGACGGCTGACCCAGTTCTGCCAGACCCGGGATCGGGTTGCCGTACGGCGACTCCGTCGGGTGCTCGAGGATCTCGATCAGGCGGCGCTCGACTTGCTCGGACATCACATGTTCCCAGCGGCACGCCTCTTCGTGGACGTATTCGATCTCCAGCCCGATGATGTCGGTCAGGAGCCGCTCGGCCAGCCGGTGCTTGCGCATCACGCGGGTCGCGAGCTGACGGCCCTTGACCGAGAGCTCGAGGTGACGATCGCCCTCGACGGCCAGCAGACCGTCACGCTCCATGCGGGCAACCGTCTGACTGACAGTCGGTCCACTCTGGTGAAGGCGCTCGGCGATACGCGCACGCAGCGGGATGACGCCCTCCTCCTCCAGTTCATAAACTGTGCGGAGATACATCTCGGTAGTGTCGATAAGGTCACTCACGCGCCCATTGTCCCATGCTCTGCAGAGATTGCGATCAACTACGAGAATGGGTCTCATGACAAAGTCCGTGATGTGGTTTCGGCGCGACCTGCGGATCGCCGACAATCCGGCAATTCTCCAGGCCCAGAGCGCCGGCACAGACGGTGTCGTCCCGCTGTTCGTGCTCGACGACACACTGTGGGCGCGGGGCGCAACGGCACGCACGGCCTATCTCTCGCAGCTGCTCGCCGACTTCTCGGCCCGCGTCGGCGGTCTGCACATCGTGCACGGCGATCCGGTCCAGGAGGTCGTGCGGGTTGCGCGGTCGGTCGACGCGACGAGCGTCCACATCGCGGCCGACTACGGGCCGTACGGATCCGCCCGCGATCGCGCCGTCGAGGCCGCGCTGGATGCCCACGACATCTCGCTGGTCCGCACGGGATCGGCCTACGCCGTCGCGCCGGGCAGGGTCACGAAGGACGACGGCACCGGCTACCGGGTGTTCACGCCGTACTTCCGGGCCTGGCAGGAGCACGGCTGGCGCCGACCCGCCGACCCGGCCACCGACATCCCGTGGACGAGCCCCGACGAGGAATGCGCACCGATCCCCACGGCTGACGTCCCCGAAAGCATGCACCTGCCGCCGCTCGGGGAGGACGCCGCGCGTGACCGCTGGCAGGAGTTCCTCGATCAGGATGTCGCCGAATACGATTCCGCGCGCGATCTGCCCGGCCCCGACCGGACGTCGCGCATGTCGGCGCATCTGCGTTGGGGCACGATCCATCCGCGCACGCTGCTGGCAGACCTCGCTCCCAGGCGCTCCGCGGGCGCCGCCGCTTACGTCCGTGAACTCGCATTCCGTGAGTTCTACGCAGACGTCCTGCACCAACGCCCGGACTCGGCGTTCGGCTACTACAACCGGACCTTCGAGCACATGGACTACGACGTGCCGGGTGATGAGTTCATCGCCTGGCAACAAGGCCGCACCGGAATCCCGATCGTCGATGCCGGGATGCGCCAGTTGCTTGCCGAGGGCTGGATGCACAACCGGGTACGCATGATCGTCGCGAGTTTCCTGGTCAAGGACCTGCACGTGGAATGGCAGCATGGCGCTCGTCATTTCCTCGATCTGCTGATCGATGGGGACCTGGCCTCCAATCAGCACGGATGGCAATGGGTCGCCGGTTCAGGAACCGACGCATCGCCGTACTTTCGCATCTTCAACCCCATGACGCAGGGCAAGAAGTTCGATCCGGACGGCGAGTACGTCCGTCGGTGGGTGCCCGAGCTCGCCGACGTCCCCAGCAGACGCATCCACACACCGTGGGAACTCGACCAGCCGCCGGCCGACTATCCCGCCCCCATCGTCGATCACGCACAGGAACGGACCGAGGCACTACGGCGTTACGAGGCCATTCGCACGTCTCGGTAGGGTCGGACCCATGGTGACGATCTCGGCACAGTTCAACGGTCCCGAACACTCCGGCAACGGCGGCTACGTCGCCGGCCTGATCGCCCAGGAGGTCGACCCGGGTGTACCGGTCACCTCGACTCTGCGGCTGCCGCCCCCGCTCGACGTCGCGCTCAGCTGGGAACACGACGGCGAGCAGGTTCGCCTGCTGACCGGTGGTGGAGCCATCGTCGGCGACGCGAAACCCGGCGCCTTCGCCCGTGAGGTGCCGGTCTGTCCGACGGCCGAGCAGGCCAAGACCGGCCTGGCCAACTATCCGGGCTTCGCGCACCATCCATTCGGCAAGTGCTTCACGTGCGGTACTGACCGTGACGAGGGCGACGGGCTGCGGCTGTTCACCGGCCCCATCGGGCTGGGCCGCACCGCCGCACCCTGGACCCCGCATGCCGCATTCGGCGACGCGAACGGCCAGCTCGACATTCCGACAACGTGGGCCGCACTGGACTGCCCCGGTGGCTGGGCGGCCGATTTCAACGCCCAGACCATGGTGTTGGGCCGCATGACTGCCCACGTCACTCGCGCGCCCGCCGCCGGTGAGGATCTGCTGTCAGTAGGCGAGCTCCGGGCAACGGAGGGGCGCAAGTTCCTCACCGACACCGCGCTCTACACGTTGGACGGCGAACTGCTCGGTCGTGCGGAACAGGTCTGGATCCAGATCGACATCGCCGACTTCCGCTGAGCCACCTGTTTCGAGACAGGCGTAGCATCGGCTGACGTGCCGCAGCTGTCGATCTCCCACCTCTTCGCGGACACCCGCCCGCTGCGCAATCAGCACTTCCGGCGGTTGTGGACCGCCAACATCATCACGGTCATCGGCGCCCAGCTGACGGTCGTGGCCGTACCGGCGCAGCTCTACCTCGACACCGGCAACTCGCTCTACGTCGGTCTCGCAGGCCTCTTCGGTCTGGTGCCGTTGGTGATCTTCGGGCTGTACGGCGGCGCGCTCGCCGATGTCTTCGACCGTCGCACGATGCTGATCATCACGACGATCGGCCTGATCGTCACCAGCGCACTGTTTTGGGTGCAGGCCGCAGTCGGCAATACCAATCCCTGGCTCCTGCTGTCGCTGTTCTCGGTGCAACAGGCCTTCTTCGCGGTCAATCAGCCGACCCGCTCGGCCATCATCCCCAAACTCGTCGAGCCGGAGCTGCTGCCTGCCGCCAACTCCCTCAGCATGACCGTCACGATGGCCGGGTCGATCGCCGGACCGCTCGTGGCCGGGGTGCTGATCCCGATCATCGGGTTCGAGTGGATGTATCTGATCGATACGTTCACCCTGTTCGCAACACTCGGCGCGGTGGTCCGGCTGCCGTCCCTCAAGGTCATCGACGCCGCCACGGCGGTGCCTGGCCTGCGGGCCGTCATCGACGGGTTCGTGTATCTGCGCACCCAGCCGGTCCTGCTGATGTCATTTGTCGTCGACCTCATCGCGATGGTCTTCGGCATGCCCCGGGCACTGTTCCCGGAGATAGCCCACACGTCATTCGACGGTCCTGATGCGGGTGGACTCGTGTTCGCCCTTCTGTTCGCTGCGATCCCGGCGGGTGCCGTGATCGGAGGCGTGTTCAGCGGCTGGGTGTCACGCGTGCATCGCCAAGGTCTCGCGGTCGTCGTCAGCATTGTGATCTGGGGTCTGTCGATGGCCGGATTCGGTCTGGCCGTGGCGCTGGCAGACACCTGGATGACGCCGATGCTGGTGCTGGCTCTCGTGATGCTCGTGATCGGCGGAGCGGCCGACATGGCATCGGCAGCATTCCGCACCAGCATGTTGCAGGCCGCCGCCGACGACGCCATGCGGGGACGTCTGCAGGGTGTGTTCATCGTCGTCGTGGCGGGCGGACCCCGCATCGCCGACACGTTGCACGGGGCCTCGGCCGCAGCGGTGGGGACAGCAGCCGCAGCGGCCGGCGGAGGTGTGCTGGTCGTCATCGGCGTCGTGCTCGCAGCCCTGGCAGTGCCGTCCTTCGTGCGCTACCGCATCAGCCGTGCCGCGACGACCGACTGACGTGAAGTTCAGGAGTCTTGGCCGACATCCCGGCGGCAACCACGGCTGAGACAAGCAGGGCACCGACCGAAACCCACCAGGTCGCGATGAAGCCGTCCTGCGCGGCAACTCCTTGCTCGCTGCCCACGAAGGCGAACAAGACGCTGACGCCGATCACAAAGCCGATCTGGCGCGACATCGTGATGATCGCGCTGCCCGTCGCCGATTGGTCCGAACGCAGATCGCGGGTGCCCCCTGCCATCAGATTCGGCAGAGCGAAGCCGACCCCGATCCCACCGAGGATCCAGCCGGGCAGATATGCCGTCGCATAGGCCGGTGTCGCGCCCATCTGTGTGATGAGCCAGACATTGCCCAGCGCGCAGAGCGCCGAGCCGATCGCGACGAGCCGGGCCGGAGTCAGATGAGGCAGAAAGCGATGTGTCAGCGCGGCGGTGACCGGCACCAGCGCCGGACCTGCCGCGATCGCGAATCCGGTGCGCAGTGCCGAGTACCCCCATATCTGCTGCATCCACAGGATGCCGACGAGCAGCTGGGCCGCGAATGCGATGTTGAACGTCAGCATCGCGATGTTCGTGTAACGAAATGACCTGACTCGAAGGAGCGCCGGATGGATGACCGGGGACACGTGACGGCGGGACTGCCAGGCGAAGACCAATGCCAGAATCGCGGCGGCAACCAGCGAGCCGACGGTGCGGCCGCTGGCCCAACCCCAGTCATTGCTCTTGGTCAGCCCGAGCGCCAACAACCCGACGGATCCTGCGAACAGCACGGCGCCGGCAAGATCAGGACGCTCCGCATCACTGTCTGCCCGCGCGTTGTCGACAGTCGAGACCGCAAGCCAGAGCAGGACGGCACCGATCGGAATGTTGATCAAGAAGACCCAGTGCCAGGTGATCTGCGTCAGCACTCCGCCGACCGTGGGACCGATCGCCGCCGCCAGAGCGCCCGTCGCGGCCCACAGCCGCACCGCTCCGACGCGCTTGTCCGGCGGCAGCGCGCCGATCAGGATTCCCAGACTCGTGGGCGTCATGGCCGCTGCCCCGGCGGCCTGAAGCACCCTGAACGCGACCAGCGCCCAGACATTGCCGCTGAGCGCGCAGGCAGCGCTCGCCAGCACGAAGACCGCGATCCCTGCGATGAACATCTGCTTGCGGCCATATCGGTCGGCCAACCGACCGAACGGCACGAGCAGCGCCGCATACGCGACGGCGTACGCGCTGAGCACCCAGCTCAGATCGGCCGCAGTCGGGCCTCCCGGCCCGCCGACACCAAGATCGCGGCCGATGTCATCGAAGGCCACATTGACCACGAACAGGTCAAGGCTCGACATGAACGCGGCGCCGATCGTCACGAGCACGATAAGCCGGGTGCGTCGGGACTCGACCCTCTGACTTGATATTTGCATAGCCAGGATCGTAGTACCTGACTATGCTCTTGCCTAGCCAGAGGGTAATATCGGCGCCATGCCCATGCAGCTTGCAGGCCGACTTGCCGGTTCCGACCGTCCCTCGCCTGGCGATCACTGTCCTATCGATCGCGCAATGCAGATCGTCGGCACCCGATCCGCGATGCTGCTGATGCGCGAAGCCGCCTATGGCACGACCCGGTTCGACGACTTCGCGGCACGCGTCGGAGTCAGCGACGCGATCGCGTCCTCCCGGCTGCGCGAACTCGTCGAAGCCGGGCTGCTCGAACGACGCCCCTACCGCGATCCGGGACAGCGCACCCGGCATGAGTACGTTCTGACCCGGAGCGGCACCGATCTGGTTCCCGTGGTCCTCGCGCTGGCCGACTGGGGACGCAAGCACGCACCTGCACGGTGGTCGCCGACGTTCACACATGCCGGCTGCAATGCCGAGGTGAGCGTCAGCGTCAGGTGTGCTGCCGGACACGATCTTGCTGCCGAGGACATCGTCGTCACGGGCTAGCGACGAGTCCACAGACTCAGGTGGGTCACCCCGAACGACTCCACTGCCACAGGTTCGAACCCACGCGACAGCTGCCGAAGCTCAAGGTACTCCAGACGACGCGGATCCCCACGGTTGATCACCCAGACCCGGCCGACCCGCGCGGGAATCGCACCAGCCATCACGATCTCGAGCCGCTCGAACGCACCGCCGTAAGCGTTGACGAACGGCATGAAGTTCGACGGGACCGGCATCAAGACGTCGGTCGCCCGGGCAGAAGAAGTGAGGGTCCGGGTCAGTGACCGCAGATCCTCCGACCGATCGGCCTGTGCGCGGTACTCACGCTGTGTCGGCAAGCCCAGAACCGCGATAGCCCCGAACACGACGACCACCACAGCCGCCGTGACGGGTCGACGTCCATTCCCCAAGGCTCGCGCGATCCCGACGATTCCCGCCCCAACGAGCAATGCCAGCGCCGGAACGACGAACAGCACGTAACGGGCGGTGAACATCGGATGCAGCTGCGACACCGCGAATGACGCCACCACCGGCAAGATCGCCCATATCAACGGCAGCGGCGCCCGGCGCAGGAACCAGGCGCCGGCAACTGCTGCCATCATCAGCAAAATGCCCAGCGAGTGGGTGCCGCCGAGCAGATCGCCCCACTCGACCAACTCCGACCACCCCGGTGACGTGATCCAGAACAGTTGCCGCTCACGCTGACCGACGGATACCAGCACCAACGGCGCAAGGACGAGTCCTGCGGCCACCCAGGCCACCACCATTCGGACCCACATCTTTCGGGCGCTGAGCAGCACATAGAGGCCATGGGCCGTAAGCAGCAGAAGACCGTACAGGTGCAGGAGACCCAGCGCCGTGACAAACCCTGCATAGGCGGCCGTCCGGCGCCACGACGGACGTTCGAGGAGCCTCAACAACGCCAGCGACGCGAACACGGCCACAGCGCTCACCAGGGCGTAGGAGCGCCCTTCCTGGGCATAGCGGCTACTTACGGGGAGCAGGGCATACGTCATCGCGGCGCATGTCCCGGTCAAGGTTCCCGACAACCGGCGGCCTATCAGACCGATTCCGAGAGTTGCCGCGACAAGGCCGATGACCGACGGGAGGCGCACACCCAGTTCCACCGGATCGATCCAGATCGTCAGCCGTACCAGCAGATAGTGCGCCGCATGCACCGCGTCGTACTCGCCCCATTCCCGCCAGGCGGTGTCGAATGGTTCGCGTGCGAAGTGCGCCGTGACCGATTCGTCGCGCCACAGCGACGGAACCGTGATCGACCAGAATCCTATGACGGCGGCAAAGACGGCAGGAGCGATCAGAGCCACTGCTCTCCATCGCGTCGTGGCGGCATGCCCCCGATGATCCACGTGGGTGGACCCTACCCGACACCGCTGCCACGGGATCCGGATTCCTCAGATCCGGGTCTCCCCCACCAATGCCATGAACGTCGGTCGGCGCGGCAGGACACCAGTCGCCAGCTCCAGGGACGTGACGTCGGGGGCGGCCCGAGTGGGGCGTACACCGATCACGGTGCGGACCACCAGCAGCGGGAGGAACACTGCGGCGATCAGCACGACGATCAGCCAACTCGCCCGTCCGGCCACCGAAAGGACCGCCGCCGCGAGCGATCCGCCGCCGACGTAGACCGTTGCCCAAAGCATCGAACCGGCCAGAGACGCCGACACGAATCGTCGATAGGCCAGGCCGGAGGCACCGGCGACGGCAGGCGTCACGGTGCGCACGACCGGGACGAGTCGGGTCAGAAATATCGCTGCTCCGCCGCGACGGCGCAAGAGGCCCGTGGCGCGGTCGTAGTGCTGCTGACCGATACGGCGAACCAGCGACGTCTCTCGCAGCGCTTCGCCGTATCGCCGTCCTAGCAGGAAGCCGACGTGATCGCCCATACAGGCGCCGATCATGACCGCCAGCCCCAACAGGCACGTGTGCAGCGGCGACCCCATCGAGGCGGCCAGGACGACAACGACCGTCTCGCCCGGTACGAATATCCCCAGTCCCAGCCCTGACTCAGCAAATGCCAGGGCAAGACCCAATCCGAGTGTCAGCACAAGAGCTGTCATGCCCTCAGCCTGAGCTGACTACACGACTAACTGCACACGTGCAGGTGACCAGTTCGCGAACATCAATCGCCGAGCAGGCCAAGCAGGTAGTCGCCGTAACCGCTCTTGGCGTAGGCCGCGGCCTGAACCCGAAGACCGTCGTCGGACAGCACACCGGTACGCCAGGCGGCTTCCTCAGGACACCCGATCGACAGTCCTTGACGCTTTTGAACGGTGCGGATGAACTCCCCTGCCTCGCCCAACGAATCGAAGGTTCCGGTATCGAGCCACGCGACGCCGCGCTCGAGCACGTCGACCCGCAACCGCCCCTCTTCCAGATACATGCGGTTGAGATCGGTGATCTCCAGCTCACCGCGGGCAGACGGCTTGAGATCGGCCGCCTTCTCGACGACGTCGTTGGCGTAGAAGTACAAGCCCGGAACGGCGAAATGACTGCGTGGCCGCTCGGGCTTCTCTTCCAGCGAGATCGCCTGACCTGATGCATCGAACTCCACGACACCATAGGCCTTCGGATCGTCAACGCGGTAGCCGAAGATCACCGCACCATCGATGTCCGTGAACCGCGAAAGCTGTGTGCCGAGCCCGGCACCGTAGAAGATATTGTCGCCCAATACCAAGGCGACCGACTCGTCGCCGATGTGGTCGGCGCCGATCACGAATGCCTGAGCCAGACCGTCGGGGCTCGGCTGGACGGCGTAGGTGATCGAGATCCCCAGCTGTGAGCCGTCGCCCAGCAACCGCTTGAACTGCTCGGCGTCATGCGGGGTCGTGATCAGCATGACGTCCGAGACGCCCGCGAGAATCAGCGTCGACAGCGGGTAGTAGATCATCGGCTTGTCATAGACAGGCAGAAGCTGCTTGCTGACTGCCGTGGTGACCGGGTGGAGACGTGAACCGGTACCGCCGGCCAGAATGATTCCGCGCATGCGCACATGGTAGGCGAGCCCCTTCACACCAACTGACTAGGCTGTACTCCATGCAAACTGTGCTTGTAACCGGTGGGGCCGGCTTCATCGGCTCCAACTTCGTGCGTCACCTGATCGGGACGACAGACCTCGAAGTCACAGTCCTCGACAAGCTGACCTACGCGGCCAGCCGCGAGAGCATCGACGATCTACCAGTTGATCGCTGCAAGCTCGTGGTCGGCGACATCACCGACGCCGCACTGGTCGACGAGCTTGTCAGTCGCCACGACGCCGTCGTGCACTTCGCTGCCGAATCGCACAATGACAACTCGCTCAACGATCCGAGCCCGTTCGTGCAGACGAACCTCGTGGGGACTTTCACCCTCTTAGAGGCTGCCCGCAGGCACGATCGAAGATTTCATCACGTCTCGACCGACGAGGTGTACGGCGATCTCGACCTCGACGACCCGAGCCGGTTCACCGAGGCGACGCCGTACGAGCCGTCGAGCCCCTACTCGGCGACGAAGGCAGGTTCGGATCTGCTGGTGCGGGCCTGGGTCCGTTCCTTCGGAGTGCGTGCGACGATCAGCAACTGCTCCAACAACTACGGACCGTTCCAGCACGTCGAGAAGTTCATCCCGCGCCAGATCACCCAGCTCATCGACGGCGAACGTCCCAAGGTCTACGGCGACGGCCTCAACGTCCGTGACTGGATCCATGTCGAGGACCACAGTCGCGCGGTCCTGACGGTCCTCGAGAACGGCGTGATCGGAGAGACCTATCTGATCGGCGCCGACGGTGAGCGCAATAACCGTGAGGTCGTGGCTCAGCTGCTGGCGCTGTTCGGCCGCAGCGCGGACGACTTCGACCACGTGACTGATCGGCCCGGTCACGACCGCCGGTATGCGATCGACTCCACGAAGCTGCGCACCGAACTGGGGTGGCAGCCGAAATTCGCCGACTTCGAGGCGGGCCTGGCCGCAACGGTCGACTGGTACCGCGCCAACGAGAACTGGTGGCGTCCGGCGAAGGCGACCACCGAGTCGATGTACCAACGACAGGGGCAGTGACGGTGACGACGGTCCTGACCTACGGCACGTTCGACCTGTTCCACATCGGCCACCTCAACCTGATCAACCGGCTCGCGGCCCTCGGCGACCGACTCGTCATCGGGGTGTCGACCGATGAGTTCAACGCCGGCAAGGGCAAGACGTCCGTCGTGTCGTACGAAGACCGGGCCCGGATCATCGAGAGCATCAAAGGCGTCGATCTGGTCATCCCCGAGACGTCGTGGGAACAGAAGGTCGATGACATCAAGAAGCATGACGTCGACATCTTCGCGATCGGCGACGACTGGCGCGGCAAGTTCGACGAACTCGCCGACTTGTGCGAAGTCGTCTATCTACCCCGCACCGACGGGATCTCCAGCACCGAGATCAAGCAGATGCTGCGGGTGCTCGATCCCTCGCATATCACCGAGATGCAGGACGCCCTCGCGGTCATGAGCCGCCTCCTCGAGCACTACCGGGACCTCACATGACGGAGCTGACCTTGACCACCACGCCGATCCCCGGCCTGGTGGTGCTGCGACTCCCTGTCCACGGCGACAACCGCGGCTGGTTCAAAGAGAACTGGCAACGCGAGAAGATGGTCGCCGCCGGGCTGCCCGACTTCGGTCCGGTGCAGCACAACATCTCGTTCAACACTTCGGCCGGCGCGACCCGCGGTATCCACGCCGAGCCGTGGGACAAGCTCGTCTCGGTCGCCACGGGGCGCGTCTTCGGCGCGTGGGTCGACCTGCGGGCGGGAGACTCGTTCGGCGCGACGTTCCACGTCGAGATCGACCCGTCGACCGCGGTGTTCATCCCGCGCGGCGTCGCCAACTCCTTCCAGACGCTGGAGGACGGGACCGCGTACACGTACCTCGTCAACGACCACTGGAGCCCCGACGCCAAGTACACCAACGTCAACCTCCTCGACGAGGCCATCGCGATCCCGTGGCCGCTGCCGCTGGCCGAGGTCTCCGACAAGGACCAGGCGCATCCGCGGTTGGCAGACGTCACGCCGGTCCCGGCCAAGCGCACCGCCATCATCGGTGCCGACGGTCAGCTCGGACGGGCCCTGCGCGAGTTGCTGCCCGATGCCCTGGCGCTGACCCGCGCCGAGCTCGATCTGACCGATCCGGCCTCGTACGACGTCGTTCCGTGGCGCGATGTCGACACGATCATCAATGCTGCGGCATACACGAATGTCGACGGCGCGGAGACGCCTGAGGGCCGCAGAAGCGCCTGGGCCGTCAATGTCACGGCGATCGCGGAGCTGGCCCGCCGGGCCATCGCACACAATCTGACGCTCGTGACGGTGTCGTCCGACTACGTGTTCGACGGCACCGCCGAAGTCCACGCGGTCGACGAGCAGGTCTCACCGCTGGGCGTCTACGGCCAGACCAAGGCCGCCGGCGAGGCGGTCACTTCGACAGTCCCCAAGCACTACATCGTGCGGACCAGCTGGGTTGTCGGCGATGGACCTAACTTCGTCGCGACGATGCAACGCCTGGCCAAGAACGGGGTGAGCCCGTCGGTCGTCGACGACCAGTACGGACGTCTGACGACTGCCGACGAACTCGCTGCCGGCATCATCGACCTGGTTCGCGGTGGAGCGCCATACGGAATCCATCACGTGACGGGCGGCGGACCGGTCAAGACCTGGGCCGATATCGCCCGCGATGTCTTCGCCGCCCTGGGCCGGGATCCGTCCGATGTGACCGGCGTCAGCACCGAAGAATACGCCGCCGGAAAGCCGACCGCGCCCCGTCCCAAGTACAGCGCCCTCCACTGACCCCTACCCCCTCCCTGGGCCGGTGCGTTGGCGTCCAAGAACCTCGCTGCAGTGGACGCTGGTGCACCGCCCTCGGGAGGGGACGGGTTACGGGGCGAGGCGTTCGCGGCTCCAGCCTGAGGGCTGGCGGATGAACCTGATGCGGTCGTGCAGACGGCTCGTGCGGCCCTGCCAGAACTCGATCGACTCGATCATCAGACGGTAACCGCCCCACGTCTCGGGACGCTCGATGTCTTGGCCCGCGTAGTCGTGCTCGACCGCCGCAACGCGCTGCTCCAAAGCCTCACGATCGATGATCGTGCGCGACTGTGGGGAGGCCACGGCGCCGATCTGCGAACCGCGCGGACGCGAGAGGAAATAGGCATCCGATTCGGCTTCGTCGATTTTGACGACGCCCCCTTCGACCCTGACCTGGCGCTGCAGCGGATGCCACAGCATCGTCGCGGCGGCCCGCGGATTGGCTGCCAGTTCGACACCCTTGCGCGATTCGTATCCGGTGAAGAACGTCAGTCCCCTGGCATCGAATCCCTTCAGCAGCACAGTCCGCACCGACGGACGACCGTCGGGCGTCGCGGTGGCCAAGGCCATCGCATTGGGTTCATACACATCCGCGTCCACGGCATCGTCGAGCCACTGGGCGAACAGCGCCAGAGGATCGTCTCCCGCCGCGGATTCATCGAGTCCAGCGCGGGAGTACTCCTCGCGCATGCGGGCCAAATCCGGGGTCTCCATGTGCTCAAGATATCCGCGCAGGGCAGAATGCAGCGTATGACTGAAGTGCACCATGGACTTGAAGGCGTCATCGCATTCGAAAGCGAGATCGCCGAACCCGACAAGGAAGGGTCCGCGCTTCGCTATCGTGGCGTCGACATCGACGACCTCGTCGGCCGCGTTCCTTTCGAAAAGATCTGGGGACTGCTGGTCGACGGGACGTACGAACCCGGCCTCCCGCCCGCAGAACCATTCCCGATCCCTGTACATTCAGGCGACATCCGCGCCGATGTACAAAGCGCCATCGCGTTGACCGCGCCCGCCTGGGGCATGAAGCAGTTGTACGACATCGACGACGTCCAGGCACGTGAGGACCTTGCCCGCGCTGCGGTCATGGTCCTGTCCTATGTCGCCCAGGCCGCACGCGGCGTCGGCCAGCCGTTCGTCCCGCAGAGCGAGGTCGACAAGGCCGGCACGATCACCGAGCGCTTCTTGACCCGTTGGCGCGGCGAGGTCAACCCCGACCACGCCAAGGCCATCGACGCGTACTGGGTCTCGGCTGCCGAGCACGGCATGAACGCCTCGACGTTCACCGCGCGCGTGATCGCCTCAACAGGTGCCGACGCGGCAGCCGCGCTCTCCGGTGCGGTCGGCGCGATGTCCGGCCCCCTGCACGGCGGTGCCCCGGCCCGCGTGCTGACGATGATCGAAGAGGTCGAGAAGTCCGGCGACGCGACCAAATACGTCAAGGACCTGCTCGATTCGGGCGAACGCCTCATGGGCTTCGGCCACCGCGTCTACCGGGCACAGGACCCGCGTGCTCGCACCCTGCGCCGTACGGCCAAAGAGCTCAACGCTCCCCGCGCCGAGGTCGCCATCGCGCTGGAAGAGGCCGCGCTCAAGGAGCTCAAGGAGCGCCGCCCCGATCGCGTGCTCGAGACGAATGTCGAGTTCTGGGCCGCGATCGTGCTCGACTATGCCGAGATCCCGCCGCACATGTTCACCGCGATGTTCACTTCGGCACGCACAGCCGGCTGGAGCGCGCACATCTTGGAACAGAAGCGCACCGGACGCCTGATCCGACCGTCCGCGATCTACACCGGTCCGGCGTCACGCGGCGCCGACGAGGTCGAGGGTTGGAATCCGGATTGGGCCAACGCCTGAACACCGACAGCCCGAGCCTGCGCTGCGCCCCGGATGACCGGGTACGGCGCAGGCTCAAGGCCGTCGCGCATGCGATCGAACCCGGCGGGCCTCCTGTCCGACTAGGATAAAAACAATGAAATCCAAGTGGGTCATGGCACTTGCCTGTGCCATTGCCGTGGTCGTCACCGTCAGCGTCAGCATCGGTCTCGCCTCGCCCGACGGCTCGATGGACGGCGTCGAGAGGCCCAGGAATTCGGCCATCGCCCCCTCCCCGACACCGACACCTGTTCCGACCGGCACCGAACCCACCGGCACCGTCCCGACCGCTGATCTCGCCCCGATCGCCGTACGCGGCATGTGGCCAGGCCGTCCCGACCGCGTCCGGCTTGCCGGACACTCGATCGATTGGTGCCCTGGTGTCCGCACCACAGGAGCGGCCGAGGCCGAACAGATCTTCGGTGCCGAAGCTGTCGACGCAGCGGCCTGCGCCGCAGTCGGCTTCGTGCTCGAAGAGCGATACTCACGACTCTCGCTGCCCCGACGTTCGTACGAAGTCAGCGATTTCTCCGGTGTGCTGGACTCATTGACCGTCGCAACCGCGCAGACCTATCGCCAGCGCATCAGCCGATTCATCGCTGCACCCGGCTGTCGAGACGCGGCCGAGGCGCTCGGCCTGGTGCTTCTACGTGGCGAGGTGTCGGGAGACCACAGCTCCGCCGGGAGCGGCAGAATCTTCTATGGACCGGCGTTGACGACTCGTGGCTATCGGGATCGGGCCGTCTGGATCAATCCCACCTGGACGACCGTCGCGATCAGTGTCGATCGGGCCAAGGCCGAGCCCCGGATCGTGGCGGCCTTCAAGGCTTCGGCCTCGCTGCCCGTTTTCGATACATCGTCCAAAAGCGATCAGATGATGACGATCGAGACGGCCGCGACGCTGTATATGCGGGCCAACGGCACCAAGTCCTGGCGGGTCGGCGGTTGGACTTCGCTGACGACGGGAACCCCCACATTCCATCCTCTGAAGGTCGCCTGACAAAGCGGGCCGGCCATCCCCCCGAGATGGCCGGCCCCACATCGCTGATGTTGTGCTGTCCACGACAATAGCGCGTTACCTAGTCATTTAGAACTATATAGGACTAGTACCCCGATTCAGCGCATCTGCACCGAAGCCGCCGGATCCTCGTTCGGCAACTCATCGACGACCGCCGTCACGGCAAGACGCTTGAGATCGACGGCTGCTCCGTACTGCGACAAGAACGCCGTCTCCGACGCGTCCTGCCCCGTCGCGATACGCAGCATCGACGCCCGCGGCGCGAGCCTCGTGGCGTCGACGGTCTGCCAGGCGCCGTCGACGAAGGCCTCCGCCACGGCGTGAAAGTCCATGGGTGACAGTCCCGGCGCGTAGACCGAGACGAGTCGCGCCGGCACGTCAAGCGACCGCAACAGGGCGATCACCAGATGGGCATAGTCGCGGCAGACGCCGGCTCGCGCGAGCATCGTCGCGACAGCGCCATCGGTGGGTTGGCTCGCACCCGGCACGTACCTGAGCCGCTCGCTGACCCACCGGGTCACCGCGTCGAGCAGCTCCTTGCCCGAGACACCCGCGAACTCCGAGCGGGCGGTCGCGAAGAGCGTGTCGGACTCGCAGTAGCGGCTGGGTCGGCGATATTCGATCACATCGAGCTCATCGATCGGAGCCGGCGGAACCTGTCCTGTCACCACAGCGCTGTAGTCGAGCAGCAGCGGACCGGCCGGCGCGGTGAGACGGTGCAGGCGCGTGCCATGGCGACCGGCGATCTCCCGCGGTTCGAGACGATGTCCGAGGGAGGTGATCGACAGCGACTCCTCCACGTCGGCACCGCCGGCCACCGCGACCGAGAACACCAGATCCGCCTCGCCGTACAGATATAGCTCGAGCTGGGCCGTGATAGATCGCTGCACCATCCGATCCTCGACCATTACCGCGACCGGCGCCAGTCGCGGTCAGGAGTCGTAGGCGTCGAGGATCTTGTCGGCGGCACTCGCGGCCGGCAGTTCACCCGACAGGACCGCTTCACGGATCTCCTCGCGCATCGCCGCGACCTGCGGATCGGTGCGCAGCCGTTGGTCGAGCTCATCGCGCACGAGCGTCCAGGTGAAATCGAGCTGTTGCTGAGCCCGCTTCTCGCGAAGTCCCGTACGTCCCATGAATTCACGGTGCCGGATGATCCGGCGCCACACCTTGTCGATCCCGGCGCCCGTGAGTGCCGAACAGGTCAGCACTGGCGGCACCCAGCCGGTACCACCGGCGTACACCAGACGCAGCGCGCCGGCGAGATCCTTCGACGTCACCTCGGCTTCCTGCGCGCGGTCGCCGTCGGCCTTGTTGACCGCGATGACATCGGCGATCTCCAGGATGCCCTTCTTGATGCCCTGCAACTGGTCGCCGGTGCGAGCGATCGTCAAGAACAAGAACGTGTCGACCATGCCCGCGACCGTGATCTCGGACTGTCCGACGCCGACCGTCTCGACCAGGATGACGTCGTATCCGGCAGCCTCCAGAACCGTCATGGCCTGGCTCGTCGCGCGGGCGACTCCCCCGAGGGTTCCGGCGCTCGGCGAAGGGCGGATGAACGCATCGGGGCTGACCGACAACTGGGCCATCCGGGTCTTGTCGCCCAGCACGGATCCGCCCGTGCGGACGCTCGACGGATCGACCGCCAGCACACCGACGCGGTGTCCCTCGTCGATCAGGTACGTGCCCAGCGCCTCGATGAATGTCGACTTGCCGACACCGGGCACCCCGGAGATGCCGACCCGGATCGCTCCACCGTGCCCCCCGTCGTGCGTGGGCTCGTTGAGGATGCCGAGCAGCTCACGGGCCTGCGCCCGATGATCCGCCCGGCTCGACTCCACCAAGGTGATGGCACGCGAGATCGCAGCCCGCTTGCCGACCCGGACATCGTCGGCGAGAGCTGCGACGTCGACCATCACTGCGAAAGGGTTGAGCGCAGCTTGTCGAGCAGGTCGAGCGCCGAGTCGGCGATGACAGTTCCGGGCGGGAAGACCGCAGCGGCGCCCATGTCCAGCAACGTCTGCACATCGTCGGGCGGGATGACGCCGCCGATCACGACCATGATGTCGGGGCGCCCCATCTCGGCCAGCGACTCCCGGAGGGCCGGCAGCAAGGTGAGGTGGCCGGCAGCCAGGCTCGAGACACCGACGATGTGCACGTCGGCGTCGATCGCCTGCTGCGCGACCTCCTCGGGCGTCGAGAACAGCGGGCCGACGTCGACGTCGAAGCCCATGTCGGCGAAGGCCGTCACGATGACCTTCTGACCGCGATCGTGTCCGTCCTGGCCCATTTTGGCCACCAGGATGCGTGGACGACGGCCTTCGGCCTTCTCGAACTCGTCGGTGGCCTCGATGACCTTGGCGACATTGGAGGCCTTGCCGGCTTCGGTGCGGTACACACCTGAGATGGTACGGATCACGGCCTGGTGGCGCCCGTAGACCTTCTCCAGCGCGTCGGAGATCTCGCCGACCGTCGCCTTGGCACGGGCCGCATTGACCGCGAGAGTCAGCAGATTGTCATCCAGCGATCCATCGGACGTCGCGCCCCGCTCGGCGCTCTTGGTCAACGCGGCGAGCGCAGCATCGACGTCATCCTGATTGCGCTCGGCGCGCAAGCGCTCGAGCTTGGCGATCTGCGAGGCGTACACGGCCTTGTTGTCGACCTTGAGGACGTCGAGCGGATCCTCGTCGGCCAATCGGTACGTGTTGACGCCGATGACCGCCTGCTGGCCCGAATCGATACGGGCCTGGGTGCGGGCGGCGGCTTCCTCGATGCGCATCTTCGGGATGCCGGCCTCGATGGCCTTCGACATGCCACCGGCCTTCTCGACCTCCTGGATGTGCGCCCAGGCCCGGTTCGCGAGATCGTGCGTGAGCTTCTCGATGTAGTACGAGCCGCCCCAGGGGTCAATGATGTCGGTCGTACCCGACTCCTGCTGCAACAGCAGTTGGGTGTTGCGGGCGATGCGGGCGCTGAAGTCGGTCGGCAGCGCGATCGCCTCGTCGAGGGCGTTGGTGTGCAGCGACTGGGTGTGCCCCTGCGTCGCGGCCATCGCCTCGATAGCGGTACGCCCGACGTTGTTGAACACATCTTGCGCCGTGAGCGACCAGCCGGACGTCTGGCTGTGCGTGCGCAGGCTCAGGCTCTTGGCGTTCTTCGGGTTGAAGTCGGCGACGAGCTGGGCCCACAGCGCACGGGCGGCCCTCATCTTGGCGATCTCCATGTAGAAGTTCATGCCGATGGCCCAGAAGAAGCTCAGGCGCGGCGCGAAGGCATCGATGTCGAGACCGACGTCGAGACCGGCCCGGATGTACTCGACACCGTCGGCGAGCGTGTAGGCGAGCTCGAGGTCGTTCGTCGCCCCGGCTTCCTGGATGTGATAGCCCGAGATCGAGATCGAGTTGAACCGCGGCATCTTCTGCGCGGTGTACGCGAAGATGTCGGAGATGATCCGCATCGACGGTGCTGGCGGGTAGATGTACGTGTTGCGGACCATGAACTCTTTGAGGATGTCGTTCTGGATGGTCCCCGACAGCTTCTCCGGCGGGACGCCTTGCTCCTCGGCCGCGACGATGTAGAGCGCGAGCACCGGCAGCACCGCGCCGTTCATCGTCATCGACACGCTCATCTCGTCGAGCGGGATGCCTTCGAACAGCTTGCGGGTGTCGTAGATCGAGTCGATCGCGACGCCGGCCATCCCGACGTCGCCGACGACCCGCGGATTGTCTGAGTCGTAGCCGCGGTGGGTCGCGAGGTCGAATGCGACCGAGAGTCCCTTCTGGCCCGCGGCGAGGTTGCGCCGGTAGAACGCATTCGACTCCTCGGCCGTCGAGAATCCCGCGTACTGGCGGATCGTCCAGGGCTGCGTCGTGTACATCGCGGGATAGGGGCCGCGCAGGAACGGCGCGAGTCCCGGGTAGGTGTCGAGTCCGTCGAGTCCCGCGAGATCGTCTGCGGTGTAGAGGCCGTCGACGTCGATGCCCTCGGGCGAGGCCCACGGCTGTGCTCCATCGGTGGCACGTGCATACGCGTCGGCGTCGATCTCATAGGGCTGCTCGGGATCCAGCGGCAGTCCAGAGAAGCTGGTGGGGACGCTCATTTGACGAGCTCCTCTCGGATCGAACGGAGGAAGGCCAGCGCATCGAGGCCCGCCGCAATGGTCACATCAGCGCCTACATCCAGTGTGCCAGCGAGCACAACGTGCGATGCCCCGGCTTCGCGCAACGCGACAACCAGATCTGACCCCCACGCCTCGTACGTCTTGTCGTTTCCGACGAGGCACACCACGGCAGGACGGCCAGCCGATCGATAGGCGGTCAGGACGTCGTCGGTCGACTCGGTCGGACCGGCCACGACCGTGTCGACACCGCCGGCGGCCAGCAGGTTGGCCGCGAAGGTCGAACGCGCCGTATATCCGGCGACAGTTCCCATCGACGCCAGGAAGACCGGCTTCGCAGCGGGCTCGTCGCGCAGTGCCTCGAACTCGCCGGCGTAGCGATGCACTGTCAACGGCGCCGCATACGGACGGCGCTCGGGCAGCACTTCGGCGAGGTTCGGGAACTCCGAGACACCGGTGACGGGCCGTTTGCGTTTGGCGATCGCGAGGGCACGGGCAGAGTTGGTCGCCTCGATCTTGGTGCGCAGGAGCTCGAGACCCGAGGCGAAATCGCCGTTGCCGTCGAGTTCCCCGAACAGTTCCCAGGCGGCTCGTGCCAGGTCGTCGGTGAACTTCTCGACTGCATGCGAACCGCCCGCCGGATCGGCGACCGCAGCCACGTGAGATTCGCTGATCAGCAGGCTCGAGGTGTTGCGGGCGATCCGTCGGCTGAATGCTTCGGGCAGACCCAGCGGCTCGTCGAACGGAAGCACCGTGACCGAAGCCGCACCGCCCACGCCCGCCGCGAACGAAGCAACGGTCGTGCGGAGCATGTTGACGTACGGGTCGTATTTGGCCATCATCGGCCGCGATGTCACAGCATGCTGCAGCTGGCCTGCCGCCGTGGACGTCACACCGCTCAGTTCGGCGACCCGGTTCCACAGACGCCGGGCGGCCCGGAACTTGCCGATCGTCGGGAACTGCTCGTCGGTCGCGGCGTAGCGGAAATCGATCAGAGCCGCGGCATCCTCGACCGGGAGGCCTGCCGCGACCAGCGTGCGAAGATATGTCGCTCCCGCGAGCAGCGAATAGGCCAGCTCTTGGGCGTCCGAGGCTCCGGCGTCGTGGACGGCGGTCGCGTCGACCGTGATCGCGCGGACGCCGATGGGTTGTGCCAGCTCGGCGACCTGCACCGCGACGCCGATGTCCGTGACGCCGCGGTCGCGGACCGTCGCGCCCAGCGGGTCGGCGCCAAGGCTCGTGCCCGGAGCCGGTGTCACGCCTTTGTCGGCGATCACGGCGACGAGCGCCTGGGCCGCTTCGACGGGCTCGAACGGTGCATCGATCACGACAGCGGCCAGGTCGACAAAAACCGGCTCGAGGATCGTGGCGAGTGCATCGATCGCGACCCCGCCGGTGCCGGCCGAGATCCACAGCGAGTTGACGCCGTTCTCCAGATCGGTCACGACGTCCTGTGCGGTGCGTTCGGCGTCTGGATCGGTGAACCAGGCACGAACATCCCAGCCGTCGAGCTCGCGGGCAGCGGTGCTGCCTCGTGTGAACGGCGCCTGGCCCGGGAGACCGCCTTCTGGCAGGTCAGCGCTCAGCGCCGGTGTGCCGAGCGGCGTGATCGCGATTCCGTCGAGGGTCAGGGTCGAGAGCTTGCCCCAGGCATCGCTGTCGGGAGCGTCCTCGGTCAGCTTGCGTGCCTTGCGCAGGACCGCCGCAGTTGCCGCTTCCCACTCGTCTTGCGTGTGCTCGAGCCCTGCCGAGAGGGGAACCTCAACCGTCGATCCGTCAGATGCCATAGGGGGCATCGTACGAAATCGGCGCTATGTCAAGCCAGCCAATGTGACCTAAGCGACGACCTCGACGAGGAAACCTGCCAGGTCCAGTACCTGCACATGTTCGGCGGGCGTCGCGGAGATCTCGAAAGCGACGGTCTTGCGTCGGCCCGTCGCCATCAGGATCTTGACGATCGTGCCCACGATCTCGCCATCGCCGTCGTCGTCCACGGCGCTGTCGACGGCAGCGTCGAAGTCGGCCGGAAGGACGGGCAGGAGCTCGGCGAAGTCATCGGTCAGGACCGGCCAGGCGATCGAGTCGCCCACCGCGAATCCCGGTTCAGCCGCGATGTCTTCGGCCCCGTCAACCCATGTCCACATGCCGTCAACCCTAGGGGTGGGGCCGCCTGAGAGAATCGGAGCGTGAAGATTCCCGCTGAGTTCTTGCCTGAGGACGGACGTTTCGGTTCCGGTCCCTCCAAGGTGCGCGTCGACGCCCTCAACGATCTCGCCGCGACCGGCGCCGGCCTGCTGGGCACATCTCACCGGCAGCCACCGGTCAAGAATCTGGTCGGCAGCCTGCGCGACGGGCTCAGTTCGCTGTTCGACCTGCCCGACGGATATGAGGTCGTGCTGGGCAATGGCGGCTCCCACGCATTCTTCGACGCTGCGGTGTTCGGTCTGATCGAGCGCCGGGCGCAGAATCTCGTGCACGGCGAGTTCAGCCGCAAGTTCGCAACTGCCATCCAACGCGCACCATTCCTCGACGATCCCGAGATCATCGAAAGCGATCCGTCGACCCACCCGCTCCCCCACGCCTCCGAGGGCGTTGACGTCTACGCCTGGGTGCACAACGAGACGTCCACGGGAGTCATGGTCCCGGTCGCGCGCGTCGACGACGCTGCCGACGATGCACTCGTGTTGGTCGATGCGACGTCGGGCGCAGCCGGTCTGCCGGTCGACATCTCACAGACCGATGCATACTACTTCTCCCCGCAGAAGGGCTTCGCCTCCGACGGCGGACTCTGGGTCGCGCTGATGTCGCCGGCAGCGATCGAGCGAGCCGAGCGGATCAAGGCCGGCGGACGTCACATTCCGGGCTTCCTCGATCTGCCCTCCGCGATCGACAACTCGCGCAAGAACCAGACGTACAACACCCCTGCACTGACCACCTTGTTCCTGATGGAGAACCAGACCCGCTGGCTCAACGAGCGAGGCGGCCTCGATTGGGCCGTCGAGCGCACGGCCGATTCATCGGCGCGGCTCTACGCCTGGGCCGAAGCCTCGTCCTACGCCGCGCCGTACGTCACTGCTCCGGCCGAACGATCGCAGGTTGTCGGAACGATAGATCTCGACGGCGTCGACCAGGCGGCGATGACCGGCGCGCTGCGTGCCAATGGCATCGTCGATGTCGACAGCTACCGGGGACTTGGCCGCAATCAGTTGCGGATAGCCATGTTCCCCGCGATCGAGCCGGACGACATCGACAAGCTCACCCAGGCCATCGACTACGTCGCCGAGAACCTCGTCTGAGAAGATCCGGGCGGTGCGACGTGGGCGGCACTGATGTCTTCGGCCAGTCCCGCATTGCCGGCCAGCAGTCCGCCGTCGACGCGCAGGTCGGTGCCGGTGATCCACCGCGCCTTGTCCGAGAGCAGGAAGTCGACGGCATCCGCGACATCTTCCGGCGTGCCGATCCGGTCCATGGGATACCAGCGTTTGGCCTTGTCGAAGATCCCCGGCTCACGTTCGAGACGCCGCTTCCATGCCGTCGTCGCGATCGAGCCGGGCGAGACCGAGTTGACCCGCACGCCGTGCGGGCCGTACTGCACCGCCAACGACTGGGTCAGGCTGAGCACCCCCGCCTTCGCTGCGCTGTAGACATCGTTGCCGAAATAGCCCTGGCCGTTGACCGAGGCGATATTGACCACCGCACCGCGGCCGGCCGCCCGCATGGCCGGCAGCACTGCCTGGGACATGCGGATCGTGCCGCCCAGCACGACGTCGACATCTTCTGACCACATCGTCTCGTCGATCGTCTCGAACTCGTGATTGCTGCACACCGCCGCATTGTTGACCAGGTAGCGCAGCGCCCCGTGCCGTTCGTGCAGCTCATCGGCGACCGCGCGAACAGACGCCGGCGAGCGGAGGTCGAGCTGCACGGCTTCTGCGCCAGGCACCGACTCGGCCGCCCGAGTGGCGAGGTCGAGGGTCCTGTCCGCGAGGACGATGTGGACATCGCGACGTCCCAGCGCCAGGGCGATCGACGTACCGATATCGCCGCCCGCACCCGTGATCAGAGCTACATCCATTGATCGTCACCCCTTCAATGCGCCGACTGTGAGGCCCTTGGTGATCTGCTTTTGCAACAGCGCGAACCCGAGCAGCACGGGAGCGACCGTCATCATCATCCCAGCGAACAGCGTGACCCAGTTCGTCCCGTAGTTCGCGGCCTGGCCCAGCTGGAACAGTCCCAGTGGCAGAGTCATCTTCTCCGGGGTGTGGATCAGCAGCAGGGCATAGAAGAACTCGTTCCAGTTCTGCAAGAAGCTGATGATCGCGACCGATGCCACGCCGGGACCCATGAGCGGCAGGATCACCGACAGGAAGGTCCGAGTCGGCGAAGCGCCGTCGAGTGCGGCTGCTTCTTCCAGCTCGTACGGCAGCGTCTTCATGAAACCGGTCAGGACGAACACGTTGAACGGCAGGTTGTACGTCGCGTAGACCAAGATCAGGCCGATCCGGCTGTCGAGCAGCCCGAAGTCCTGCATCAGGTTGTACAACGGCGCGAACGTGACCATCCACGGGATCATCAATCCCATCAGGAAGACGCTCAACACGAGGCCGTTGAACCGGAACTGGACCCGTGCCAAGGGGTACGCCGCGAACACCGAGACGATGACCCCGAGCAGCGTCGCGCTGATGCTGACGAACAGACTGTTGCCGAAGTAGGCGCCGATATTCGCGCCATTCCAGGCATTCGTGTAGTTCTCCCAGCGCAGGCCTTCGGCCAGTTCCCACGGCGAGGTGCCGAGGAACTCCCGATTCGACTTCATCGAGACATTGAAGATCCACGCGAAAGCACTCGCCGAGGAGACCACGATACTGCCGAGCAGCAGGTAGAAGAACAGATGGTACGGCCGAAACGGCGCCCGCGGTTGTGCCGGTTCGCCCCATTTGCGCGGCTTCTTCGGCGGCGTCGCGGCATCGCGTTCGAGCAGGTCAGTACTGGAGTTCTTCACGCTTCATCACCTTGTTGAGAATCTTCGCGATCGCCAGCATGAGGACGACGAGCACAACGCCCATCGCCGCGGCATAGCCGAAGTCCGCCTGATCGAATGCGACGCGATACATCAGCGTCCCGACTGTCTCGGTCGACCCGAAGGGTCCACCGCCGGTCATGATGAAGATGAATGCGAATGCCTGCAGGCTCTGGACGACCCACAACACGAACAGCATCCGCAGCAGATCGCCGAGCATCGGCAACATGATGCTGAACAGGATCCGCACCTCGCCTGCGCCGTCGATGCGCGCAGCCTCCAAGACATCGCTGGGAAGGCGTTCGAAGCCCGCGCACAGCAGGACGACCCAGATACCGATGCCGTGCCACACCGACACGAATGCGACTGCTGCGAGTGCCGTGGCCGGATCACCCAGCCAGGTCTTGGCCAGGGAACCGAGACCGGCCTCCTTCAACGCCGGATTGATGAGGCCGAGCGTCGGGTGGTACAGGAACTTCCACATGATCGAGACGACGGCCACCGACAACACGACCGGGGCGAAGACGAAGAATCTGAAGAACCGTTCGCCGCGGAGCCGGTGCGACAGCGCCCACGCGATCGTGATCGCGGGCGGGAACAGCATCAGGGCGCCGATGACCGTCAGGAGGAAGGTGTTCTTCAATGCGTTGAAGAAGTCAGGATCCCCCGACAGCCGCTCGTACTGGTCGAGCCCCACGAAGTTGACCGCTCCTGTTCGCGAGAACTCGTTGAGCGACAGATCCACCGTGCGGATGAGCGGGTAGAGGAAGAACAGCGCCAGCAGTACGAACGCCGGCAATAGGAACGGAATGATGATCCGCCGTTGTGCCGTTTTGTGCATGAGACCTCCGGTTGTCGGAAGCTGTCGCGGGTCCTGGTCGAGGACCCGCGACAGCAGGTCGGAACGTTCTGGGTCAGTTGCCGTAGACCCGTCGAAGCCCCTCGTCGAGCGCCTTCAAGGTCTTGTCGGCGTCCTGCTTGCCGAACAGCATCCTTGCGATCTCCGGATAGACGACGTCCTTGGCCTTCGACTGCAGGATGCCGTAGTACGCGGGGTGGAGCTGATCGGCCTTGCCGACGATCTCGGAGATTCCGGGCAGACCGGGCGGGCTGGCAACTCCCTGGACGGCCGAGACCTCACCGATCTTCTCGGCGCGGCTGGTCTGAGTCGGCGCGCTTGTCACCCGCCGGACCCATTCCAGCGACAGCGGGACGTTCTTGCTGTCCGCCGAGATCGACATCAGTTGGGCCATCGCCATCATCCCTGCTTGATCCCCCGCGCCGCCCTCGACGGTCGGGAAGGCCAGGACGCCGAGATCGAAGTCCTTGGGGATGACGTCCTTCATCTCGCTGACGAGCCAGCTGCCCATCAGGATCATGCCGGCCTTGCCCTGGAAGAACTGCGCTTGTGCAGCCGTGAAGTCGGTGCCTTCGAATCCGTCGAGAAAGGCCCCGCTGTCGCGCAGCTCCTGCATCTTCTCGAGACCGTCGAGGAAGCCGGGATCATCGGTGATGTTGCCCTTACCCTCGGTGAGCACTTCGTGCGCCTTGTCGTAGCCGACAGTGCGCATCCACAGGTTGTCGGTCCACATCCCCAGGTACGGCTCGAACAGGCCGGTGACCGCGATGGGGTCGACGCCGGCAGCCTTGAGTTGATCGGCCGCGGTGGTCAGTTCGTCCCACGTCGTCGGTGGCAAGATGTCGTTGTCCTTGAAGAGCTTGGCGTTGTAGAACAGCACCTGCAGCGACAGCTCCGAGGGAACTCCGTAGATCTTCTTGCTTTCCGGATGCTCCATGAACTGGCGCACCGCGGGACTGAACGAGTCGAGCCACGGTTTGCCCGTCGTCTTGTCGTTCTGCTTCAGGTACGGCGCGAGGTCGAGCAGTTTCCCGTCGTCGGCCCAGGCGAGCAGCGACTCATTGGTGCCGTCGAACATCGTGTAGTCGACATCGAGCCCGTCGCCCGAACGCCACCGCTGCTCGAGAGCAGGACGGGCCTCGGTGTTCGCGAACGTGAGTTTGACCTTGGAACCTGGAATGTCCTTGCCCATCGAGTCGGCGATCTCCTGCAAGAACGCCAAGGACGGCGTGCCCGTCGCGGGGAGTACACCGACCTCGAGCGGTCCGCCCTTGATCTTGCTCTGCCAACTCGACGCCTCGGGCGCATCCTGAGCTTTGTCGCTCCCGGAACCACACGCGGCCAATACCACCATCGGCACGGCCATCGCGCCGGCGACCAACAACTTTCGCAAAGCTAACACTGCAGGTCCTCCATTCTTCGTTGTCGTTTCTGCCTAGGGTTTTCTGCTGTCAGGTACCGGCTATATGCCGGACAGATCTGGCAACAGCTCCGAGAACTCTTCGAGGAAGACCTCGATGCGACGCAGTTCTTCTGCGTCCAGCTGGTGGGACGGGCCACGGCAGAAATCGCTGCCGAACAGCCCCCGCCGATAGGAGATGCGCTTCTCCGCGGCAATGATCAGCTCGGTGTCGAGCATCCAGTAGGAGATGTACGGCAGCAGACGGCGGTGCAGGTCCTCGCCGGCCGCGGTATCGCCTGCGCTCAGCAGGCTCCAGATCCGTACGTAGATCTCGGTGAAGGAGCAGCCCGGCTGAGTGCCGACCGCACCTCGGCGCCACGCATCGGGGAGCTGTACACCCGCATATCCCTCGATCGCGGGCAGCGGCGTGTCGAGCGCGGCAAGTTCGCCGATCAGTCGGCCGGGCGGGCTCGATTCGACCTTGACCAGTCGCAGGTTCGGATGTGCCGCGGCCAGATCGGCGATGATCCCGGCATCCAGGCTCGTGCCCGTCTCCGACGGCGCATACTGCAGGACGACCGGCGCAGGGGCAACCGCTTCGAGCACCGCGACGACATGTTCCACGATCGCGCGACGCGACGGCGACAACAGGTACGGCGGCAGCAGGTTGATCAGATCCGCCCCGGCGTCGATCGCATCGCGAGCACGGGAGGCCGCGAGCTTGGTCGCGTGGTCCTGGACCGCGACGATCGCGGCGACATCGTCGCGCCCCGAGGTCAGATCGAGCAGGATCTGCAGGAGACGGGCTCGTTCGCCCTCGGTGAGCTTGTAGAACTCCGACGCGAACCCGGGGAACATCATGCTGCTCACACCCGTCCCGATCACATACCGGACCACCCGCTCGAATCCCGCATAGTCCACCTCGCCCTGGTCGGTGAACGGAACCTCCAGCACCGGCGAGACCCCGGTGACGAGCGCTGCCGCGTCGCCGACCGACATGGCCTGCTCTCGGATCGACGTCATCGGGCTTGCGTCAATGGTCATCAGCTTCTCGTGCCTATCTCTCATCGTATTTACGGGATTTCGAAAACATTTTCGTATAGATGGATAATAGAGCTCCCTTGTCGTCGACCACAAGGGGTTTGCCGAGATTGCGGCGTTCTTGCGGCGAAAAGCCCGGAACTTCAGCCCAACAGGCGTGAAACCACGTCTCCGAGCACGTCAGAACGTTCCTGATCCGTGATCGGCCATTCGACGATGCGTCTCAGTTCCGCCTCCGGGACGGAATAGGGGGCGTCGGTGGAGAACACCAAGCGCGATGTGCCGATCTCGGGATCCTTCGCGAACTCGGACAACACCGTGTCCCAGGGCGCGTAACACGTGTCTCCGTAGAGGTTCTGGGCATGGCGCAGCGCAGGTGCCGCATCGATCCAGAAATCGGTCGCCCCACTGCGGCCCATGACGAACGACACGTCGGGATACCGGCGGGCCAGCGTGGCCAGAGGCAGCGGCAATGCCGTCGGCGGCGTACCCGTTCGCACGTACGCGAACCAGCCCGCCTCCTGCGCGAACTCGATCAAGGGATCGACGAGCCCATCGAGCAGATCGAAACCTTGGAGCGCGGCGTCGACGTTGAGCGCACGGGCACCGGCATCGCGTGCCCGCTCGAGCTCCTCGATCGCGTCCTTTCCCCGCCACGGATTCGCGACCGCATACGGGATCAGACGGCCGTCCGACGATGCCGCAGCAGCAGCGACCAACCGGTTGCCGGCACGATTGTCCTGCGCGATGCACCGTTCGTCCGGCGCCACGATGGCCCGATCGATGCCGAGTCGGTCCATGCCGGCCAGAAGTTCCTCTGCCGCCAACGCGACCTCGCGTCCCTGTCCCAGTCGTACGTGGGCGTCGATGATCACGTGCGGGCTCCTACCGTGAGGCCAAGGGCGGACAGCGCGTCGGCGTGGATGATGTTCTCGATGAGCTCGGCCGGAACCCGCGGCAGTGCGGTCCCTTCGAGGATCTTGTTGACGCCTCGCAGGCCGGCGATCGCCTCCCCCGTGTTGGCGATCGGGAAATCCGAGCCGAGAAGGAGCTTGTGCGTGCATCCCCACTCGACCGCCGCGAGCAGCGATTCATAGCAGACCCAGGGCCGTAGATAGATCGACGAGACGTCGGCGTACACATGCGGATGCTTGCGGATCGTCACGACGGTCTCCTTTCCCCAGGGGTGGCCCATATGGGCCATCACGATCCGCAGCTCCGGGAAACGCAGCGCGACCTCGTCGGTGACCAGCGGATAGGTGTAACGAAGCGGTGCTGCCTGGATCGGCGATGCGCCCTGGTGGAACATGATGGGCAGTGCGTTCTTCTCGCAGTAGGCGTAGAACGCCAGTGCGGGATCTCCCAACGGATCGAAGTTCTGGTAGTTCGGGCCCAGTTTGACCCCGACCAGGCCGAGTTCTCGGCAGCGATCCGCCTCGTCGAACGCCCCGGGATCCGTCGGGTCGACCGACATGAAGCCGATCCGGCGTGTTGGGTCACTCGCCGCGAATTCGGCCGTTGCGTCGTTGGTGCGTTCCGGCGGGTGCGGTATCCCCGTCGCGGCCTCTGGGTCCGGGACCGCGATATTGAACACGATCGTGACGTCGGCTGCCTCCATCGCCTGGTCGAACTCGCTCCACGAGTTCGTCGTCACGACGGAACGGTCCGTCCGCCAGGTCGTGAACTCCCGGCGCTCGGTCTCTGGCACCGCATCGCGATGGGTTGGCGTGTGGGCATGGACGTCGACGATCATCGAAGCTCCTTGATCAGGTCTGGGTGAGGGACGACCCCGAGGCCGGGGCCGTCTCCGAGGCGGACGACGCGTCCGTCGCTGTCGAGCGGCTGCTCGAGGATGTCCTCGCGGTAGTAGTGCGCGCCGATGATGTCGGACGGAAAGCTCTGCGACAGGTGCGGCAAGGCGCACGCGACATGCAATTGCGCGGCCGCCCCCAGACCGAATTCCCCGTTCGAGCCGAGGAGCACGTCGAGACCGAAGTCGGCGGCGAGCTTGCCCATTGCGAGCGCTCTGCCGGGTCCCCCGCTCTTGCCGATGTAGATGCTGACGCAGTCGGCGGCATCGGCGTTCACGAGTCGGGTGAGATCGCTCATGCCGAACACCGATTCGTCGGCGACAACCGGCAGCCCGAAACCACGTGCGGACCGCAGGCCCTCGAGGTCCGGCGGCGCAACCGGCTGTTCCACGAATGCGGCACCGGTTTCGGCGATACGGGGAATGGCCCGCATCGCCTCCGCGCGAGTCCACCCCCCATTCGCATCGACGCCGACGAACGTTCCGGGGCCGACGCGCTCGCGCACATGTCGAACCCGCTCCACGTCATCGTCGACGCCGAGTCCGACCTTGACCTTGAAGGCCCCGAAGCCGATAGCCTGTGCGGCCGCGAGCACGTGGTCGAGCGCTTCGCCGTCGCCCGACAGCGACAGCTTGATGTCAACCGCATCCCGATACGGCCCGCCGAGCGCGACTGCGAGGGGAACATCGAGAGTGCGCGCGAAGACGTCCCAGAGCGCCGTCGAAACGCCCGCCTTCGTGAACGGATTGCCCGCGAGCACGCGATCCATCAGCATCTCGAGCCTGCCGACCGGAGCGAGTGGCTGGCCGATGATGGCCGGAGCGAGACGGGTGCGGATGAAGTGCTCGGCGCTTGTGCCGTCCTCACCGCTCCACAGCGCGGTCGCACTGACCTCTCCGTATCCATGCGTCCCGTCGCTCGCCACGACACGCACGAGGAGGAAGTCCGAGCGGTCGTGCACGCCGCGTGCACCCCGGACGACCAGATCCGGATTGACCGCGAGACTCACCGGCGCAAGGTGGACCGCGGCGACGAGAGGATTCATCGCGCACCCGACAGGAGGGCGCGCGGATTGTCCACGAGCATGGCCTGCCGCTGCGCGTCGGTGATCCCCCAGCCGTCGATCTCCTTGACCCTCGCGACGGCATAGTCCTGACTCGCCCGATCGGACAGTCCGGCATCAGTGCCGAACAGCACCTTGTGCGCAGGGGCCTTGGCCAGAATCTGCCGCGCAGCATACGGCGGGGTGCCACAGATACAGAGATACAGATTGTCGGTCTCTATCACCGCGGCCAGCGCTTCACGCCAGGTGTCATGGAGCCCGCCGTGGCCCAGAACAACAGGAAGATCCGGGTGTCGCCGCGCGAGCGCGGCGATCTGGGTCGCGGTCGAATAGGGCGGAGTGCCGTCGTGACTCAGCAAGATTCCACCGGCGCCTGACAGCACCTCGCAGATCGGATCGAGGCTCAACTCGTGCATGCTGAATCCCTGTAGCCACGGGTGGAGCTTCAGCCCGCGAAGTCCGAGAGCGCCCATCATGCGTTCCATCTCGGCTGGGGCATCTTTGCTCCGGGGATGGACCGTGCCGAATCCGAGCAGCCGGTCGGGGTGTTCGCCGACGAATCCGGCCAGATCGTCATTCGCCTCTGGCGAGGCATCGAACAAGCCGTCATGACTCAGGACGATCGCCTGATCGATTCCGGCTCGGTCCATGAAGGCCACGAATTCGTCCGCACCGAACTGCACACCGCCCAACCAGCTGTTCGACCGCCACGTCGGGGTATGGGTATGGAAGTCGATCACAATGCCTCCGCTAGCTCGATCAGTCGTTCTGCTGCTTGTGCGACGACGTGCGCGAGACGTCGCCCGCCGGCCGATCCATCGGCCTTCTCGGGCTGATCGGTATATCCCTCGATCGCCTGCCACAACGCGGCGGTGTGCAAGTCGACGTCGTCGACAGCAGGAAGGACGGGTGCCGAGGCTCGAGGGGCGGACGCGGACACCGCGGCCGGGTCGAGGGCCAGGACGAGTGATGTCTCGAACTCTCCCGCATGCCCTGGGACGGACAGGCCGTCCTCCTGCTCGGCGAGGCGCCAGTAGTCGAGGTGACCCACCGCGAGGCCCCACGTGGAGGCGGCATCCGCCGCAGCGGCATGGCAGATCCCGACGTTCCCGCCGTGGCCGTTGAAGACGACGACGCGCCGCCCTCCTTGCGCGGCGATCGACCTGAACAGATCGTCGAGGACCGCGAGCAGTGTGGCGGGCGACAAAGACAGCGTCCCGCCGAACGGCAGGTGGTGGTCCGACGCCCCGAATGGGAGCGTCGGTGTCACCAGGAGCGGACGGCCGCAGCGGGAGGCCGCCGATTCGGCGGCCCGCCGCGCGACCTCGTGCGCGATCAGCGCATCTGTCCCCGAGGGCAGATGCGGACCGTGCTGCTCGGTCGCCCCCACTGGTAGGACGACAACGGCATCCGGCAGAAGCCGGGCCAGCTTGTCGCGATCAGAGCGCTCCCAATATGTGGCCGACGATCCCACAGGCACCTCATCGTGTCAGATTCTATATTCGAGATAACAGAAATGTTTCCCGATTACCGAATCTTAAGAGATGGAGGCTGGCCTTGGCAATGACTCTCTCGGACATCCGAGCCGCCGCGACACCTCGATCGCGAGGTCCGCGAGACCCGTGGCGGCCAGCGACTTGCGTTCGTCGGTGAAGTCACGGGCGAAACCGGTCACCCCCAAGGAGCCTGCGACCCGGCCGTCCGCGCCGAAGAACGGTGCCGCGATACACGAGATCTCTGCCTGCTCCTCTTCGTCCTCGATCGCGAACCCGGACTCCCGAACGGTTTCGAGCAGGGCGTGGAATGCCTTGCGCCCACCCTTGGGGGCGTTGGGGCCCCGCCCCGGTGTCAGCTTCGACAGCAGCGGCTCGAGTTCGTCGGGTTCCAGGTAGGCCGCGATCGCGCGACCCAGCGCCGTGAGGTTGAACGGGGCGATCTTGCCCGAGTACGTGTCGAACTGCACGAATCCGGGAGTCGCGGCCTTCGCGACGTACACGACCGAGGCGCCGTCCAGCACGCCCATATGGACCGGCATCCCGATCTTGTCCGCCAGCGCCCTCATTTCACCGGGAGCGACCTGCGAGAGATCGACCTTGCGGACCAGCTGGCTGGCAAGGCTGTACAGGCGGAGGGTCGGCCGCCAGAAATGGCTGCGTCCGACCACACGACGGGCCGCATATCCGCGCTGCTCGAGCGTGTAGACGATACTTGCGCACGTCGCGAGCGGGATCTTGGTGACCTTGGCGAGCGCCGTGAGCGTGAGCTCCTCCTCGGAATCGACGAGGTGCTCCAGGACCGTCAGTGCCCTGTCCACTCCCGGTGAGGCCGGACGCTCTCCTGCGGAGTCGCCTTGTGCCATATGACTTGCCTACCCTTCGGCATCGTTGCCAGTGAATTGTCTGGACGGCGGGGCGGCGAAAGCGATGCCCCGGCCTATATCGTCGTATATTCTTGATGTCGTTTACTTTTTCATAATACCGAAGAAGGGCTAATGCGTGACGAGTACCCAGAAACAGGGTGCACCGATCAAGGGCATCGTGTCCATCATCCGACTCCGCAGCATCGCGCCTCCCGACGCACTGTTCGACTGCCTCGTGGGAGGGGGTGTCGAGTCACTGGAGGTGACGCTCAATACTCCCGGCGCCCTGGAGACGATCGAGCGGTGGGTCGATCGCGACGGTGCGATGGTCGGTGCCGGCACGGTACGCACACCCGCCGACGCCTCCGCCGCGATAGCTGCTGGAGCCCAATTCCTGGTGACCCCGACGACGGTTCCCGAAGTCCTGGCGATCGCACGGCACCACGGCGTGCCGGTCGCGTGCGGCGCTCTCACACCCACCGAGGTCGACCTGGCCTGGCAAAACGGTGCCGATGCGGTCAAGATCTTCCCGATCTCGACCGTCGGCGGACCCGAATATCTCCGGGCCATCCGCGAGCCTCTCTCGGACGTCCGGATGTTGCCGACCGGAGGGGTCGGGGTGGACAGCTTCGACGCATATGCCCGCGCTGGGGCGGTCGGCGTCGGAATCGGCGGATCGCTGGTGACCGAATCCCTGGTCCGCGACGCACAATGGGGCGTCCTGGCCGATCGCGCCCGCTCACTGACCACCGCATGGCAAGAGGCGATCGATGCCTGACGTGCTGACTCTCGGCGAGACCCTGGGCTGCCTGCGCAGTTCCGGCCCCGTGAGGCTCGGCGGACCCGTGACGCTCGGGGTCGTCGGCGCGGAGAGCAATGTCGCGATCGGGCTGTCCCGCCTTGGCCATACGGCTGCCTGGGCAGGTGTCGTCGGTCCTGACGAGATCGGTGAGCTGATCGTGCGGACGCTGCGCGCCGAAGGCGTGGATGTCACCCGGGTCCGTCGAGCCGAGGCGCCCACGGGAATCGTGGTCTTCGAGGAACGCCTGACCGGGGTGACCCGTGTCGACTACCACCGGCGGCATTCGGCCGGGAGCACCGTCTCAGAAGTCGATGTGGCCGGGGCGTTCATCCCGGCTCCCCGGATCGTCCATCTGACCGGTCTCACGATGGCATTGAGCCCTACCGCCGCGGCAGCCGTCTGTACAGCGGCCCGGCTCGGCAAGGAGCATGGAGCGCTCGTATGCCTCGACGTCAACTATCGCAGCCGCCTCTGGACGTCCGAACAAGCGCAGGCGGCGCTCGCGGACACCGTCGGCTTCCTCGACGTCGTCGTGGCATCTGATGACGAGCTCGGGCTGATCGCCCCGACCGGCCACGACGTGGAGTCGTGGGCCGCAGCCCTCCTCGACTGCGGAGTGAGGACCGTCGTGGTCAAGCACGGAGCCGCGGGCGCCACTTCGTACTCGGCAGGAGGAACTCTCGTCTCTCCTGCCAAGAAGGTCACCGCAGTAGATGCGATCGGCGCAGGCGATGCCTTCGTCTCGGGCTATCTGTCCGGCGTCCTGGACGGACTGACCGAAGCAGACAGGCTCGACCGTGCCAACACGGTCGGCGCATTCGCGGTCGCCACGCGAGGCGATTGGGAAGGACTCCCCACCAAGGCCGAACTGGCGCTGCTGACATTGCCGACCGGAGAGGTCGTGCGATGACGATGCAGGCGTATGTCGGGTCCGCCTCGAGCGGTTCCGGCGTGCCTGACGGCGCAGTACATCTGTTGACGATCGGCACCGGCGGAGTCGAACTCTCCTCGTGCATCACCGGCCTGTCGTGCAATCCGTCATATCTCGCACTGCATCCGGATCGTCACACCCTCTACGGCGTCGACGAGGCCGAGGCCGGCCGAGTCATCGCCTGGCGCGTCGATCCCGAGACACCGGGGAGGCTCGAACAAGTGGGAGGGCCACGTTCGAGCGGTGGCGCCGGTCCCTGTCATCTCGTGATGCACGGGGACGGTGGGCACATCCTGGTCGCCAACTATGGGGACGGCTCGGTCAGTGCGCTCCCGGTCCGCGCCGACGGGTCACTCGGCGAGCCGAGCCACGTCATTCCCGGACAGGCATCGGGCCACGCGCACATGGTCGCCGTCGACACCGATCGCGAGCAGACACTGACGGTCGACCTCGGGACCGATCGGATCAACCGGTATCGATTCGGCGACGGACGACTCGAACCGATCGGTTCGATCTCGATACACGCAGGCGGCGGACCCCGCCACCTGGTGATCCGCGACGGGTTCGCCTATGTCGCGTGTGAACTCGACTCCACGATCTCCGTCGTCGATCTCCGCAGCAATACCGAAATCACGACGGTCTCCACGCTCCCTCCCCGATCCACGGAGACGAGCTATCCATCGGCGATTCGGATGAGCTCGGACGGACGATTCCTCTACGTCGGCAATCGTGGTCCCGACACCATCACACGATTCGCCGTACGGGGCGCAGAAGTCGTCCGCGTCGACGAGGTGACGAGCGGCGGTGACCATCCGCGGGATCTGGTTCTGTCCCCCGACGGCCGGCACCTCGTGGTCGCCAATCAGGTGTCCGGCAATCTCAGCGTCCTTGCCGTGGCCCGTGACGGTTCCACCGCCGAAACGATCCAGACGATGCAGCTCCCACGTGCGAGCTGCATCGTCTGGATCTGAACCGCGGCACATCAGATATTCAAGGACGACATCCCTTCACCGCCAGGACGTCGATCTCGACGAGGATCCCGCCGAGATCCGAACCGGCGGTCGTACGTACGGGAAGCGGCTCCTTGAAGAACTCCCGATACGCCGCATCGAAGGCCTCCCAGTCCTGATCGATATTGGCCAGGTGCGCCGTCACCTTGACGGTGTCCTGCAGATCAGATCCGGCTGCCTCCAATGCCGCGGCGACATTGCGCAGAGTCTGCCGGGTCTGTTCGGCGACATCATCGCCCCCGACCAGTTCTCGTGTCTGGGGATCGACCGGGCCGAAGCCGGCGGTGACCACGAGGTCACCGACGACAACGGCCTGGGAGTACCAACCGCGGGGTACCGGCGCTTGGGCCGTGGAGATTGCCTGCTTCTTCTGATTCATCGTTGACTCACAATCCGAACGAGATGGCTGTCTGGAAACCGCTGCCGCCGGAGCGTCGCGGTGCCGTCCACGGATTCGACGTCGTGGCCCCGTTGCCGGGATGGATCCACACCGATCCGCTGTCGTCACGCACGACCAGATCCGGATTGCTGTTTCCGTCGACATGGGCGATGTCGAGCGAGGCGACGTCCGACCAGGTTCCCGGGATCGAGATCGGTTCCCCCGTGTCGCTGGAGAACACCCAGAGCGAATCGTCGTTCTCGAGATCGATCAGGTCGGCGATCCCGTCCTTGTCGATGTCTTCGAGGGTCAGCTTCGAGGCATACTGCCAATTGCTGCCGACCCAGGCGCGGGGGTCCCAGGGGAAGCTGCTCGTCGAGCCATTGCCCGGATAGGCGTAGAGCTCGCCGCCGGGTTCGCGGCCGACCAGGTCGGCCTTGCCGTCGCCGGTCACGTCACCGGCGACGATCATGTTGAAGATATTCCAACCGGTTCCCGCGAACTGCCTGGTCGGCCAGGGATTCCCGGTCGCCGAACCGTTGTGGAGATAGATCCACAAGGTGCCGTTGGCAGCTGTGCGATCCAGCACCAAGAGGTCCTGCCGGGTGTCGCCGTTGACGTCTTCGACCAAGATGTTCGATGCGAAGCCCCACTCGGTACCCGCGGCACGCTGGGTCGTCCACGGATTCGCGGTGTTCGAGCCGTTGTGGGGGTAGATCACCAGGTTCTGGCCGGTGCCAAGACGCGCGGCAAGCTCCGGTTTGCCGTTCCCGTCGACATCTCCCACGAGCAGGCCCGCTGCGTACGCGAAACCGGTCCCTGCCGCGAAGCTGTTGGACGCCGACCACATCCCGCCCGGTGTCGTGCCCAGCGCCGGGTGCACCTTGACCGAGCCTGATTCGGACCTGGCGACGATATCGGGCTTGCCGTCGGCCGTGACGTCGGCGAGCTCGAGGCGTTCGCTGACGTTGAAGCCGGTCGCCCCGGTGATGATCGAGGTCCAGAAGTTCGATGTCGTCGCGCCGTTGTGCGGATACACCAGGATGTTCCCGCTGTTGTCGCGTGCCACGATGTCGAGATTCCCGTCGCCCGTGGCGTCGCCCATCATCAAGGCATTCGCGAGATTCCATCCGCTGCCCGACCAGATCGGGCTCACGGTCCAGGGATTCGACGTCGTCGAACCATTCCCCTTGTAGACCCACAAGGTCCCGCCCGAATTGCCGGGATCTCTGACCAGCAGATCGACCTTTCCGTCCCCGGTGATGTCGCCGACGCGGATCGTGTCGGCCAGATTCCATCCGCTTCCGGCATGGATCCTCGTCGTCCACGGATCGGCCGCATCGCCGTTGTTGGGGTAGATCCACAACGTGCCGTTGTCGACCTTCGGATCCCGGACGATCAGATCGTCCTTCCCGTCGTCGTTGACGTCGGCGAGCACCGCGAGGTCGGCGAAGTCCCACCTCGTCGAGGTGGTCTGGAACGTCGCCGACCACGGGTTCGAAGTGGTCGATCCGTTGTTCGAGTGGATACGGATCGCGCCGGCATCAGCAGAGGGCAGCTGGGCCACCAGATCCGCGCGCCCGTCGCCCGTGACATCCGGAGCCGTGGGAGTCGTGGTGAGGGCACTGCCGCCCAGACGCTTCTGGACCGCGTCCGGGCCCTTGGCGAGGCTGCCTTTCTTACCTGCCTTCTTGGACCGGATCTTGCTGACATCCCAGGTCGGCTCGACCTTGGCATGTCTCTTCGGCTTGTCCCGGCCGTCGCGCGGAGCCGCGCCGGCCTCCGCGGCGTAGCCGACTGTGCTGAACCCGACGACGAGCGCCGTCAGCAGCGCCCCTGAACGACTGAGCGATCTCGTTGACATCAGAGCACGATCCTTTCCTGGGCACGGAATTTGCGCCCGTTGACCTTGACCCACTTGACGCCCGACCCCGGTACGCCGTGAAGGATGACTTTGCGAGGGCGGTGGTGCCACCGGCCCTTCCAGTCGAGATCGAGAGTGCGACCGTCCCTCGACAGCTTGAATGCGAGATCGACCGGGCCGTACTTGGTTGGCACCTTGGTGAACTTGGTCGCGGTCTTGGACGACAACCACTCGTTCGGGCACATCCGCAACAAGTGCAGATCCTTGTCGGAGATCGAGTCATCGATCACCGAATGCAGCACCGACCACACCACGATCGGGTGGCTGAACAGATTCCCGTAGATCGCGTGCCGGTGTTCGCTGGACACGTAGGTGTCCTGGGACAGTCCGCCGACCAGGAGGCCGTACATTCCCTCCAGGTAGCGGTCACGGTCCCCCAGCTGCCAATTGTGGAACATATTCCAGCTGTAGCAGGGCTCGCTCGAGGACTGCTCATGGTCGAGCACCGCGCGGTAGAGGGCGCTGTGGTGCACCGGATCGAACAGTTTGTTGTTCGGACCGACTCGGAAGAACTCGACGAAAGACCTCATGAGCGGGTCTGAGGCCGGCATCAGCCCTGCCCAGACCGCCATCAAGGCTCCGGTGTCCAACATCGTGAAGTCGTCCCACAGTCCCTCGCCGGCGAACTGCGGAGGAAAGACCGGCCACTTCTTCCCGTCGTCGTCGGTCCATTTCTTGGAGCGGTCGGCCAGATCGTGCATCGCGTCATTGAACTTCTGCTTGAACGATTCGGCGAACGCCTCGAACTCGGCTGCCCGCGGATGCCGCTCGCGTTTCAGCAGCACGATCGCCGAGCACAGGCCCTTGTAGGTGAAGCACTGGCTGATCAGCCCTTGTGTCTCGACTCCCTCATCGGTCGAGTGCCCCGGTGGCATGATGCCCTTGACCCCGTCGTGATTGGTCTTGCCGCAGGCTTCCACAACGTAGTCACAGGCCTTGACGATCGGCTCGAGCCATTTGTCGATGAAATCCCGACGATCGGTCAGGATCGCGTGGGTCGACAAGATCTCGAGGATCGCGCCGTGATCGCTCATCCAGTCGATCGACTGCAGCGTCTTGGGCGTCGAGAGATATCCCGGATAATCCCCGTCGGGAAACACCGAGCTCGGGGGCCGGCGGGTCCCTTGAGTCACCTTGTAGATCTCGCTGTGTTGCTCGACGACATCGTGGTAACCGAGTCGGTCGAGGAACATGTGACTGACCATCGAGGTCGGCGTGCTCCACAACACGTCGTAGGCGTACGAGCCTGAGAGGAACGAGTAGAGCCCGGTGTCGGGGCTCTTCTCGGCAACGATCTGAGCCAACTGCGGACCACGGCGAATGACCTGGTTGACGTAGTTCTCGGGTGTCTTGATCGTCGCGATACTCGACTCCTGCTGCTTCCAGTACGCGGTGCATTCGGCGAGGACGGCCTTGCGACCGGGTGCGACCTCGGCTTTGACGTCCGCGAGGGGTTGGGGCAGCATCGGGATCACGACGTCGACGTGTGAGCCTTCCACGACCGGCAGTCCCAATCGGAGATCGAAGACACCCTCCTTCTTGTTCTTCTCCATCGCGATAGTGCCCTTTTCGGCAGTGATCACCATGAGCCGCACTTTGCCGTCCTTGTCGGTGATGGGTACCGACATCGGCTTGCCGGACGGATTCCACACCCGCTGCATCGTGAGACCGCCTTCTATCGGCGCCTCGTTCGGGATGACCGTCAGCGGTACGCCGTTCTCCTGCTCGTACGGGCCGCGGGGCTTCATATAGGCCTTGCTCAGCCACAGTTGGAATGTGAAGTCCTTCGGGGCCTTGATCGGGTCGACGTACACGACCTCGAAGCGCACCCACGCGTAGATCGGCTCGACCGCCGTCTCGACATCGCCCGCACCCGGGATATGACCGAACACGGTCTGCCGGATGATCAGCCCCTCTTGGCGCCGGTATTCGGTCCACAGGACGGGTGCGTCGTTGTCCTCGTCCCAGCCTTGTTTGCGAAAGCCCAGATCGTCGTCCCACACCTCGTGCTCAGCCGTGGGGAACTCGGGGTAACCGCCACCTCGCTTCGGCATCACGACCGTCAGCTGGAAGTTCTTGCCGAAGTACGGCTGAGTGTTCGGCTTGGCGGCGAGCACCCAGCTCGGATCGCAGATCAGCGCGCCGTTGTAGACCGAGTTGAACCGGAACAGGTGCCCCTTCCAGCCGATCGGGGTCCACACATTGCGCTGCGGCAGCCACCAGTGTTTCGCGCGCTCGACGTTGGGTTCTGGACTGTCCGGTCCCAACGCGGTCGACACGAAGGTGTCGGCCTCCGCTTCGGGCACGAGCGATTTCGGCACCGCGACGACCAGGGCACCTCCTGCCACCGCGCCGCCTGATAGTTGGAGCATCCTTCTTCTCGACACATCGTTCATTGCCCAGCCTCCGTCGGTTGGTTTCGTAGGTTGCGAATCATCAGATGAAGAACGTGCGAGTCGGATCGAGGAAGCCTGCCGCGATGATCACGGAGTTCCCGTAGGGGTGTACCGCGAAGCCGCCGTCGTTGTGCCAGGCCCGCACTTCCCCGTTCGGGTTGATGACCGCGATCTCGGCCCTGCCGTCATCGTCGAGATCGGCGAATCGCATCCGGGACGGGTCCGTGAATCCGTCCGCGATCACGACCGAGGCACCGTACGTCGATGCGACGAATCCGCCGTCGTTGTGCCAGGCCCAGACATCGCCATTGGCCTGGACCAGCGTGATCTCGGCCCGGCCGTCCGCGTCGAGATCGGCGAAGGCCGTCCGTGCGGGGGTGAATCCCGCCGCGATGATCACCGAATTGCCATACGGCGAGGCGCTGAACGCACCGTCGTTGTGCCAGGCCCGGACCTGGCCGTCTGACTGGATGTTGATCAGTTCAGCTCGTCCATCGTCGTCCAGGTCGGCGAACCTGACGCGCGAGGCGTCGGTGAATCCGTCCGCGATGATCACCGAGGCGCCGAATGGCGATGTCGCGAAGCCGCCGTCGTTGTGCCAAGCCCGGATCTGACCGTCGGTCTGGATGTGGATGCGCTCTGCTTTTCCGTCGTCGTCGAGATCGGCGAAACGCGTCCGTGCCGGATCGACGCCCGTCGCGATGACGGCGGAATTGCCGTACGGAGAGGCCAGGAAGCCGCCGTCGTTGTGCCAGGTCTGCACATCCCCGGTGGACGAGACGTAAGCGATCTCCGAGCGCATGTCGCCGTCCAGCGAAGAGGCCCGTTTGCCTGCCTGAATCGGCGTGAGGCCTGACCAGGTCAGGTCGATCGAGTACATATGACGGGCACCGCTGACCCAGGCATGGAATATCAGCTTGTCCCCGCCGGTGAGACCGTCAGCTGCCGTCACGACATCGGCGCCACCGGGGCCGCATGCGCCGGTATTGCCTGTCGACATGAACAACTGGCCGGTCGCCCACGGGCCGTTGAGACTGGCGGCCGTCGAGAAGTAGGTCGAATAGCCGCACCCGCCATAGCCGCCGGCGGAGTAGAACAGCACGAAACTGTTACCGCGCTGGACGAGATCCGGAGCCTCGATCACGGTGCCTGCGGGAGTCGTGATCAAAGCTGTCGGACTGCCGACGAGCGTCGTGCCGTTATTCGAGGTCTGGCTCAACCAGATCGTCGAGGACTGTCCGATCGCATTGCCGTCGTTCTTCCACAGCAGATAGCGCGTGCCGTTCGCTGCGACGAAGGTGTTGGCGTCTATCGCGCCACCTTGGGAGAGCGGGCAGATCAGTGGTCCTCCGCCTACAGGAATGAACGGGCCGAGCGCCGAGGCGGAGGTCGCGACACCTATGCACTGTCTGCCCGAGGAGGCGTGACGCGCGGTGTACGTCATGGTCATCGATCCATTTGGATTGAGATGCACGTCGGGTGCCCACGTGGAACCCGGTTGCGCCCAACTCGCCGACGGCCCACCCGGCATGGCATCGCCGCGGACGGTCCACGGACCGTCTATCGTCGGCGCGCTCGCGACCGGAACATGACGGAAGTTGTTCGTCGCGTAGGAGTACCACGTGTTCCCGACCTTGACGATGTCCGGATCTGGGAAGTCCTCGGCGATCAGCGGTTTGGGTACTTCGATCGCATTCGCAGGAGCGAACGCCATCGAAAGTGCCAGTGTCGTGGCAAGAACCGTCAACACCCTGCGCACGAATGCCGTCATCAACATGTCCACTCCTTCGATCCGGTACCGGGAGACCCGATCAGGTCTGCCTAGTTTCGATATCTCGAAGACATCTTCGTGTTATCGTGGATAAACAATGGCACTCCGGGATCGTGGAGGCAAGGGGCAGCGCTAAATTTCAGCAGGATGAGAGCAGCCGAAGGCATCTGGCCGCGGGCAGCGGAAAATCCCCCGGCGGCGTAACTCGTCGCCGCGCGGCGCGCGAATGAGGACTCGGCGCTCAGCCGACCGCGGCCGGCGAAAGGCCGACCGGTTCAAGACCGATCACGGCCCGGGGCGCGGCAAAACCACCCGGCCATCACCCTGCGCGCAGACCGGGGGGCGAGTCGTGCGGTCAGGAAAGCACGGTGCCGCTGCGGTGGAGGTCCCGGTGCTCTTCGTAGGTCGCGGCGTTGGCGTGCAATTTCGCGACTTCGGCATCGCTCAGCTCACGCCGCACTTTGGCCGGCACACCGGCGACCAGTGACCTCGGCGGCACGACCATTCCCTCGGTCACGAGGGCGCCGGCCGCGATCAACGACTCGCTGCCGATGACGGCTCCGTTCATGATCGTGGCACTCATGCCGATCAGCACGTGATCGCCCACGGTCGCCCCGTGCACGACCGCTCCGTGCCCGACCGACACACCCTCCCCGAGGCTCAGGGGCTTGCCCTTGTCGACGTGGAATGCGCAGTTGTCCTGCACATTGCTGCGCGCTCCGATCCTGATCGGCTCATTGTCGGCGCGAAGGACCGCGCCGTACCAGATGCTGGCACCCGCCCCGATCACGACCGAGCCGGCGAGTACTGCGGTGGGCGCGATCCAGGCATCGTCCGCGATCTGGGGAGTCCGGTCACCGAGTGCGATCAACATGACGCCAACTTACCGACGCCATATCCCGCGCAGCTACCGGACTCCCCTCCACATTCAATGCCGCAGATCAGCTGACCCAGCGGCTGATGGGGTCGATCGCGAAGTACAGCACAAACATCACGCTGATGATCCACATCAGCAGGTGCACCTGGCCGATCTTGCCCTTGACGATCTTGAGCAGGACGAACGAGATGAAGCCCGCACCAATACCGGCGGTGATCGAGTACGTGAACGGCATCAAGGCGATCGTGAGGAATGCCGGGATCGCGATCTCGTCATCGCGCCAATCGATCTCGGCAACCTGGGTCATCATCAAGAACCCGACCAGTACGAGTGCGGGCACGGCGGCCTCGCTCGGGATGTGCTCGACGATCGGCGTGAAGATCGTGGCCAGCAGGAACAGCACACCCGTCACGACTGACGCCAGGCCCGTCCGCGCACCGTCGCCGACACCCGAGGCGGACTCGACGTACGAGGTATTGCTCGAGACGCCGGCCGCGCCACCCGCCGCCGCGGCGATGGAGTCGACGATCAAGATCTTCTGCGCACCGATCGGGGCGCCTTCTTCGTCGTTGAGTCCGGCTTCGGCGCCGATCGCCGTCATGGTGCCCATCGTGTCGAAGAAGTCGGCCAGCAGCAGGCTGAAGACCAGCAGCACGACGGTGACGAAACCCACGCGCTCGAATGAGCCGAACAGGCTGAACTCACCCAGCAGACCGAAGTCGGGGGTCTTGGCGATCGAGTCGGGGATCGACGGGACGTTCAGGTTCCAGCCCTTGGGATTGGTCGTCTCGGGATCGATGACCGTGGGGCCGGCCTCGACGATCTTCTCCACGACGATCGCGATGACCGTCGTGGCGGCAATGCCGATCAGGATCGCGCCGGGCACCCGGCGAGCATGCAGCGCGATCATCAACAGCAGGCCGATGCAGAACACCAGGACGGGCCAGCCCGCCAGTTTGCCGCCGATGCCCATGCCGATCGGCGGGGCGCTCATGCCCGTCGTGCGCACGAAGCCGGCATCGACCAGGCCGATCAGTGCGATGAACAGGCCGATACCGACGGCGATCGCGGTCTTCAGCTCACGCGGTACGGCGTCGAACACGGCCTTGCGGAATCCAGTCAGCACGAGCACCAAGATGATGAGGCCCTCCAGCACGACAAGTCCCATCGCGTCGGCCCACGACATCTGTGAGGCGACCGAGTAGGCGACGAACGCGTTGAGCCCCAGCCCTGCGGCGATCGCTAGCGGGAAGTTCGCGACGACACCCATCAAGATCGTGAGCACACCGGCCACCAGTGCCGTCGCAGCAGCGATCTTCGCCAAGTCGGGAGCTGAGCCACCGCCCAGGAACTGACCGTCGGCGTCCTGGACATAGCCGAGGATCAGGGGGTTGAGCACGATGATGTAGGCCATCGTCAGGAATGTCACGACTCCGCCGCGGACCTCCCGGCTGACCGATGACCCCCGCTCGCCGATCTTGAAGTATCTGTCGAGTGTTGTACGCATGCTGCTCCCCGGTTCGGGCTGGTGGTGAACCCGTCGAGCATGCCAGTAGCGCCCGCGGGCCGCGCGTCGAGGTCTGTCCTGCGAGATCTGTCAGCGTCGCCGGGTCGCCGTCACCGCGACGGCCGCGAGCAGTGCGACAGCGATAGCTGCCCACAGCCAGGTCTTCCCGGCGAAGCCGTTGCCCCCATCGGGCGGCTCGTTGCTCTCGGGCGCCGGGATGGTGGCGCCGGGCGATGGCTCGGCCTGTTCGGCAACCGGCGAGACGAATGCGACCCGGTTGATCGGCGAACTCGCGCCCTCGCTGCCCACCAGGAATGAATCACCGCCCGGCTCCATCGCGAGCGTCTCACCCTGGGCGGCCGCGGGGAGGGCTATCGATCCGACGCTCTCCCACGTCGTAGCGTCCAGGACACTCGCCTTGACATAGTTGCGCGCGACGACGTATTTGCCGTCGGGGGTGAACGCGGCGTCGGTGATCATGCCCGGCACGGCTGTGTCGAGGGCCGTGACCCGATTGGGCTGATCAGGCTTCAGCCGCGACGGCAGGACGAACACCTCACCGCCCATGAGCCCCTTGGTCAACAGGAACTTCTCGTTGTTCCGCGGGTCGATGACCAAGGCCTCGACGTCACGCGGACCCTGGGGGTAGACCAAGGGATAGCGCTTGGCCGCAACCACGGCGTCGCCGGGACCGGGCTCGGCGAAGGCGTACAACGCGACATCGGAGCGCACCCGGTCATTGTCACCTGTGTCGGCGACCCAGAGCGTCGACTCGTTGTCGATCGACAATGCCTCGGCATCAGCGAAATCGCGATCTGGTGCAGCGGTGCCCACTGTCTTACCGGTCGAGAGCTGCACCGCGAAGATCAGTGGATCATTGCCCGAGTCGTTGACGGTGTACAGCAAGCCTTCGTGATCACGGCTCATGACGAGGCCGCTGGATTCGGTGATGCGTGGATCACTCATCCGGCTCACCTCGCCGCCGCTGACAGCAGCATCGACCTTGTTCGCCAAAGCGCTCACCACGACCACGACGAGCAGGGCGATGAGCAGGGCGGGGAACAGCAGTCGGCGATGTCGCGGATTCATGGCTCCTCAAGCATGCCAGCAGTCGCCCGGCGCACTCATGCGGGCGGGTAGTCTGGCGATGTGAGCGACAGTGATGACTGGGTGATCAACGCCGATGACGGCCCCGAGACCATCGAACGCAAGATGGGACATCGGGAGATCGCCCGACTCGAGCGCGCGGCCCGGCGCCATGAGTTCGGCCGCCCCGATCTCACCGAGCTCGAGATCGGCCGCAAGACCCATCGGGTCGCCGAGGTCGAACCGATGGACGTCGACGGCGTCCGCACCATGACGGTCGGAACTGTCGTGTGGGCCGTGCTGGCCGTCGGTCTGCTGCCATTCCTCGGGAACCTGGAGGAGGACGGCCGCACCTGGTGGCTGTGGACCGCGGTAGCCGGCTTCGGACTCGGCCTCATCGGTATCGAGTACTGCCGCCGACGTCGCAATGCCCTGCGGATGCAGCCCGGACGCCGGCGCCTCGGCGACTGAACGCCGCCGGTCTCGGGTCAGTCCTTGTGCAGCGTCGTGCGAAGCGGGACTTCCTTCATCAGGACCGACGCCACGATGCTGACGACTGCGACTCCTGCCGCGACCATGAAGATCGTTCCGGTCGCATCGCCGTAGGCTGCACGGACGACCTCGGCGACGGGCTCGGGCAGATGCTTGGTGTCGAGCAGTGACGTCCCACCATCACTCGACGGATTGATACCGAGTGCCGCGAGCTTGGAGGTGACATCGCTCTTGACCTGCGCCGCCAGGATCGCGCCGAGCAATGACACGCCGATCGCGCCGCCGAGGGACCGGAAGAAGGCGACGACAGCGCTCGTCGCACCGACCTGGGTCACATCGACCGTGTTCTGCACCGCCAGCACGTAGTTCTGCATCAGCATGCCGGTGCCAAGGCCCACGAACGCCATGAAGACCATGGCATGCCATTCCGGCGTCGTGTGGTCGATCGTCGACAGCAGTCCCATGCCGATCACGAGCAGGATCGATCCGAGCACGAGGAACCGTTTCCACAGCCCCGTCCGGGTGATGAGTCGACCCGACACGGTCGTGCCCACAAGCGAGCCGAGCATCAGCGGGATCGTCAGCAGCCCGGCCGCCGTCGGGGTGTGCCCACCCGCGACTTGGAAGTACTGGCCGATGAAGACCGATCCGCCGAACAAGGCGACTCCCACCGCGACGCTGCCGATGATCGCCAATGCCGTGGTGCGCTGGCGGACGACCTTCAACGGGACCATGGGCTCAGGGTGGTGGCTCTCGACATACACCGTCGCCAGCACCGCTGCGAGGGTTCCGGCCCAGAACACCGCTGTCTGCCAGGAGAGCCAGTCGAAGCTGTCACCGGCGAACGAGACCCACACGAGCGGCAGGCTCGCTGCGATCGCGATCAGGACGGCCCCGATGTAGTCGATGCGGACAACTCGTCGCACCGTCTCGATGTGCAGATACTTCTGCAAGATGACCAGGCTCAACAGCGCGAGCGGCACGCACACGTAGAACGTCCACCGCCAGCCGAGACCCGGCGTGTCGACGATGACACCGCCCAGCAGCGGGCCGCTCATCGTGGCCACAGCCATCGTGGCCCCCATGTACCCGCTGTAACGACCGCGTTCACGCGGCGGAATGATCGCGCCGATGATCGACTGAGCATTGGCGGTCAGACCGCCCATGCCGATGCCCTGCACGACTCGCATCGCGATGAGCTGGGGGACGTCCTGCGACAAGCCCGCAAGGATCGAACCGATCACGAAGATGATGATCGAGGTCTGCACCAGCAATTTCTTGTTGAACAGATCGGACAGCTTGCCCCACACGGGCGTCGAAACCGTCATCGCCAGCAGCGATGCCGTGACGACCCAGGTGTACTGCGTCTGCGAGCCGTTGAGGTCGGCGATGATCGTGGGCAGCGCATTCGACACGATCGTCGAACTGATGATCGCGGTGAACAACGCGGCCAGCAGCCCGAACAGGACTTCGAGAATCTCACGATGGGTCAGTTGGGCGGGAGCCTCGGCGGCGGGCTCGGCCTTCTCGGAACTTAGTTGCACAGTACAACTATAAAGGGAAAGTTGTTCGGCGCAACTATAAATGGCCCGACGTGAGCAGACTCACGACGGGCTGGAGCACAGCAGCAGACCTACAGGTCGTCGACCTGATCTGCCGAGACGGTGTCGAAGACCGGCGGCGGCAGTTTCTGCGCACTCGCAGCACGGCTTAGACGGGCACCCGAATGCGCGCCACAGCCGTGATCGAATGACACGGCCCGGCCGTCGTCATTGGCCATCCCATTGGCGCAGAGTCCGAAGCGATCCGACAACGGACCGGCCAGACTCACCATGAATCCACAGGAATGGCAGACCCCGGACGCCTGCTGGGCGAGCGCCGAGTCGGGTCCTTGATCGCCGGCCTGCCACCGTTCGGCGGCCGACTCACGCCCCTCGATCGACAGGACCCACTCGCGTCCCAAACCGACCTCGCGGGCAAAGAACCTGTCTTCGGTCTGCTCCTCGCCGTCACCGGCCGACCACGACGGCACCAGACGGATGTCGTCCTCGTCGGGAGGCAGCACATCGCCGGGACTGAGATCGCCCGGACGGATGCGATCGCGGTACGGCGTCCAGACCGGGGCGACGATCGCCTCATCGCCAGGCAGCAGGACGACGTCATTGATCGTGACCCGATCATCGTCGGGCGCCCGGGAAATACTGACCGACCAGTACCAGCCGACATAGCCGGGCTTGAGGCAGTTGAAGTGATGCGACACCAGACGGTCACCGTCTTCGACGGCACGTAGATGATCGCCGACCATGACAGCCTCGGTGGCATCGGCGGCCGCCGCGCGGGCAGCGTCCACAGCAGCACTGAGCACGTTGTCGATGGGCATTGTTCAATTGTGACCCATGTCCCGCGACACAGGGTTCTCGGGGTGAGGCAGGATAATGAGTATGGAGGAACAAGAGGGGCCGTACGACTACGCGAACGACGCCGACTATCCAGGCGATCGCACGCAGCCGATTCCTCCTGCTCCGTCTGGATTCGCCCGTACCGCTCAGGGCATCAGCAAGGCCACGCGCGGCACTGCCCGGGTCGTGGCCCGTGGCAGCACCGCCGCCTACGCGGGCGCCCGCAAGTTCACCCACTCCGGCGGTGCCGGAGAAAGTGGCTTCTCCCGGCTGCTCGAGCTGCACGCCTTCAACACCGCCGGCGACGCCGCCGTGGCGATCTCGCTGGCCGGCACGCTGTTCTTCACCGTCCCGACAGGTGAGGCCACCGGTCAGGTCGCTCTGTTCTTGGTGCTGACGATGCTCCCGTTCGCGGTCGTCGCCCCGCTGATCGGCCCTTTCCTCGACCGGTTCCGACGAGGACGGCGCTGGGCGATCGGCGCGACGCTGGCCATTCGGGCGTTCTGCTGCTGGGTGCTCGCCGGCGCCGTCGTCGACGAGTCACCTGCGTTCTACTTCGCAGCACTCGGCTGCCTCGTGGCCTCCAAGGCCTACGGCGTGACCCGCGCTTCGGCGGTCCCCCGACTTCTGCCGACCACGTTCACGCTCGTCAAGGCCAACTCCCGCATCTCGCTGACCGGCACTGGAGCCGCTGCGATCTCGGCGCCGTTGGCCGTCGGCGCAGCGACGATCGGCGCCGAGTGGGCGCTGCGCTACGCCGCCGTGCTGTTCGCGGTCGGCACGGTGCTGGCGATCTTGCTTCCCGCCAAGGTCGACTCGAGCGAGGGCGAGGAGCAGGTCGACCTGACCCCGGATGCCGAGGCCCGGCGCAAGGGAGTCGCGATAACCCGCGCTGTCGTCAACGGCCTGCGCAGCAACTCCGGCCTTCGCCTGCTGTCGGGCTTCCTGACGATCTTCATGGCCTTCACGCTGCGCGAGCCGCCTGCCTCGATGGGCTGGACCGCCGATCCCATGATCTTGCTCGGCCTGGTCGTCGGTGGCGCGGGTGCCGGCAACACGATCGGCACGTTGATCGGCTCGGCGGCCAGCTCGAAGGCCCCCGAGAAGGTCGTGATCGGCGTGCTGTTCCTCGATGTCGTCGTGCTCGCCACCGTCGGGGTGTTCTTCACGTGGTGGACTGCGGTGATCCTCGGCCTGACGGTCGGCATCTGCCAGTCGCTGGGCAAGCTCAGCCTCGACGCCATGATCCAACGCGATGTGCCCGAACGCGTCCGGACCAGTATGTTCGCCCGCTCCGAGACGCTGCTGCAGCTCGGCTGGGTGACCGGCGGCCTGATCGGCATCGGGCTGTTCTCGCTCGACGCCACGCCACGCATCGGCCTGCTCGTGATCGGCGCGCTGCTGATCGCCTGGCTCGTGATGGTGGTGACGAAGGCGCGCCGGCCCGAACCAGGACATCCTTCGCCGTCAGCCCACCCGGCCAAATCAGGTCAGGACGACACGATCCGCGAGTGGTGAACCGACCTCAGAGCTCGAGCTCGGTCGCCACGGCGCGCAGCACCTGCGCGATGGGCTTGGCCTTCTTGGCATCGGGGTGACGTCCGTGACGGTAGCCCTCGCCGACGACATCGAGCATGCGGATGAGGTCCTCGACGATGACGGCCATGGCCTCGGGGTCCTTGCGCCGGGCCTGTGACTGCGAACGCGACACCGAACCCACCCGATCGAGAACGCGCACCTGGAGAGCCTGATCGCCACGGCTGCCCTGGGCGATGCCGAACTCGACCCGGGTGCCGGCCTTGAGCGAAGTCACTCCGGGCGGCAGCGCGTCAGAGCGCACGTGGACGTCTGGTCCGTCCTCCTGGGTCAGGAAGCCGAATCCCTTGTCTGCGTCGTACCACTTCACTTTGCCCGTGGGCATGATGCCACCTTCACGTCGCTGATCAGGACAACAGTCCCTCGTCCCACAAGCCTAGTGCTCCGGGTCGACCCGCGGTTGCGGTACCCGCTCCTCGAACGTCACCTCGACCGACTGGAACCCTTTATGCCGCTGCGACTTGGCGTAGGACGAGTAGGCCAGCTGATCGGCCTCGGTCAAGATGACGTTGTCGGTGAAGGGGGTCAACAGCGCCCGTGGATACAGCTTGCGCCGCAGGACGACATTGACCTCGAGGCCGAGAACCACCATGATCGCGGCGACATACACGAACGCCAACAGGCCCAGAACCAACGCGAAGGTCTGGTTGACCTGATTGGCCTTGGCGATGACTTCACGAACGTAGGTGTTGCCGATGTACTGCAGGCCCTGCCACAGGATCGCCGTCACGATCGCTCCGGGGAGCACCGCCCGGGTCTTGGCCCGCCGCAGGCTGATCAGCCGGAACACCGCAACGAAGATGCCGAGCGTCAGGGCGAAACCGATGATCCGCGACGCCCAGCCGATCGTCGACTGCATATCGGTGCCGAATGAGGTCGGATTGGCCAGCAGCGACGTCGCGATCGCCAGCAGCAGGATGCCGATTCCCGAGATCGACAGAAAGATCAGGCTGCGAAGCCGCAGGATGAACGGATTCGCGCGGCTGTTCCGCGGCACCGACCAGGCGATATTGGCGGCATTCTGCACCGCCTGTCCCAGGCCCATCGCACCGTAGATCGCGGTGATCGAGCCGATCACGATCGCCGTGGTGGATCCTTGCAGACCCTCTGGCGTGCCGAGCTCGGAGCCGATGATCGGGAACTGGCTGAGGGCCGAGTCGAGCAGGCGATCGCGTAGAGCGTCATCTCCCTGCACGAGGAAGCCGAGGATCGAGGTGCTCAGCAGCAGTAGCGGGAAGATCGCGATGAACGCGTAGTAGGTGATGATCGCTGCCAGGTAGGCACCCTGGTCGTCGAAGTACTTGTACACCACCGCGATGGGGAAGCCGACAAACCGGTGCTTGCGTTGGAATGCGTCGACCCGGCCGATGGGCCTCGGATTCTCGGCGCTCACGTCGCGGCCTGCTGTTGGGGCAGAAAGGGTCGCGCTGCCGCGACGACGGCCTCGAAGCGAGGCTGGTCCAATACGGCTCCCTCGCGCCTGATGTCATCCGCGCCGAGCTGGATGAGCCGGTTGATGCGCACTTCGCTCGGACGGCCGACGCTGTCCCACGGACCGGCGCCGAGGTCGAACCAGTACCGTCCGGCCCGGGCCTCCTGCTCCGCATCGCGATCGTGGTCTTTGGAGGTCAGCATCAGGCCGACGAGATCGGTGCCCACGCGCGCGATCAGCAACACGGGGCGATCCTTGCCCTGAGCCGGATCGTCCTCGTACGGGACCCATGCCCACACGACTTCACCCGGATCCGGTTCGCCGTCTGGATGAGGGTCGTACGCGATGTCCACCCGGCAAGCCTGCCACAGCCATACGGTGCGGCCGTGCATTCTGTGTGGACAACACCCCAGGGTGCGACCAGACTGACGAGATGGAGCCGCTGACACTCACCGAACTGGGCCGGCGCGTGGCCGGTCGGTGGCCGACGCTGCTCATCCTCGCGGTCATCGGGCTGGTGTCCGGACTGGCATATCACCTGCTGTCGGCCACCGAATACCAGGCTGAAGCGATCATCCGCGTCGATGCCGCCGATCCCGAACTCGTCGACATGGCCGCCGAAGAGGCGCTGGCCGAATCTCGACAGGTCACCAACGAGGCGCTGGACGCCCTCGATCGGCCGGGGCTGACGATCGGCACGCTCGAGAAAGCGACCAAGGCCACTGCGGTGCCTGACTCCCGGGTTCTGCAGATCTCCTACGCCGCGGACTCCCCCAGCTCGGCCGCCCGCGGCGCGAATGCGGTGGCGCAGGCCTACCTCGCGGTCAGGGCGGTTGATGTCGAGCGCCGGGCCGAGGTGGAGAAGGTCGCCGCCTCGACCGCCGACATCGTCGATCCCGCCCGCAACCCTGCCGGGCCGACGGGGCCCGGTCTAATCCCCCTGGCCGCGGCCGGACTCGTTCTGGGTCTGTTGGTGGCGATACCGATCGCTGCTCGTCCTCGCGGACACGCCGCCGAACCGGAGCCCGACTCAGTCAAATGACGGCAGATGGCGTTTCATGACCTTGCCGGTGGGATTGCGCGGCAACTCCTCGAGGAACATCGTGCGCCGGGGCACCGCGAACCGGGCCACCCGCTGTTTGGCGTAGGCCACCAGATCGTCCTCGGACAGGCGCGCACCATCTTTGACCACGACGTACGCCGCGAGTGCCTGACCGAAGGCCTCGTCGCTGATGCCCTGCACCACGACATCGGCGATGTCAGGGTGCTCGACCAGCGCATCCTCCAGCTCACGGGGGAAGACATTCTCACCGCCGGAGATGATCATGTCGTCGTCTCGCCCCGACACGAAGAGTCGTCCATCGGCGTCGAAATATCCCAGATCGCCCGTGCTCATGAGTCCGTCGGCGAAGGCCTTGGTATTGCCGTCGGTGTAGCCGCCGAATGGCATGTCATTGCCGACGTGGATGACGCCGGTCTCGCCCTGAGGCAGCTCGCGGCCCTCGGGGTCCAGCACTTTGACAGTCGTGCGAAAGGGCGGACGACCGGCGGTGCCGGGAGCATCGCGCAGATCGGCCGGGCCGGCGATCGTGACCCATCCGGTCTCGGTCGCACCGTAGAAGTTGTAGACCGAATCGGTGAACTGGTCCATATAGCGATTGGCCAGTTCACCGGCCAGTGCCGATCCGCTGCTGGCGGTGATGCGCAGCGACGAGACATCGTGCCGGGCGATGACGGCCGGATCCAGGTCGACCATGCGCTGCATCATGAGCGGCACCACCACGAGGGCTTCGGCCCGATAGGCGTCGATATCGGCCAATACCTGTGCCGCCTCGAATCGGCGACGCAATATGTACGTCGGCGCCGTCGACAGTCCGAAGGCGAAGTTGATCAGCCCCCAGGAGTGGAACAACGGCGCGGCGACGACCACGGTCGAGTTGCCGCGATACGGAATCGCGCCGAAGAAGGCCACCAACGGCTTGAGGTCTTTGGGCTCCTCGCGCCGGGCGCCCTTGGGCAGACCCGTCGTGCCCGACGTGAAGATGATGATCTGACCGTGGCGCGCCGGTTTGGGGTGGGACTTGGCAGACTTGCCCCGCAACAACGTCATGACGGTCGGCAGATCGCTCGGTGCATCCGCATCTGCCCAGCCGAGGACAAGTGTGGACCGGTCGACATCCTGCGCGGCCCCCAAGAACTCCTGATCGACGATCACGAGACTCGCGTCCTCACGCTGCACGAGCTCACCCAGCTGCGATCGACTCGCCATGGTGTTGAGCAGGAGGACCCGTCCGCCGGCCTGCATGATCGCCACGATCGAGATGACCATGAAACGGTGATTGCGGGCCAGCACCGCGAGCGAGTCACCCGGCTTGACCCCGCGTTCCTTCAGCGCACAGGTCAACTGATTGATCTGTTCGGCCAACTCCGACCAGGTGATCTCGCCCGCGTCATCGATGATCGCCACCTGCGAGGGGAATCGCTTCGCCACGGCGTTGACACCCGAGGGCAGGCCGGGCCCCCATTTGGCGAGTTGGAGTCCCGCGCCTACAAGGCGGTGCGGCAGGACCGGCTTGAGCATCCCGATCTGTCGAAACACCTTCAGCGTGAAGCCAAGATCCTGCGTGCGCTGGCTCATTCCTACTCCATTCGACTGGGCTGACTCGACCGTAGACCGGTGCGACCATGCCGAAGTGTAACAATCAGTTACAACGCGTGTCGTCTAAGAGGTCTCTCACGCAAGGCTCATCGCGGCCTCATGCACGTCCACTCAGATAGGTGTCATCACCGACTGACTGGAGAACATCATGCGTACACGTACCCGTTCCACCGCACTGCTGGCCGTCGCCGGGCTCAGCCTCACGACCGTCGCCGCCATGGGACTGACCTCCCCGGCCCAGGCCGCTGCGAAGCACACCTGCCACGGCCTCACCGCGACGATCGTCGGCACCTCGGGTCACGACGAGATCGAAGGCACCTCCGGCCGCGATGTCATCGTCGCCCTCGGCGGCAATGACGAGATCGACGGTAATGGCGGCAATGACGTCATCTGCGGCGGATCCGGCCGCGACGAGATCGACGGCGATTCGGGCAATGACCAGATCTGGGGCGGCTCAGGCAGGGATGAGATCGACGGCGGATCCGGCCGCGACAAGATCTGGGGCGGAACCGGCAATGACCAGCTCGAGGGCGGACGCGGCAACGACCGACTGTACGGCAACAGCGGCCGCGACCTGCTTGAGGGCGAAGGCGGAAAGGACAAGCTCAACGGCGGACCGGGCAAGGACCGGGTCTACCAGGGCTCGGCTCCTGACCGCGACGACGACTGACCGCCGCCGCTGAGGACTGGCTAGAGCGCACCGTCCCGGGCCACCACGGCCCGGACGGTGCGAGCCAGGATCGCGGCGTCGAGCCGTAGATTCCAGTTGTTGACGTACTGCAGATCCATCCTGATCGACTCTTCCCACGACAAGGCCGAACGGCCGCTGACCTGCCACAGGCCGGTCATACCGGGCTTGACGTGCAACCGCCGCCACACCCATTCGCTGTAGTGGGACGTCTCCGACGGGAGCGCGGGTCGCGGCCCCACGAGCGACATCTCGCCGCGGACCACGTTGACGAGTTGTGGAAGCTCGTCGAGCGAAGTCCGGCGCAGGAACGCACCCACGCGGGTGATCCGCGGATCGTCCTTGAGCTTGAACAGCGGCCCGGCACCCTCGTTGCGGTCTTGGAGTTCGAGCAGTCGCTCCTCCGCATCGACCGTCATGGTGCGGAACTTCCAGATCGTGAACGGTTCGCCATCGCGGCCCGAACGGATCTGCCGGAAGATCGCCGGCCCGCGCGAACCCATCCGAATCAGCATTCCGATGACCAGCAACACCGGAAGCAACACAACAAGGGCCGCGAGGGCCGCCGTCCGGTCGAATACCGACTTGACCGCTGTCGACATCAAGTGGTCATTGGGCGCCCGCAATGACAGGGCGATCTGGTCACCGACCCGCCTCGGCCGCAGGTATTCCACGTGATCGTTCATATCGGCCACGACGAGACATTCCACCTCGGCGCGTTGCAGCCCCCAGGCCAGATGACGCAATGCCGGGCTCGTGAAGGCGCGCCCACTCGCGATGACGACCGACGTTGCCTGGTACTCATTGACGGCAGTCAATACTTGCCTGACGACGTCGGCCAGCCCGTCTTCGGAAACCGCTCCGACCGGGGCCAGCTCGTGCGGAGCCCGCCACGAACACGTCGCGACGACGTTGACGTCCGAGCGGTCGGCCCATCGCGTCTCGAGCCTCTCAACCGCGTCGATGTGGCCGACCAGGATCGTGGGAGTGCGGCGCAGGAAATGGCGATGCACCAGCGCCGAGGCCGCCAGGACGGCAGGGGCCGCGAGTGCTGCGACGACCGCCTGGCGCAACTGTGTCGTGCTCTCGACCTCGGCGACCAGGCACACGACAGATATGACTCCGATGATCTGGACCATGCGGATCGACGGTTTGATCGAACGCGCTCGCTCGAAGGCGGGAAGTGCCGCGAAGCTGTAGAGCAGCCAGGCCGCGACGAGGGCCATCACGGCATAGGTCCAATTGACCGGCAGCACGAAGTAGTGGGCCGCAAGTTGCCATACAACGAACAGTGCCGCGGCGTAGCCCAGGACGCCCTGACGGAACAAGGCCACCGGGATCCGGCGCAGGCGCCCCCTCGTCGAGCGTTCGGCCTGCTGGGTTCTCAACCCCGTCAGCGGGGTGTTGATATTCATGACCGCCATCGTCAGATGCCCTTGCCGAACAGATTCGCCACGCGGGCGACAGCGCCCGCCGAGAGCAACCGCAAGGAGATCAACAGGCCGAGCCAGGCGCGCACATTGAGCGGCTGGATGCGCAGTGCGGCACGGAGCCAGCTGCGTGCCGACTTGCGTTGACCGGCAGCGGCGAGCGCGAATCCGACCTGAGAGCCGATCCGGGCGAAGGCCTCCCGATCAGAGCGCAGTTCGGGATATTTGTCGAGCAGGTAGACCAGCCCCTCGGCGTACTGGGCCCACTTGCCGTAGAAGAAGGACTGTCCCGACCAGCGCACCGAGACCAGCGGCTGGTTGACCAGACGGATCGGGACGAGTTTGGAGGTTTTGAGCAGTACGTCGTAGTCCTCTCCGTACGCACCCGGCAGCTCTTCGTCGATCATGCCGACGCTGTCGATCAGCACGTCACGCCGGAACACGAAGCTGCTGGAGTGCAGACCCGCGATCCGGTCGCGCACCAGATCGGCATGGGTCACCAACGTCAACGGGACCGGACGCGCATGTGTCGTGCGTCCGTCGTCGACCTCCATCGCCGAGCCGACCAGACCCACTTCAGGGTGGCTGGCGAACACGGCCATCTGTGCTTCGAGCTTGCCGGGCATCCAGTGATCGTCGTCATCGAGGAATGCCACGAAGTCGTGCTGTGCCGCCAGGATTCCGGTGTTACGAGCACCCGCAAGTCCGCGGACACGGTGATTGGCCACGGCCCGCACCGAGCGGCCGGGCGCGATGGCGAAATCGGGCAGGTCGGGCTCGGTCGCGTCGAAGACCACGATGATCTCGATACTTCCCGCATAGTCCTGATCGAGGATGCTCTGCACGGCCTGGCGCATCAGTTCGGGGCGTTGATGTGTCGGCACGACCGCCGTTACGGCAGGACGCACCATGGTGCCGGTCGCCGATGCGACGACACCGGCATCGCGCGTCGACCCGGTCATTCTTCGGCTCCGGCCAAGAACGTGCGCAACATCGAGCTCGAGGTGTGCTTGGTGTAGGGGAAGTAGACGACTTCGACGCCGATCTCCTCCATCGAGTGCTCGAGTCGGTAGCCCTTCGGGGTGCCCTGCCAGTCGTTGCCCTTGAAGATCACATCGAAATGGCGCTGTTGCCAGACCGCGACCTTGTCCTCGGAACGGTCGATGATGACTTCGTCCACGATGCCCAGCGCCGAGATGATGTCGATGCGCTCATCGCACGGAACGACCGGGGGGCGACCCTTGAGGTTCTCGACATATTCGTCACTGCCGACACCCACGACGAGATGCTGGCAGTAGTTGCGAGCACGACGGAGCAGGTTGAGGTGCCCGACATGGAACATGTCGAAGACGCCACTGGAGTAGCCGACGTCGAACTTGCTGCGCGCATCACTCACGGATTTCCCATACCTTTGCTCGGTCCTGCCATGTGAGAGTGCCGAGGTACCGGTTCGTGACGCCGGTAGTTGCAGGAATTACAAGCGCGGGTCGACAATGCGGTGCGACAGCGATTCATAGGCCGCCCGGATCGGCTTCGTGCCGTCGGGCCGTGCGGGTTCAGCGGGCGAGGTGGGCGGCCCACCGTGTCCGGCCCGCCGGGCTGCCTCATGACGGATCATGGTGAACAAGGACGTCCGGAATGTCGTTTCGGTGCTCCTGCCCCGAGACAACAGGCCCACGACCTTGACGAAGGCTTCACTGACGACGGCCTCGGAGTCGTTCGCCTGACCCAGATGCCGCGCCAGCCGGTGAGCCGGATAACTGTGGCGGGCCAACAGCACCCTCGAAGCCTCCTGATCGCCATCTCGAATCAGATCCAGGAGCTCACGATCGGCCAATGCCTCGCGAGCCGGCACGGGACTGATCGCTTCTGCGAATTCTGCATTCGACATCGTCATCTCCAGGTCTGATTGATCGTGCTGGCAGCCTGTCACGCGCCGCGATTCCTCGTCCAGGAGCGAAAATCAAGGCTGTGGATAGAAAAATGTGACCGGGACCTCATGAAATAAAACTTCGTCACGCCGTCATATACGTCGTGGAACGGACTCCCTCCAGTGAGAGGTCCCCGCCGGGGGACCTGAGTAGATGCAAGGACACCTCAAGATGGTCACCGAAGCGCAGCCCGTGCAGCTCACCGACATCGTCAGCACGCTCAAACGCCGCTGGCCGATTTTGATCGTCGGCGCGATCATAGGCCTGATCCTCGGCGTGCTCGGCTCGTTCGCGATCCCCGCGAAGTACGACGCGACCAGCACCGTGTCGGTCAACCCCATGAACGCCGGCCCGCTCGCAGCGTCCGTCGACGCAGCCAAATCGGTCAGCATGCCTACCGAGGCCGGGCTCGCCAAGTCACGCAAGGTCGCCACTGCGGCTGCCAAGACGCTTCGGCCCTCGATCAACGTCTCGAAGATCACCGATTCGACCAGCGTGACCTCACCTGACGACTCGCTGATCTTGAACATCACCTTCTCCGCGGGCACCGCCAAGCAGGCCGCCGCAGGCGCCGACGCGGTGGCCGAGGCCTATCTGCAGATCCGCCGCGACGAAGCCGCCGCTGCGATCGAACGGCTCGCGACGGCGGCCAAACAGCAGATCGCCGCGATCCAGGTCCAGGCAAAGCGCCCGGCCAATTCAGCCGCGATCGCGCAGCAGTCGCTGCGGGTCCAGGCCGATTCGCTGGCCAGCAAGCTCGCCGATCTGAACAATCTCGATCTCAACCCCGGCCAGGTCGTCGGCAATGCGGTGGTCCCCACCTCGCCGTCGACACCCGGTGCTGTTCCGCTGGGCATTGCCGGAATGGTGCTCGGCCTGTTCGCCGCGATCCCCGTGGCCCTGCTCCGCAAGAAGGAGGAAGATTCCGAGATCGGTGGCGTCGAAGGACTTCATTCGATCGGCGACCAAATCGTGCTCGACGGGACCAAGGACACCAACCGGGCCGACACCTGGGATATCGCGGCCTTCATGCTCAAGATCCCGGCCCAGCTCGGTACCGAAAAACCGTTCACGATCATGGTCGACGCTGAAGAGAGCCCCGGACGAGACATCACGCCGGGACAAGAACTCGTCGATGCCTTGGAACGGCGCGGCCGCCGGGCTCGATTCGTCGACGCCGGCGCGATCAACGAAGGAAAAATCAGCCGCGGTTGGCCCACGGAGAAGAAGCGCAACTCCTGGGCCGGCGAGATCATCGTGATCGACACGACAAATCTCAGTTCGGACGCCAACAAGGTCGCCCTCGCGACCCGCTCGGACTCGCTGTTGCTGGCCCGCACGACGGCCGATGACTCCGTGGCGCTGCGGCGCTTCAGCGGCCTGCTGAAGTCGAAGAGTGTCGACATCGCGCTGACGGCGCTGTTCCCGTCACACGAGACGACCCACCACCGCTGAGTCCTTGACCCAGTCCCACCGGGCTGCGGTCAAGACCGGTGGGCCAGCAACGCGGTCAGACCCAGCCGCTGCCTCAATGGCCAACTGACAGCCAGATACAGAACCGCAACCAGCGCCGTCGTGATCAGCATGATCGGCACCGACGATCCGAAGATCAGCCGGGACGCCACGACCGGCACGCCGGCGAAGATCAGCGAGACTGCCGCGGCTGTCGCCAACAACCGCATGTCGGGTCGCAGGTGCATCAGGTTCTGCACTTGGTAGACCACGATCGCGGTGTCGACGATGATCGTGACGGCCCAGGCCAACGCCGCGCCCTCGATGCCCCACAGCGGGATCAGCGCCAGGTTGAGGCCGACGTTCAAGACCAGCGCGAACGTCTTGTCGGCCAGCTGCCAGCTGCTGCGACCGCCCATCAGCAGGATCGTCTGCACCGTGCCCGCCGCAAGGGCCAGCGCCATCGCGATACTCAGGACGCCCAAGGAGACCGCACCGTCGGAGAACCCCGGGCCGAACACCGACAACACGGCATCGCCGAACACAGCCAGGACGATGAAGAACGGCCACCCCATCCAGATCATCGCGGCCGTCGTGAGCCCGTAGATCTGCTTGGCCTCGTCATAGGCCTTGCGCGCCATTGCCGCGGCGATCTGCGGGCCGACGGCGATCCGGACAGCCGTGTGAATAACCTCGCTGGCCCGCGCGCATCGGGTGACCACGGCGTAGATGCCGGCCTCACGGGGCGATGTCATCACACCGACCAGGAGAACGTCGGCCCATTCGAGCAATATCTCGACTGCCGCCGCGACACCTCGGGCGGCACTGAATCCCCAGAACTGACCTGACAGATGTCGCTGTTCCTCGACCGAAGTGGACCTCGTCTTCGATCTGGCCGCCTGGGATATCAGCTTGATCGCGATGATCGTGGCAGCCGCCAGCACGACCACGACGGGCAGCATCCACGCCGTGAGTACCGCCGTGACACCCCCACCGGCAGCCAATACGACGGCCACTCCGACGAGCCGGAGCCCCGGCAGAGTGATGTTCTGCAGCAGCGGATAGGTCAGGACGTCGCCGAAGCCGCGCGAGACCGAGACCATGACGGCATTCAGCGACCCCAGGACGGCGAGGACGGCACCGATCACGATGAACGTCGGCGTCAGTCCGTCGATCAGGTTCGGTCCCGCTATCGCCGCGGCAGTCACGGCCACGACCACCATCACCCCGCACAGCAGGACCGGACGGATCGCGATCCGCACCAGGTGGGGCACGTCGATCAGGCGGTCGGTGGCCCGGGCAGCTGCGACGAACCGCACCAGTCCGGTATCGGCACCAAGTTCGGCGACGTTCGAGACGATCATGAAGACCGCGACGACCAGGAAGTACGTTCCTGCTCCCTCGGTGCCGAGCTGACGGCCGACCAGACCCGCCAACAGCAGACCGATCAACGAACCGGAGACGCCCCCGACCAGATTGACCGCCCCGGCCCAAGCGATACCCCGCGGCGGTGACTCAGGCACTGGCATCGGTCGTGTCGAGCCCGTACCGCCGGCGCAGCAGCACCGCTGCGACCAGCATGACGGTCAGCAACTGCATGACGTCCAGACCGTAGACGAAGATGATCAGGCACGTCACGATCAGGACGCTGTGGAGTACGAGGTCGATATCACCCTCGGCCCTCCACGTGCGGACCGTGGTGCCCCACAGGAAGGTCAGGAACAGTGCGAGACCCACGAACCCAAAACTGAACATCAACGTCCAGAAATAGCCTTGCGTGCCCACCGAAACGATGTTGTCGAAGGACGGTCGCGGAGCGCCGAAGCCCAGTACCGGCGAGTCCAACGTTCGGTCGATGGTTTCGCGGTACAGCGAGAATCGGGTCTCCGACGAGCTCCCGTACGATTGCCGTTCTTCGATCTGGGACAACAAACCGTTGCCGACCAGCACCAGGCCGCCGATCAGGCCCAGCACCCCGATCGTGAGCACCGGGGCGGCCCGGTTGCGCAGCGCCATCCGAATCACGACGTACACCGCGGCGAGCCCGAGGCCGGCGAACATCGCCCGATTGGACGTCGCCATCGCCGGGGGGATCATCGCCCCCATGCCGATCACGATCGCGATACGCAGCACCAATGACTTGGTCTGCAGGAAGCAGGCCACAGCCACCGGCGAGAGCAGCACGATCGCGACGCCCCAGCTGTTGGCGTACGGAAAAGGAGCTGACGGTCGCAGCAGGTCGCCGGGCGCACCGAAGGGCTGCTGGATCTCGGCGAAGGGCGGGAAGAACAGGTCGTGGACGTACTCATTGCTCGTCAGCGACTTCGGCATCAGCATCCCGACCGGTGTCGAGAGCCGCACCCGGGGAAGTACCAGGCCCAGCAGACCGCCGCAGATCGTGAAGAACCACACGAACGTCAAGGCGTTGACGATCTTGCGTCGGCTGAGCAGGCGGCCCGCGCTGAGCGTGTAGATGAAGGCGGTGGCCACGATCATCAGGATCGAATACCGGTACGCGAATCCGAGCATGCGCGAACCCGAGTCGATCATCAAGCCGCAAGGGATGACCCAGGCGACGAAGGCGATGTAGGCATACGCTCCCGGGACGAACCGCACCGCGGCGTAGTGCACGAGGTACGACAGCATGACGAGCGTCAGCAGCACCCCTGTGATGACCGTCGCGCCGAGCAGCCAGAAGACCGGGAATCCCCACAGCAGGGTCAGCACCGGCCAGGCGGGAAGCGCCTCGCCTGGTCCGTCGACGACTTCGTCGACATCGCGCGTGCTGACCTGAGTGGACATCACTCCCCCTTGTGCAACGCAGCCAGCTCACGATAGCGACGCAGCAACGTCGCTGCGAGAAGCAGACCGTTCAGAGCAGCCATGATGCCGTAGACCCATACGAAACCGGTTGTCAACGGCCACAACAGCACCACGAGGTTGAGCAGGCCGGTGTCTGCGGGGGCCTGGATCCACACCCCGAACCGTGGCACGGACTCAGGGCCGGCGATCGGATCACGACGCGCGAGCTGTTCGGCCAGGATCTGCGCGAAGAACCGCACCGTCGACACGAGCGCGAAGCCGAGCGGGATCAACAGCACCGCGTCCGCGACGTCGGTGAAGCGATACAGTCCGACGAGCACCGCGAGATGGAACAGCAGGTGCCGGCCCGAATCCACAACGTGGTCGAGCCATTCGCCGGCCGCCGATCCGGTGCCGCGCAGCCGTGCGAGCTGACCGTCCGCGGAGTCGAAGGCAAATCCCAACTGGAGCAACAGCATGGATCCGACCGCCATCGCGGCGCCTGGTTCGGTGCCGACCAGCAGCCCGGCTCCAGCCAAGAAGGCGATGAAGCTGGCCGCCGTCATATGATTCGGCGTTGCTCTGGTCTGGGCCGCACAGGCCGCGATGAGCCGTCCGATGCGGCGATTGACCACACGCATGTACCACGGAACGCCGGCCCCGCTCTTCTGCGCGCGCGCAAGTGCAGCGTAGGCGGCTCGGGCACCCGTGGCCTCGGTCAGTTCGGTCATGACTTCGCGGTCAGCGTCAGGTCCATGCTCGTGTTCGGCGTCGACCGGTAGTTGGAGTGCACCTCGACGGCGATGCTGTTCGCGCCCTCACGCAGCAGATTCGGCGGGACGTCGAACGTGACCGGATTGCTGATCGCGGCGGACGTCGAGACGGCCGACGTGGCATACGTGGTCGGGGTCAGGGTGCCGCCCGGCAGATTGGCACGCCCCACCTCCACACCGTTGACGTAGACCGCGATGCCGTCGTCTGCTCGGGTCACGAGCGTCAGCTGCTGAACCGCCGCAGCCCCCGTGACGCCGAATGACTTGCGGTAGTACGAGGTCAAAGCCCTGGTCGTGCCTGATGCGACGTCGATATTGGTGGCAATCGGGCCGGTCCCCCAGCCGAAACCGGCTGGGCCGGTCAACCAGTTGGCGGTCGCTGCCTCCGAGGTCGTCCAGTCGGTCGGCACGGTCGTGGCGTTGTTGAACAGATACGACCAGGTCGCACCCTGCTTGATCAATGGCGTCGTGGTGCTGGCCGGCTGCGGCGCACTGTCGCCGACCTCGGCCACGATGCTGGCGTCCATGCTCGAATCGGGGGTGGCTTTGTACATCGAGTGCACCTCGACCGCGATCTGGTTGACCCCGATCTTGAGGGCCGACACCGGGATCGTGAACGTGGTCGGCGATGCCAGCGCCGTCGCGGTCCGCGGCGAGCTCTGCGCATATGTCGTGGGCGTCAATGCGCCGCTCGGCAGATTGGCACGCCCCACCTCGGTCCCGTTGACGTGAACCGCGATCGCATCGTCGGCGCGGGTGGTCAACGTGACGGTCCCGAACTTCGAGCCGGGAAGTACTTCGAATGTGTTGCGGTAGTACGACGTGACGGCTCGGCTCTCGCCTGCGGGGACGTCGATGTCGGTCGTGAACGGTCCGGCACCGAAGCCCAGCGGCGCTGTGCCGCTCTTCCAGGACGCGTCGTCGAAGATCGCGCTCTTCCAGTCATTCGGCACAGTTGCCGCGTTGCTGAAGTAGTAGCGCCACGTGCTGGCGGCAGACATCAGGGTTGTCGTGGCGACTTTGACGGTCGGCGTGACCGAGGCGGACGATGCCGAGCGGTTGCCCCATGCATCGGCGACACGGACGAAGAACCTGTCGGAGGCAGATGATCCAGGAACCGTGGCCTCCTTCGACGTCGTCACTGCGACAACCCGGTCATTGCGCAAGATCTCGTAGGTGACCGACCCGTTCGCCGAGGAGTCGAAGCTCAGCTTGGCGTCGGTTCCGTCCAGCTCCGCCTTGACCTTGCTGACACCTGAGGGAGCCGTATGGGGGCGAGGGGCATAGCGGACGAATCCGCCGACCCATCCGTTCTGGCCGTTCTCCTTGACCGACGAGGTCAAAGTTCCGCCGGCCCAGAGTGTGCCGTCGTCAGCCACCTGCAAGGCCCAGACACCGCGTCCGCCACGGGCCCGCATCTCAGGGGTCCACTCCTGCGCCAGGTCGCCCGTCACGGCGTCGTGGGCCGCGACGTAGTAGACCTTGTCGGCCTGTGTCCATGTGACGTTGGTCGAACCGGGACTGGTCGAGTCGTAGGCCGCCGTGTCGGAATAGTTCCAGTTCTCACAGTGGCAGCCGGCGAATACGAGCCCATTGCCTGCTGTGATGGCCTGGACGTCCCCTCCGGCCTTGGTGATGTGCTTGTTCTCCAGCGCGAACGTCGAGGTGTTGTACGAGAACATGCTGTGCTGCGAGCCGCCCAGCCACACCTTCGATCCCACCTGACCGATGGCCTGCTGGTAGCGCGCCGAACCGGCCGTGCTGAACGTCGGCTGCCAGGTGGGCGTGACCCGTGGCGCGCCGGCCTGCGTCGTGAATGCCGCGGCTCGGTCGGCGACCGTGCCGCCACGCGCGGTCGTGAAATAGCCCGCGAAGTAGACCCGGGTCTTGTCCTCGCTGACGTCGAGCGCCGTGCCGGTGCCGTTGAACTCCGGATTCCAGTTGTTGTCCGCGACTCCGGTCGAGATCAGGACACGCGCGCCACCCTTGGCATAGCGGGTTGTCGTGCCGGGCTTGACGAAGTGGGTGAAGGCGCCGGTCAGGTACAGGTAGGTGCCGTCCGTGTCGAGCCCGCGCACCGACACGGCGCCGCCGGTCGAGTTGTTCTGCAGATTCGTGGTCCAGGTCGGATCCAACCGCCCCGTCGTCGCATTGACGACGACCAAGCCAGATCTGGCCGTGCCGTCGGCCTGGGTGAACTCTCCACCGACCGCGAGTCGGCCACCCGGCAGCGCCTTCAACGCCTTGACGTGGCTGTTGAGCTGCGGCGTGAACGAGCGGATGAACTCACCGGTCGTGGCATCGAACGCCGCCAGATATGCCTGGGCGACCTTGTCCGTGCCGGTCGCGGCAGCACCTTTTTGCACCGTCGTGAAGTTGCCGCCGACGTACATCGTGTTGCCGATCTGGGCGAAGGCCTGCACCTCCGAGGCATTCTCACTCGAACCGCCGTTGCCGATTCCGCTGACTCCCCACGTCGAGGCCAATGAACCGTTCTTGGGTACCGCGCGGATCGTCTCCGCCGCGGTGCCCGCGTCGGGGATCGAGGCGAAGTCCAGATCGTCCGACATGATCTTGGGCCGGATGAAGACCTGGCTGAACGGCGTGCCGTAGAAGCCGTTGTTCGCCGAGGAGTAGATATAGCTGTCGGGGTCAGTCGTGCCGTAGCCGTACTGGCCGAAGTTGAAACCGCGCACATAATTGTTGCGCGAACTCTCGTACGTCCACAGACGCTTGTAGGCGGAGTCCGCGCCGAACTCGTACGTCGTCAGATTGCTTCCGGTCGAGCCGCCGATGTTGACCGACGCCAGCGGGAAGCCCGCACCGAACGACCAGTTCCAGCGATCACGCGAGTTGGCCCGGTAGGTCCAGCGGGTCTCCTGCCATTCGGTGCCCGCCGTGTTGGTCGCGCGACGAATACGCACTCCGTCGCCGAACATCGGATCGTCGAAACGCTTACCGCCCAAGAGCGCGTTGACAACCGCCGAATCGAGCTGCTTGGGCGCGAATGCCGCCTGCCCCGTGACCGGACTCGCGACCTGGGCAGGAGTGGCATTGCCGTTGTAGGCCATTGACCAGCCATTGCGGCCGCGGCCCACCAGTGCCCAGCCGCCGCCATCGGTGCTCTGATCGCAGTAGATCTGGGTCGGGACCTTCAGCTGTGGGGTCAGGATCCAGTAGACGCCGTCGGGCGATGACGGCGTGGTCTGCTTGATCTCCCAGCAGGACGCGGCCGCCGTGGCGGGCGTCTGCCCGTCGAGCTGCGCAGCGGCGCTGGCCGGAGAGTTGAGCGCCGCGAGTCCGGACAATGCGACTGCGGGTGCCAGCACGGCCAAAACGGCCGCGCGTAGGGTCCTGCGAGTGGGGGCACGCACGATGAAGAAACCTCGGCTATTCGGGGAGAACACGGCTGGGTGCCGCGTACGTCTACCGAAAGAGAGTGCTCACCTACTCGAACATGACGAGATATGTGCCAGAGTTTTTCACGATGCCGTCAGAGCGCGTCCTGCGTCGCCAGTTCGGCGGTCTCCTCCTCGGTGAAGATGCGCGAACGGATGATGAAGCGGTTGCCGGTCGGCCCCTCGATCGAGAACCCGGCACCCCGTCCCGGAACGACGTCGATCGTGATGTGGGTGTGCGACCAGTAGTTGAACTGCTCACGCGAGATCCACACCGGCGCGACTTCCTCAGCGCCGTACTCCAGATCGCCCAGATGGACGTCCTGATGTCCTGTGAGGAAGGTGCCCTGCGTGAAGCACATGGGCGCCGAGCCGTCGCAACAGCCACCCGACTGGTGGAACATCAACGGCTTGGCGTGCGAGGCCCGGAGGCCGCGGAGAAGTTCCGCGGCCTCCGGCGTTATCGCCACGCGATCAACACTCATGTGTCCACATCCTCAGAAGAATCCGAGTTTGTTCTCGTCGTACGACACCAACAGGTTCTTGGTCTGCTGGTAGTGATCGAGCATCATCTTGTGGTTCTCGCGTCCGATGCCCGACGACTTGTAGCCACCGAACGCCGCGTGCGCGGGGTACTGGTGATAGCAGTTGGTCCACACCCGTCCGGCCTGGATATCGCGGCCGGCCCGATAGGCGGTGTTCGCATCACGCGACCAGACACCGGCACCGAGGCCGTACAGCGTGTCGTTGGCGATGTCGATCGCGTCGGCGTAGTCGTCGAAGCCCGTGACCGAGACGACGGGGCCGAAGATCTCCTCTTGGAAGATCCGCATCTTGTTATTGCCCTGGAAGATCGTCGGCGCGACGTAGTAGCCGCCCGACAGGTCACCCCCGAGGTCGACCCGCTCGCCGCCGGTGATGATCCGTGCACCTTCTTGCACGCCGATCTCGAAGTACGACAGGATCTTCTCGAGCTGGTCGTTGCTGGCCTGCGCGCCGATCATGGTGTCGGTGTCGAGCGGATTTCCCTGCTTGATCGCCTTGACCCGCTCGGTCGCTGCGGGCAGGAACTGTTCGAGGATCGAGTTCTGGATCAGGCCACGACTCGGGCACGTGCAGACCTCGCCCTGGTTGAGCGCGAACATCGCGAAGCCTTCGAGCGCCTTGTCGTAGAACGCATCGTCCTTGCTGGCAACGTCCTCGAAGAAGATGTTCGGGCTCTTGCCGCCGAGTTCCAACGTCGCGGGAATCAGGTTCTGGCTCGCGTACTGCGCGATGAGTCGTCCGGTCGTGGTCTCACCCGTGAACGCGATCTTGCGGATGCGCGAGCTCGACGCGAGCGGGGCACCGGCCTCGACGCCGAAGCCGTTGACGATGTTGAGCACACCGGCGGGCAACAGGTCACCGATCAGCTCGATCAGCAACATGATCGAGGCCGGGGTCTGCTCGGCGGGCTTGAGCACGACGGCGTTTCCGGCCGCGAGTGCCGGGGCGAGTTTCCACGTCGCCATGAGCAGCGGGAAGTTCCACGGGATGATCTGGCCGACAACGCCCAGCGGCTCGTGGAAGTGATAGGCCACGGTGTTGTCGTCCAACTGCGACAGCGCGCCCTCTTGGGCCCGAATCGCACCTGCGAAGTAGCGGAAGTGGTCGACCACGAGCGGAAGATCGGCGGCCATGCATTCGCGGACCGGCTTGCCGTTGTCCCACGTCTCGCCGACAGCCAGCATCTCGAGATTCGTCTCGATCCGGTCGGCGATCTGGTTGAGGATATTGGCGCGTTCGGTCACCGAGGTCTTGCCCCAGGCCGGGGCGGCTGCGTGAGCGGCGTCCAGCGCGGCTTCGATGTCTTCCGCGGTGCCGCGGGCCACCTCGCAGAAGACCTTGCCGTTGACCGGCGAGATGTTCTCGAAGTACTGACCCTTGACCGGTGCGACGTACTCACCGCCGATCCAGTGGTCGTAGCGCGACTTGTAGGAGACGACGCTTCCTTCGGTTCCTGGCTGGGCGTACACAGTCATGGCAACTCCTTGTGGCAATGAGGGGATGCCTGTGACGCTAGTCACGAGAGGGTTGCAACCCAGTTGCAGCGCGCGGCTCGCTTCGCTCCCCGCTCCAGCGGCTCCGCCGCTGCCGGGCTTCGCCCGGGCGCTTGTCTCGCTTCGCTCGACCTACGGTCAGTTTGACGGTACGGCCAGGCTTATACGCCTAGTTGGTCGTCCAGCTTGGCTACGTGGGCCTCGACCTGGCTGTAACGCGGCGACGTCCGGGGCAGGATCGACAGCACCCGCTCCCAGATCTCGAAGTCGTCACGGCCATGCGCCGTGTCGGCGAACGACAGCAATGCGTCGGCGTCATCGCACACCAGCAGGCACGATCGCACGTGCATGTGGAGTTCCTCGCGGAGCGATTCGATTCCGGGTGCATCCGAACTCGGCAGGATCGGTCCGCGATATCTGGCCACGGCCCGGCGCAGACGCCCCGCCACGAGGTCCTCGCGCACCTGAGAGACGTCGGTCATGACCGTGCTCTCCAGCCGGTACGGTCGTGAACCCAACTCGATCGGGCCCAGGACGCCGCGCAGGCGCGACAATTCGGCGCGCACCGTGACCTGTGCCTGGTCCTCTTCGCTCAGCCCCACACCCAACTCAGCGGTTGTCAGACCGTCTGAGGATTCACACAGCAGGAACAGCATCTCGCTGTGCCTCAGGCTCAAGCGGGTTGTCGTGGCACCGTGACGCAACGTCGCGCCATGGCCACCCAGAACGTCCAAGGTCGGAGTCGTCCAGCCGCTCACCGCGACCGAGCCGTGCCGCAGCGGGCCGAGACGCTCGATCCGAAGTTCGGCCTCGACCGCAGCGACCGTAGCGCGCACCAGCGTCAGGGTCTGGGGCGTCGCGACCTCGTCGCCACCGGTCAGGTCGAGCACCCCGAGGATCGCCCCGGTGTCGGGATCGTGGATCGGCGCGGCGGAACAGCTCCACGGCGTGACTTGCCTGGCCAGGTGCTCGGCACCGAATATCTGCACCGGCCGGTCGAGCGCGAGCGCCGTCCCCGGAGCGTTCGTACCGATACTCGACTCGCTCCAATCGGCTCCCGGCAAGAAGTGCATACTCTCGGCGCGCGCCCTCAGCGCCGCATCGCCCTCAACCCACAGCAACCGCCCGGCCGCATCGCTGACGGCGACTAGTAGCCCGGAGTCGGCCGCGCTCTCGACCAGCAACTTGCGGATGACCGGCATACCGGCCGCCAACGGGTGCGAGTCGCGGATATCGGCGAGCAGATCGTCGTCGAGCCGGATCTCGGCCATGGCCTGCTCGGGATCGAGACCGCCTTCGAGGCTGCGTCGCCACGAGTCGAGAACCAGGCTGCGCAAGGCAGGATCGCCCCGGCCGGACGCGACGAACGCATCGTGCGCAGCGTTGAGGTATCTCGACAGTGCCGCCGGATCCGCACCGGGTGGCATCGCCAGATCGTTGGTCCGGCCCATGCGGCGAGTGTACGTGCCGATGTGGCATGCGTCACGTGGCGGCCGGCGACGAAACGGCTGGGATCAGAGCGCTCCGTTCACAGGTATTGGCACAGGTACGAGGCTGCACCGACCACGCGTACATCGAAGCCGCTGTCTCCCGGCACCTCGAACGACGAGCCCGCCCCACACGTTACCCAGTCGGAGCTGCCGGGCAGCAGCACCACGAGTTCGCCGTCGACAACCGTCATACGCTCGGGCGCCGCTGTGCCGAAGTGGTACTCGCCGGCGGCCATGACGCCGATGCTCGACGTCGCTCCGTCGCGGTCGTACGCAAGGCTCTGGACGCCGCCGTCGAAGTAGACATTGTGGGTGAGAGTCATGACAGAACTCTCCCAGACCCGATCAGGGCAGGTCGTCGTGACTCCAGGTAACTCCTTCGCGGACGATCCTGGCCGGCGATCCGGCGGCGACACAACGCGATGGGATCTTCTGTCCCCGCACCATGCTGCGCATCCCGACGACGGAGCCTTCACCAATCTCGACATGTCCGGTCAGGACGGCGTCGCGGCACAGCCAGACATGCGGGCCGAGGCGGATGTGGGCCCCGAACGGGTTGATTCGCTCGCCGGTCTCGGCATCTTCGAGCCGGTGCATGTCATCTGTCGCGATGTAGACATCGGCGGCCCACAGTTGATCGCGTTCGGCCACGATGCTCCCGCCGTTGCGGGCGTCGAGGATCGCGCTTCGGGTACCCAGCACCTGCCCTTGCAGCACGATGCGCGAATCGCCGCCGCAGTACATCTCCCCGGCCGTGATGGCACAGCTCGACCCGACGAACACCACCGCGTTGTCGCCGCCCACCAGCAGCGAAGTCAACCAGGTGAGGTCGGAGCCGATCACGATCAGCACATCCCGCACCGGGAACATCACCAGAGTCTCCATGACTCGCTGGGGCAACCTGGCGCCCTTGGCGAAGTACAACGCATTGCCGCAGTCATGCCACCACTGCGGCAACCGCTCAGTGACCAGCTCGAACCCGATGCCGTCGAGGGCGGCGGCGTCGACCCCCGCGACGCGCAGCCGGTCGCGGTGCTCAGATCTCACTCAGGCGTCCCGTCGTCGGAACAGCGCATACCCGATGACCAGCAGCGCTCCGACGAACACCGCCATCACGGTGCCACCGCCCACCGGCCCGAACGGGGTGTACCCGAGGAACGACAGCAGGTCGTCGAGCGATGCACGGGTGTAGAGCCGTCCTCCGGCGTCATACGGCAGGAATCGCAGCAGCGAGACGATGCCGCCGTCCTCGCCGGGATTTTCCGACGCCCCCTTGATCGCGAGGATGATCGCCCGGATGATCGTCTCGACCAATGACGGCACCAGCAGCAGCAATGCGACGGCGGCGGTCTGGTTGCGGGTGATCGCGGCGTAGGCCAGGCCCGACAGCGAGAACAGCACCGTGAACAGCGTCGTGCCGACTGTCATGTTGACGAAGTCGCCGGCCGCCGGTCGGTCCAGGCCAAATGCGAGCACTGTGATGACCGCGACGACGATGCACAGCAGCGAGGCAAAGATCGACACCAGCGTCGTGGAGATCACCTTGGCCATGAAGACGTGAGTGCGGTTGGGCACCGCGGTCAGCGTCGCCCGGATCATGCCGTGGCGGTACTCGTGGCCGAAGGTGAACACTCCGATCATGCCGATGATGTACGCGATGAACAGCGGCGCGAAACCGGCTGAGGCACCGATCGTGGCGATGATCTCGAAAGGGTCCTGGTCGAACGAGTCGGAGCGCGCGATCACGATCGCCAGCACAACCGAGAGCGTGGTCTGAAACAGCAGGGCGAAGCCGAGCAACCAGTACGTCGAACGAATCGTGCGCAACCGGACGTACTCATACCGCAGCGCGTCGATCATGCGGCACCTCCCCGGAACTCCTCGGACAGGCCGGTAGCTTCGAGGAAAGCCTCCTCCAGCGTCGCTTGCCTGGTCGCCAGCTGGTGGAGACGCGCACCGGCAGTATGTGCGGCGTCGCCGATCTGTTCGGCCGAGATGCCCCGGACGATCAGCGCACCGTCCTCGACAGCGATCTGCGCGCCGAGAGCTGCCAGCGCGGGTTCGAGCAGTGTGCCGTCGGGTGTTCGGACCTCCACGGAGCCGAGCCGACTGTGCGAGATGAAATCCTGCACCGGGCCATTGGCCAGCATCTTGCCGCGCCCGATGACGACGAGCTCATCGGCGAGGACCGCCATCTCCTGCAACAGGTGGCTGGAGACGAACACGGATCGCCCCTCGGCCGCCAGGTGTTTGAGCAGCGTGCGCAACCACTGAATGCCTTGAGGATCGAGACCGTTGCTGGGTTCGTCGAGGATCAGCGTGTGCGGATCGCCCAGAAGAGCGCTGGCGATGCCGAGGCGCTGCCCCATACCGAGACTGAACTTGCCGGGTTTGCCGCGCGCGACACTCTGCAGACCGACCAGCTCGAGCACCTCGTCGACGCGGGCATCGCTGATGCCGTTGGACGCTGCGAGCATCCGCAAGTGATTACGGGCCTGCCGGGTGGGGTGGAAGGGTTTGGCTTCCAACAGCGCCCCCACATGCCGCATCGGATGCTCCAACGCGGCGAAGGGCAAGCCGTCGAACGTTGTCGTTCCGTCGCCACGATCCAAGCCGAGCATGAGTCGCATCGTCGTGGACTTCCCGGAGCCGTTGGGACCCAGGAATCCGGTCACGCTTCCGGGGCGCACCACGAATGACAGATCGTTGACCGCACGGGTCTTTCCGTAGGTCTTGCCGAGGGATCGTGCCTCGATGAGCGCCATGGTTACACCCTGCCATGCGGCAACAGCGCATACCGTGCAAGGTATGAACGAGTCTTTCCGCCCGATCGAAGCCGGCGTCGCCACAGATCTGCGCGGTGAGCTGACGTATGCCGGCTATCTTCAGCTACCGACTCTCCTGGCGGCGCAACGTCCGGTCACCGATCATCACGACGAGATGCTGTTCATCATCCAGCATCAGGTCACCGAGCTGTGGCTCAAGCAACTGATCCACGAGCTGCGATCGGCGATCGAGCTGATCGGGAGCGATGATCTGCCGCCTGCGCTCAAGCGTCTGGCCAGGATCAAAGCGATCCAGAAGCAGATGTTCGAGCAGTGGTCGGTGTTGGAGACTCTGACGCCGGTCGAGTACGTGCAGTTCCGCGATGCTCTCGGCAAATCGTCGGGCTTCCAGTCGCCGCAGTACCGGACGGTCGAGTTCCTGCTCGGCAACAAGAACCCTCAGATGATCAAGGTCTTCGACCACGATCCGGTCCTGCATGACGGTCTGCTGACGGATCTTCAATCTCCCAGCCTGTACGACGCGTTCCTGCGATTCTTGGCCCGCCGCGGACATGCTGTACCGGAAGACGTCCTCGAGCGGGATCTCGCCGAGCCGTACGTCATCCACGCCGGCGTCGTCGAGGTATTCCGCCGGATCTACGCCGAGCCCCACACATTCTGGGACGCGTACGAGATGTGCGAGGAGCTCGTCGACGTCGAGGAGAGTTTCCAGCTCTGGCGCTTCCGTCACCTCAAGACCGTCGAACGCATCATCGGCCACAAGACGGGAACCGGCGGAAGCAGCGGCACGAAGTTCCTGGAGAAGGCTCTACAGCTGACCTTCTTCCCGGAGCTGAAGGAAGTCAGAACCTACCTCTGACCCAGAACCGCGAGTGGTGCATTCCGAGGCGCGAGTGGTGCGTCTTGGACAGACTCGCCGTCCCAGAAAGACCAAACCACACCACTCGCGGTTCAGCGGCGGAGGACTTTGCGGGCCCAGGCATTTCCGGCGAACTGACCGATCTGGACGATGATGATGATCAGCAGGATCGCGATCGCCGTGACGGTCCAGTCGAACTGCCTCAGGCCGTAGGTCAAGGCCACGTAACCCAGGGAATGGACCCCGATGATGCCGACGATCGCGGTCATGTCGACGATCGCGACCAGCGCGAACGTGAAGCCGAGGATCAGCGATCCTCTCGCCTCGGGCAGCAGCACCGACCAGACGACCCTCCACCGGCTCGCGCCCATCGCACGTGCGGCCTCAAGCACGCCGGGGTCGACCGCCATGAGGTTCTGCTCGACGATGCGGGCGATGCCGAATGTCGAACCGAACACGATCGCCACGAGGGCGTGCCCCTCGCTGATGCCCGAGATACCCAGCCAGCGCGACACCGGCTGCAGGGCAATCGTGAGCAGGATGAACGGGATCGGCCGCATGAAGTTGACCGCGACGTTGAGACCAAGACTGAGCGGCCGGTTGGGCAGGATTCCACGCCCTCGAGCGACATAGAGGGCCGTTCCGATCACCAGTCCGAACGTCCCCCCGATCAACAGCCCGCCGGCGGCGAGCCGCAGCGTGATGATCAAACCCTCGACAAATTCCGGACGCAGTTCCCAGACGCGATCCATCAGGCCACCTCCGTCGTCTCGACCAGGGCACTGACTGCTGCGACAGCGCTCTCGACCGCCGCGGCGTCACCGCGCAGTTCAAGCGTGAGGTGCCCGAAGGCACGGCCCCGAACGTCCTCGATCCCGCCGAAGACCAATTCGAACTCCACACCTCGGTTGATGATCTCGGCGAACACGGCCGACTGACTGACCGACTCATCCCGGAACGACACCGTCAGGAGTCGGCCCGTGTGGCTGCGGCGCAGTCCCTCGAGTGTCACCGCATCCGGTACCGCATCGACCAGCGTCGAGACGAAACCCCGAGTGGCCGGATGCTGGGGCCGGGAGAAGATGTCGAAGACCGCTCCCTGCTCGACGATGCGGCCCTGCTCCATGACCACGACCCGATCGGCGATCGTCTTGACGACCTCCATCTCGTGGGTGATGACCACGATCGTGATGCCGAGCTCGGCGTTGACCTTCTTGAGCAGGCCCAGCACCTCGACGGTGGTCTCCGGATCGAGCGCACTCGTCGCCTCATCGGCCAACAGGATCTTCGGCGATGTCGCGAGAGCCCGGGCGATGCCGACCCGCTGCTTCTGACCTCCGGACAGCTCCTCGGGCCAGGCGTGCGCCTTGTCGGCGAGCCCGACGAAGTTCAACAAGTCTGAGATGCGCTGCTGGTGCTCGGCCTTGGGAACCTTCGCCACTTCGAGTGGGTAGGAAATATTGCCCCAGACGGTGCGCGACTGCAGGAGGTTGAACTGCTGGAAGATCATGCCGATCTCCAGACGTGCTCTCTGGAGCCGTCGCTCGGACAGCGTCGTGAGATCGGTGCCGTCGACGAAGAGCGAGCCGGCTGTTGTCGGCTCCAGGGCGTTGATGAGGCGCACGAGAGTCGACTTGCCCGCGCCGGAGTAGCCCACGATGCCGACGATCTCACCTGCCTCCACCGACAGGTCGACGTCACGAACCGCGTGGACGGGATCGCCGCCCTTGCGAGATGGCGGGAACGTCTTCGAGACGCCTTGAAGCTGGATGAGTGGCATGGATCATTCCTCCTGGAGCAGCAGATTCCCAGGCGGGAGGATCGCCCCCGCCCGGGAATCATCGCAGCTCGATCACTTGGTTGCAGCGGTGTCCTTCTCGACCTTGGCCAGCGAGGTCTCGAGGTCGGCGACCGGCGTCTTCAACAGCTCGGCGGTGTTGCCCGAGACTTTCTGCAGACCATCGGTCACGGCCTTGGTGTCCTGGAAGATCTTGACCAGCTTGAGGTAAGTCTTGTTGTCCTTGTCTGCAGCGCGTGCCGCGAAGATGTTGACGTACGGCAGGGCGTTGGGATCGCTCGGATCGTCCTTGGCGATCGCATCGGCGAACTTGAGCCCCGCCTTCTCGACGAAGTCGTTGTTGATGACGGCTCCGGCGAGATCGTCGAGGCTCGTCGCGGTGATGTCGGCCGAGAGATCCTTGACCTTGACCTTCGATGCGGAGGTGTCGACATCGTTCAGGTCGGAGAAGATCGTGCCGCCGTCCTTCAGCGTGATCAGGCCGGCCGACTGCAGGATCAGCAGTCCGCGCGCCTGGTTGCTGGCGTCGTCGGGAACTGCGACGGTCGAGCCGTCAGGGATGTCCTGCGCCGAGTCGTACTTCTTGGAGTACAGGCCCAGCGGGTAGATCGCGGTCGAGCCGATCGGCACGAGGTTCTTGTCGTTCGAGACGTTGTAGTCGGCCAGGTAGACGATGTGCTGGAACTGGTTGAGATCGAGCTCGCCGGCATCGACGGCCGGATTGGGCTGGGTGTATTCGGTGAAGTCGATGATCTTGACATTGATGCCTTCAGCCTTGGCGGCCTTGGTGTACTCGGCCCAGTACGGATCACTCGCGCCGACGACACCGATCTTGACGGTCCTGCCTTCGGCGGCTGCTGCGTCATCGTCCCCTCTGGTCAGGAAGAAGGCGAGAGCTGCGACGACGGCGATCACGACAATGGCGACGACCGCGATGAGCCCGCGGTTCTTCTTCGGTGCCTCGATGAGGTTCTCGGACATCGGATGTTCCTTTCGTGCCGGCTCGTGGCCGGGAGTCTGTGCCCGCGGAGGATGCTCCGCGGCGACTCTCACGCTAGGCAACTTCGCTATACCGTCCGGACGGTTCTCACATGGTGGGAATTGTCAGTCCCCACCACGTAAATAGCGCAGAATGACCGGCATTCGAGGCTCGCCTGCCGGCCATCCTGCGCTATTCGCGGATTTCGGCGGCTTTAGCGGCTCACCTTCACAGTCTTGACCACCTTGGATGAGGTGAACGTCTCACCCGCGGACGGGGTAAATGTGACCGTCACCCGGGCCTTGGACGAGCCCTTCTTGGCCAGCTTGGACATTTTGATGCTCTTGGTTGTGTCCGCGCGGACCGTCATATACCTCGTGACGGTCCTGGAGCCGTACTTGACGTCGACCCGGACGGTGCCGGACTCGGATGCCCGCACCTTGACGACCGGATTCTTGCCGCGCTTCAGCGTCGAGCCGATGACCTGGACGCTCGTGCGGTGTTTGTCGACCACGATCGAGGTCGCCGTCGAGTACACCGTGCGTGTTCCGGCGGTGACCGCGACGCGGTACTGGTGACGGGCGGTCCCGGGATTGACGTTCTCGAGCACCAGGCTCGATTCGTCCTCCTTGCGCAGATCGGTCCACACGGCCGAGCCGCCGGACTTGCGCTGCCACTGGTAGCTGACCTCTGCTTCGGAGTCGACTGCGACATCGAGGGTCACATCATCGCCGACCTTGGCCTTGACCTTGGCTCCCGGCTCGTCGGTGATGACCGGCGGCGGGGTCAGGTCCTCGAAGTCAGGGGGCGTGACGCCGGCTTCCGTGACGGCCTTACGCCCGTCGTCGGCCTTGCTGACCGTGAACTCGTCGTACACATCGCCGACGTTGAGGTCCGTCGTGGCGGTCGGAGTCTTCTCCGCGAGGTACGACTTGTAGTGCATTCTGTTCTCGGAGACCGAGATGACCTGGTACGTCGAGAAGTCCTCGCCACGCTTGACCGGCGTCGCGCCGTTCTGCGTCCAGACGTTGTCACCGTCAGGCGTCAGGTCGTAGTGCTTGGCACCGGAGTTGGACACGATGTAGACCGGACCGTCGGTGATGCCTTCGGTAGCCGTCTTGTCCTCGTTGTTGAAGCCACGCGAGTAGACATGGTCATGGCCCATCTGGACCAGGTCGATGTTGTGCTTCTGGAACACCGGCACCCATGCGTCACGGATCGGCTTCTCGTCGCGGCCCGTTGCCCCGCTGTAGACCGGCTGGTGGAACGTGACGACATTCCACTTCGACGGCGTCTCGGACAGAATGTGGTCGAGCCACTGCGCCTGGTAGTCCAGCCACAGCGCCTCGCCCTTCTCCTCCGTGACCATCGGGCAGTCAGCGCCCTCGCACGGCGGCAGGACGTCCGGGATCAGGAAGCCGGCGTTGGCCGTCGCGTTGATCGTGATGAAGCGGACACCCTGGTAGTCCGTGAAGTAGACCGTCTCCGCCGCGAACTCGGCCCAGTGGTCGAACAGCGCGCGGTACTGCTTGGCGGCCGGGGTGTCGCCGACGGCCAGCTTCGCCAGGTCGCCGATCGTGTCGTCGGCCGGCTGGTTGAGCGGATACTCGAAATGTGCCTTCCAGGACAGCAGCTTGTTGTCGCCGGAGTACTCGTGATTGCCCGGGGCGGCCATGACATTGGTCGTCGCGGCTGCGGACTCCATACCCTTGAACCAGTTCTGCCACTGGGTGTTGTTGTTCGCCTTGTCGATCAGATCGCCGGCGTGCACCGAACCGATCGCGTCCGGAGCCTTCTCCTGCGCCTGCTTGACGACGCTCGGCCACGTCGTGTCGAGGCCGATCTGCGCGTCGCCGTAGTAGATGTAGTCGAACTCTTTCTGGTCCGGATCGGCGGTCGAGAAGTCGTTCCAGTCGCTCCAGCTCGAGCCCGAAGCCACTCGGTAGGAGTACTCCGTCGCCGGCTTCAGGCCCGTGACGGTGGTGGAGAAGTGCGGGAAGGTGTTGTTGACAGCCTTTTGCTGCTCGTAGCCCTTGACCGTGCGGGTCGAGCCACCGGCGGTCGGTTTGATCTGGACCTTGCCGGTCGTGTCGGTGTCGACGGCCGCCTGCCAGCTGACGCTCTGCGAGGTCTCGGGCGTCTCGGTCGGGGTCAGGATGATGCGGCTCGGCTTGGGCCCGGCCTGTTCATCCGAGAGCGGAGTGAGGTCTGCGAAGTCGAACCACACATCAGAACTCGTCGCGCGCTGGTTGTGCAGCGCGACCGCGACGGTGTTCTCACCGGCGGTCAGGACATCCGCGGGCACCGTGACCTGGGTCGTGTCGAGATCGGTGTCCTCGACGTCGGCGTAGCCGATGCCCGGCGTCGCCACCGGCACATCGGTACGTGCGACCTCGACCCCGTTGACGTACACGATGACACCGTCGTCGGAACGGAGCGTGCCCTGCAGCTGGTTGATGTCGCCGAGCTGATCGGCGGTCAGATTGAACTCGGTACGCAGGAAGTAGGTGCGGACCCGGTTGCTGGTGCCCGGAGCGTCGAGTGCGAGCTGGGTCGTGGCGGTGTTGCTGGAGTCGTACACCGGCGAATCGGCGCCGTCGACCTTCTTGCCGCCGAGCCCGCCCTTGCCGGACAGCCAGCTCGAATCGTCGAAGGCGGAGCCGGTCCAGGCCAGGCTGCCCTCCGACGGATGGGTGTCGTTCTGCAGGTATTTCCAGGTCGTGTCGGCGCGGGTGATGACCGGCGCTGCCTCGGCGCTCGAGGCTGCTGTCGGCAGGCTCAGCGCACCGCCTGCGAGAACCGCGCAGACGGGCAGCACGACGATCTTGCTGAAACGGCGGTTTCGACGACCGGGGCCGGGCACCGAACGATTCTGCTCGGGATGATTCATGTGTGCGAGTTCCTCTCACAACCATCAGGAATGCCCGGCTTCTTTGCCGGACGGGCCCAGACCATCAAAGTCAGGTGACCGGATGGTGAATCCAGAACGTCCTGGAGGGACCCGGCAAAGAAACAAGCCCGTGGCCCCACAGCAGGAGGCCCCCGCTGCGCTTTCGCGCAACGAGGGCCTCCGGAGAAGTGACGGGCTTAGAAGCCCATACCGCCCATGTCACCCATGTCCGGGGCGCCACCACCGGCAGCAGCCGGCTCGGGCTTGTCGGCGACGACAGCCTCGGTGGTCAGGAACAGGGCTGCGATCGAGGCTGCGTTCTGCAGCGCCGAGCGCGTGACCTTGGCCGGGTCGATGATGCCGGCGGCGATCAGGTCGACGTACTCGCCGGTCGCGGCGTTGAGACCGTGTCCGTCGGGCAGGTTGGTGACCTTCTCGGCGACGACTCCGCCTTCGAGACCGGCGTTGACCGCGATCTGCTTGAGTGGGGCCGAAGCAGCGACGCGGACGATGTTGGCGCCAGTGGCCTCATCGCCGGTCAGCTCCAGCTTCTCGAACACGGCGGCAGTCGCCTGGACGAGAGCCACGCCACCACCGGCGACGATTCCCTCTTCGACAGCGGCCTTGGCGTTGCGGACCGCGTCTTCGATGCGGTGCTTGCGCTCCTTGAGCTCGACCTCGGTGGCTGCGCCGACCTTGATGACGGCCACGCCGCCGGCCAGCTTCGCCAGACGCTCCTGCAGCTTCTCGCGATCGTAATCGGAGTCGCTGTTCTCGATCTCGGCCTTGATCTGGTTGACGCGACCGGCGATCTGGTCGTCCGAGCCACCGCCTTCGACGATCGTGGTCTCGTCCTTGGTCGTGACGACCTTGCGGGCCGTGCCGAGCAGCGTCAGATCGGCGTTCTCGAGCTTGAGACCGACCTCTTCGCTGATGACCTCACCACCGGTCAGGATGGCGATGTCGGCCAGCATGGCCTTACGGCGGTCACCGAAGCCCGGAGCCTTGACGGCGACCGACTTGAAGGTGCCGCGCATCTTGTTGACGATCAGGGTGGCCAGAGCCTCGCCCTCGATGTCCTCGGCGATGATGACGAGCGGCTTGCCCGACGCCATGACCTTCTCCAGGACGGGGACCATGTCCTTGACCGACGTGATCTTGGAGTTGACGATCAGGATGTAGGGATCGTCCAGGACGGTCTCCTGGCGCTCCGGATCGGTCACGAAGTAGCCCGACAGGTGACCCTTGTCGAAGCGCATGCCTTCGGTCAGCTCCAGGTCGATGCCGAACGTGTTCGACTCCTCGACCGTGATGACGCCTTCCTTGCCGACCTTGTCCATCGCCTCGGCGATGATCTCGCCGACCGTGGTGTCGGCCGCCGAGATGGAGGCGGTCGAAGCGATCTGCTCCTTGGTCTCGACGTCCTTGGCCATACCGAGCAGCTGGGCCGAGATGGCCTCGACAGCGGTCTCGATGCCCTTCTTCAGGCCCATCGGGTTGGCGCCGGCTGCGACATTGCGCAGACCTTCGCGGACCAGAGCCTGGGCGAGGACCGTGGCGGTCGTCGTTCCGTCACCGGCGACGTCGTCGGTCTTCTTGGCGACCTCCTTGACGAGCTCGGCGCCGATCTTCTCGTAGGGGTCCTCGAGCTCGATCTCACGCGCGATGCTGACACCGTCGTTGGTGATCGTGGGGGCTCCCCACTTCTTCTCCAGGACAACGTTGCGGCCCTTGGGGCCGAGGGTCACCTTGACGGCGTCGGCGAGCTGGTTCATTCCCCGCTCGAGGCCGCGACGGGCTTCCTCATTGAAAGCAATGGTTTTTGCCATGTGTACGTTTCTCCGACTGGTTGTCGACGTGGGTGTGGTCAGGCGATGCCCGCGACGGACGGCTGCGGTCTGCGGCGAACCCTTCTCGCCGAAGCTCACAACCTCATCGTTCTGACCAGGATGTTTCTCAAGTGCTTGTCTAGCACTCTCACTATACGAGTGCTAATCAACGTGACGCAACGAGACCGGCTATCCGACCTCGTAGGTCAGTTCGGCGAACTGTCCTTTTTGCACCGCCGAGACGAGTTTCAGCCGGTCAGAACGAATATCCCGCGGCAACAACGGCGCACCTTTGCCAAGCGTGACCGGTGCGACGGTGGCGACGATACGGTCGAGCAGACCGGCGTCGGCGAACTGCCCGACGAGATCTCCGCCGCCCATCAACCACACGTCTTTGTCCCCTGCCGCGGCCACGGCTTCGGCATTGACCTGTTCGACGGGCGCTTGAGTGACCCGTATGCCGGAACCGGGGATCGTCGGCAGATCGCGGTGCGTGAAGACCCAGGTCGGACGATCGCCATAGGAGTCGGTCCAGCGTTCGGGATGCTCGAGCAGCTGTTCGTGATCCATGACCCACTGATAGGTCGACGAGCCCATCACCAGGGCGCCGATTCCGGCCATGAAGTCATCCATCCCCGACTCGGCCTCGTCTGAACCAGGCACCTCGAACAGCCAGTCGAGAGAATGATCGGTGGTCGCAAGGTATCCGTCGAGCGTGGTCGCGGTGTAGTAGAGAGTCGCCATATCGACAACGTACCTGCGGGCACCGACATTCAGTCCCACGCTCTGCGTCAGACCGAGAACAGCAGGTACAGACCGGTGAACGTATACGCGACCATCAGGACCAGCATCGCCAACTGCCCCGTCAGGCGATGGCTCCTGGGCAGCAGGGTCAGGGCTTTGTCGTGTGCGGCGATGACGGCGAGCACATGGCCGATCACGACGCAGCTGACCTTGATCGCGGCGAGCAATGAGGTGTGCTCGGTCAGGAAGTAGGAGATATCGGGCTCACCGATCGGGTTCCAGCCGCGACCGAGCGGATCGAGCAGGGCGAAGAACACCGACTGACCCTTCTCGAGGAGGTAGGTCAGATAGTGGGCGAAGATGTAGCCGACCACGATCGGTACCAAGGAGTGCGCCAGCAGGCCCGGCATCGCACGACGTCGTTGGCTGCTCACTCCCCCCGTCGCCATCGACGCGGCCACGAGCAGCGTCCCGACGATCACGCAGAAGGCGAGCAGCGTGGCCGTATTTTGCAGACCCGACAGTGACTTGCTCTGCCAGAACGACGAGGCGGAGAAACTGTCGTAAGCCGTCGATCCGAGCAAGATCGCGAGCACCGCGACGAGTCCGGGTGCCACGGGGACCTGTGGCAGTGTGCGCAGCGGATTGTGCAGCCGCCAGCGGCCGCCCTTCACGAACGGCGACAGCCGGGCCACGATCGCGCTGTAGACGTCGAATGGGTCGGCCCGATCGAACCAACGAGGGCCGAACGCGAACCCGCCCGCCAACATCGCGGCGACGTAGATCGCGACCCACGTCCGCACCGCGCCCACATCACCCGGATCGTCCGAGGCGAGTTCGAGCCAGACGAACGCGAAGAGGCCGATCGCCGCAGGCCAGTAGCCGAGCCGCTCGGGGTAGGTCCACACGCCGCGTCCCGTCATGCTCCGCCACGGGGAGAGATCGCGCCACACATGGCCGGCCGCCAGCGCGAGGGGCACCAGGCCCACCCACACGAAGATGTAGAACGCCTGGACACCGCCGTTGCCGGCATCGGACGGGCCGGCGAACAACGCGACCAGAACCCATGCCGCCAGGACGAACCCGACGACCCCGAGCCAGCGGCGGCGGGCCGGGGGCGCCACCGCGCCAGGTTCGTCGGCGAACCGGGGCTCGGTCCAGGCCAGGGCCAGCACCGCGAACGAGATCGTCAACGCCCACGATGCGCCGACCATCGCATAGATGAACGGGATCGGCAGGTCCGTCGCGCCGCCCACACCATGTGCGGCCAGACCCCGAGTCGCGAGCTCGGCCCGGATCACGGACGGACGACGAGCTGCACGATCGTGACACCCAGATGGTGCGCCTCGACCGCGACCTGGCCCGGACGCTTCAGCGTGAACGACTCGGTGACGGTCTCTCCGGGCACCAGCTCGTACGAATGCTCCGGATCGGAATGCACATGGATCTCTTCCGCGGCGTCCGAGCTCATCTCGAACGTGACCTTGTCGCCGACCTTGACCTCGACCCGGTCACCCTGCGGTGTCGCCTTGCCCTCCTTGATCGCTATCTTGACAACGGTTCCCTGAGCTTCGGCGGCCTTGCGGGCGACTTCTTCTGAGAGCTCATCCTGGGCCGCCTGGGCCTGCTCGGCTTGCTTCTTGGCCTGCTCCCGAAGCTCGTCCTCGGCGGCTTTGGCAGATGCGCTGGTCGGCGAGAGGTCAGGCTTGTCGTCCGAGCTGCTACACCCGGCAACGACTATCGACATAGCAGCCAGGCCCACCATCAGATTCTTCATTCAGTCTTTCCTTCATCTTCGAAAGCGCGCTCGAGGAGCTCCTGCTCCTCACGCTCGGCCACCCGGTCCTTGCGGGCGATATAGAGGACGACGCCGACCACGACCACTGCCGGTACGATCGCGGGGATCGCGAGCAGTGCGACGTGGTGGGCCAGTAGCTGCTCACCAGCGGGAGTCATGAGGTCAACGTAGTGGTTCTGTCGACTTCCGCGGCGGCTTCTTGCTCCTCGATCCTGCGAGCGACCCGCGAGACCGCGACGCAGATCCCGAGGATTATCCCGAGGCTGCACAGCAGGACGATCAAGTTGGCGACGGTCCAGATCCAGGCCGGGTGATCGTCGGTGCGTTCGCGCTGCAAGATGTCGATCTCCGGAACGAAGTCGCGGGTGAACGACGCCTCCGCGGGCAGTTCGGCAGCCTTCAACGGCGCATCGGCAGGCAAGAAGATCGGCACGGCAGCTAGCGTGCGTCCGTCCTGCACACGAAGCAGGGTCTTCCAGTTGCCACCGACCGGAACGGGTCGCGTCGACTCGAAGGAGTTGGTGCCGGTACGCCGCAAACGGTCCGTGACGACGCCTTCGCCGCCACCTTGCCAAGCCGTGATCTGGACCCAGGCCGGATCGTCGTCGATCACGCCGTCGGACAAGGTGACCTGCGCCATGACCTCGGGCGATTCTGCCGAGCCGACCTGGGTCAGCGCGAATTGGGCCGATGCATCCTTGGGAACCGTTGCGTGCAGGCCATTGGCCACTGCCCCCGACAATGCCAGGACCGAGGCCACCACGATGACCCGGCCGACGTTCTTGGTCGGCAGTCTGCCCTGCAAGCCCATCGCGAACAGCGCGCCGCACAAGCCGGAGGCGATCGCGACGGGCACTGCCATGAGCAGACCTTCGACCCACATGTCCTGCGTCCACGGGAACGCGAAGACCCGGTCATTCCAGAGCTTCTCGATGACAAGCCCGACGGTGCCGATCAGCAGGCCGCCGATCGCCCCGAACCACAGGGGTTTGTCCTTGAGTCGCGACAGTGCGAGCAGTTCGACGATGACCGCGCTGCCGAGATACAGCGGGAAGACGTGGTGCGCCTCTCCCATGACGTCGGTGACGACGAACGAGATGATGCCGCGCATCAGCAAGAAGAACACTGCGGCAGCGATCGCTGCTCCGGGGCCGAGGTACAGCCGGGCCGCGACGAGTGTGAGCCCGGCCGCCGCGACGATCATGACCGGCGCGAAGACCATCCGGAACTGGGCGATTCCGAAGTCGAATTCGGCCTGGAACACCGACAGCCCGATCAACAGGCCACCGAAGGCGGTCGAGGTCATGACGGTCCGCAGCCAGGCCGGCTGGGCCTTGCCGCGCAGTCGCATCGCGATCTCGGCCTCACGGTTGAGCAAGATGATGCCGGCGGTCGACAATCCGGCGCCACCGATCAGCATCAGGTGGGTCGGACCCCACAACGTCACGTCCTGACCGAACAACCGGTGCCAGACATCGTCGAGGGGAAAGCCGATCAGGGCGTACAGACCGCAGGCGGCGATGAAGATACCGCTGACCGGTGCGTACCAGTTGCGGGTGATGCGAACCGCCGCGATACCGGGCTTCTCACCATCACGCGGGTAGACGATCGCCGACATACCGGCGACGAACAACGCGAACAGTCCGTACAGGATCAGATAGTGCGCCGGATTGGCAAGCGGTCCCGCGTCACGGCCCCTGCCCGCATGGAGACTGACATCCCACATGAAGCCAAGCAGTGCCACGACGAGCGAACTGGCGACGAACATCGTCGGGATGGTCGACCAGCCAGGTTCGCCGTACTGGGCGCCCAGACGTTTGCCCAAGCGGTCGAGCCAGTCGATGCGGTGAGTGCGGTGGGCCCAGGCGATCACGAGCAGGACGACCGTCACGACGGTGGCGGCGACGGAGAGCCAGATGACTTGCTGGAGCTCGGCGCCCCCCACCGGGGCAGTCACGGGATCTGCGGCAGCAATGAACATACCGGGAGTATGTCAGTGCGGATGTGTCATGGCAAGTGTCATATAGGTCCGGCCGACGCGGCGTGACGCGCGTCAAAAATAAGAACAGGCCCGGTCCCCCCGGACCGGGCCTTACACTTCTCGCGCGCTGGTTCAGTTGGCGATGACCTCGTGAGCCTCTCGACCCTTGGGACCATCGACGACCTCGAACTCGACCTTCTGGCCGTCCTCGAGAGTCTTGTAGCCATCAGACGCGATCTTGGACCAGTGGACGAAAACATCATCCTGGCCCTCGACTTCGATGAACCCGTAGCCCTTGTCAGCGTTGAACCATTTGACGGTGCCTTGCACCATGCCGCCACTCCCACCTGTCACCCAAAAGATCCACCTGCCGAGGACCTCCCCCAGAGCCTATATGGCTCAGCAGCCTCCGGCTACGGCGGGAATAATCGAGACCTGGGCGCCCGCGGGCGTCGGGGTGTTCAGACCGTCGGCGAAACGGACATCCTCTTCGGCCACGTAGATGTTGACGAAACGGCGCAGCTTGCCCTCGTCGTCGATGACGCGCGCCTTGATGCCCGGGAATTCACCCTCGAGCGATTCGATGACCTCGCTGAGGGTCGCGCCTTCGGCGGTGACCTGCGACTGGTCCTGAGTGTAGGTACGCAAGATGGTGGGAATTCGAACGTTGATGCTCACGGTGCTCCTCGGAAAGATCTCTGTGGACGGGTGCGGATTCAGGCGATACCGGCGGCGACAAAGGCGTCGTACGTCGGTGCGATGGTGGCGGCGGGCCCGACGAGATCGCTCACGGCGTCGAGCGTCTTGAGACCGTGGCCGGTGTTGATCACGACGGTTTCGAGCTCGGGATCGAGCGCGCCGGTCTCGACGAGCTTTTTCAGGACGCCGACCGTCGTGCCACCGGCGGTCTCGGTGAAGATCCCTTCGGTGCGGGCCAACAGCACGATGCCCTCGCGAACCTCGTCGTCGGTGATGTCGGCGATCGCCCCACCGGTCTCGCGGCAGATGTCGAGGACGTAGATACCGTCCGCCGGGTTGCCGATTGCGAGCGACTTGGCGATCGTGTCGGGCTTGGTCGGCTTGATGACGTCCCAGCCCTCGCGAAAGGCCTCGGACACCGGCGAGCAACCTGTTGCCTGGGCGCCGTAGATCTTGACCGGCTTGTCCTCGACGAGCCCGAGCTTGACCAGCTCACGGAATGCCTTGTGGACCTTGGTCAGCTGCGAACCGGAGGCGACCGGGATCACGACCTGGTCGGGCAGGCGCCAGCCGAGTTGTTCGGCGATCTCGTAGCCGAGCGTCTTGGAGCCTTCGGCATAGAACGGGCGGACGTTGACGTTGACGAACGCCCAGCCGTCCTCTTCGCCGGCGATCTCGCTGGCGAGCTTGTTGACGTCGTCGTAGTTGCCCTCGACCGCGACGAGATTCTCGGTGTAGATCGCCGAGTTGACCTTCTTGGGCGTCTCGAGGTTGCTCGGGATGAACACGACGGTCTTGATACCGGCACGGGCACCGGCCGCGGCGACGGCATTGGCCAGGTTGCCGGTCGAGGGGCAGGCGAAGACCTTGCTGCCGAGCTCCCGCGCGGCGCTCAGGGCACAGGCCACGACGCGGTCCTTGAACGAGTTGGTGGGGTTGGTGCTGTCGTCCTTGACCCAGAGCTTGGTCAGACCGAGCTCGGCGGCGAGGTTGCGCGCATCGAGCAGGCGGGTGAAGCCGGGCTCGAGATTGGGGCTGAGCTCGATGTCGTTCGGGACCGGCAGCAATGCCTTGTATCGCCAGATATTGGCGGGGCCGGCTTCGATCTGCTCACGGGTGATGGCCGGGAAGTCGTAGGCGATCTCGAGCGGTCCGAAGCACTCGGTACACACGTAGTGCGGGCCGAGCACCTGGGTCGCACCGCACTCGCGGCAGATCAGCCCGGTCGCGTGGCCGAAGGCGCCTTCGCGGATCGTGGTGCTGGTGGTCGTGTCGGCGGTGATGGTCACGCGTGTCTCCCTGGTCATCTTTCCCGGATCGACTGTCGTCCGGGACGGATTGAGCACCTGGTCGCATGTTGCGGCTGGTTGCTGGGGTGTCGTCGGGCCGTGTCCCTATACCCCTCTGGATGAGTAGTCACAGCCTAAACAGCCGTCTCACGATGTGTCCACTCGGTCCGAATGCTGGACAAAAAGTGACCGCCATCCGGGCACCCCTCCCCGCGAGTGGCGCAAAAGGGTCGGTTTTAGCCCCGGAATCCGACCCTTTTGCACCACTCGCGGGGTGTGGGGGGCGGGTAGTTACCGTCGGCGAGGTTCGCGAGGCGTTCGAACGGGTTGTACGACGAGTGGTCCCCGGCGATGAGCCACGAGACGCCGACGCAGATGAAGTACGCCGGCAGCATCACGACCCCGAGGACGAACGCGTACTGCGTGCAGTGCCGGTCCTCGTGCCGCAGCAACGTCTCGCGTCCCGCGAAGTACGCCGGATCGTGCTTGGACACGATGACATTGCCGATCGTGAAGGCACTCGCGACCGGGAACGACCAGCGATATCGCGTCGCAAGGTATGTTCCACGCCCGCGCCGCACAATCGTCGCGCCGCCGAGCCGGGCGATCAGTAGGCCCAGAAGCGTACTGAGATTAAGCCAGTTCAAGACCATCCGTACCCGCGTCCAGCGGGTATGCGGCAATAATCCCGATTGGTTAGAACTCATCCGCGAGAGCTTCGAGCCAATCGGCGACGGCATCGGGTCCGGCCAGCACCAGGTCGGCCCGCGCGACCAGCGCGTCCTGCTCGGGCGAGGCCGAGCAGATCAACAGGCCGGCTATCCCCTCGGCCCTCAAGGCATCGACCGCGTCGAAGGCCGGCAGATCGCCCAGATCGTCACCGGCGAAGATGATCTGGCGAGCATCCAACTCGGCGACCAACCGCCGCACCGCGACACCCTTGTCGCTGCCGGGCGCCCGCAGCTCGATGACCTGCCGCCCCGGCTCGACGGTGAGACCCAGCTCGGTGGCCAAGGTCTTGATGGGCACACGCAGGACGTCGAGAGCCTGCGGGCCGCTCTCGCGGGTATGGATCGCGATCGCCAGGCCCTTGTCCTCGATCCGCAGATCACCGAGGCCGAACTCGGCCAACCATCCCGGCAGCAGTTCGGCCAGCCGGGCGATCTGTGGGGGCCGTTCGGGCCGATTGCGCACAGTGCCGTCGGCACTCCAGCGCTCAGCTCCGTACTGGCCGTAGATCACGAGACGCTCCAAGCCCGCGCGTCCCTCGAAGCCGCCCAGCTCGAGTGCCTGGTCGATCGGGCGCCCCGTGACGATGGCCACCTGACCCAACACCGCGCCGAGACGCGCGAGCGCGTCGACGGAGCGGGGATGGACGAAGGCCCGAGTGGGATCGTCGACGATATGCGAGAGCGTGCCATCGAAATCGAGAGCCAGCAGGGTTCCGCCGGGATCGGCGACGACGGCAGCGCGGGTGGACGAGGGCATACCCTCCATCATGACTGCGGCGACAAGATGATCGTGAGTCGGTCCATCCTCATCGGCGCGACGCTCGGTCGGATCCGGTCGATGTCGACGTCATCCGACAGCAGTTCTGCCTGCGCCTTGAGGTCCGGCGGATAGTAGATCGTGTTGCCGTCGATCGCCCCTCGCCAATTGCCGATCCCGTCGAGAGTCCAGCCGGCCGCACTGACTTTGCCGGAGAAGGCCCTCGCTGCGCCGACGATATTGGAGTTGTTGAGCACCGAGACCCTGGCGTCACGCGCGACCGCCGGAGCAGTCGTGGTCGCCGATGGGGTCGGTGTCGTGGCAGTGGAGGTCGGCTTGGGCGTCTTGGTCTTCTTGGTCGGCTCCGGCGATATCGAGATCGACGGCTTCGTCACCTTGGGCGTGGCCGAGGAATCGTCGGAATCATCGAGCAGCAGCGCGCCGAGCCAGCCGGCCCCGCCGACGCACAGCATGATCGTCAGAACGATGAACCATCCGGTCGGCACGTAGGCCTTGCGAGTGGGGACGTTTTTGCGGTGTTCCACCATGCGGGTCAGAGGTCGATGCCGAGGCGCCTGGCCGAACGACTGCGCTGACGCTGAGCACGAAGCCGACGCAGGCGCTTGACCAGCAAGGGGTCGAATGCCAAGGCGTCCTCGCGATCGATCAACGCGTTGAGAACCTGGTAGTAGCGCGTCGCCGACATGTCGAACTTGTCGCGGATCGCCTGCTCCTTGGCTCCGGCGTACTGCCACCAGAGCCGCTCGAGCGCCAGGATCTCCCGGTCACGCTCCGACAACGAGGGTGCTGCGGTCTCCTGTGCGGCGTTCGACTTCTCCACGGCGCTCATATAGCGATCCTAGGCCATGAATAACAGCGATGTCATTCGGTTGGCACGATAAGCCGTTGCGCGTCGCCCCCGAGTCGCAACCGGTGCGACAACCAAGTCAACGCTAAGGTGGCGACATGGCCGCCGGCGCAGCAGACTTCGTCGTGATAGCCAACCGTCTGCCCGTCGACCGGGTCACCGGTCCGGGCGGGGAAACGATGTGGCGCACATCGCCCGGCGGTCTGGTGACCGCGCTCGAACCCGTCATGAAGCGCAACGGCGGAGCCTGGATCGGCTGGCACGGCGCCGCGGACGAGAAGGTCAAACCATTCGACCACAACGGGATGCACCTCGTGCCGGTCCCGCTCAGCGAGGACGAGGTCGCTGAATACTACGAGGGATTCTCCAACTCGACGCTGTGGCCGCTCTACCACGATGTCGTTGCCCCGCCTGAATTCCACCGCGAGTGGTGGGACTCGTACGTCCGGGTCAACAAGAGATTCGCCGAGAAGGCCGCCAAGGTCGCGCGCGAGGGCGCTGTGGTGTGGGTGCAGGACTATCAGCTGCAGCTCGTACCGACGATGCTGCGAGCTTTGCGCCCCGATCTGCGCATCGGCTTCTTCTTGCACATCCCCTTCCCGCCGACCGAGCTGTTCCAGCAATTGCCGTGGCGGCGCGAGATCCTCGAAGGTCTGCTCGGCGCCGACCTGGTCGGATTCCAGATGCCCGGTGCGGCTCAGAACTTCGTGCGCCTCGTACGTCAGCGCGTCGGGCACAAGACCCACCGCGACATGATCTATCTCCCGGACGGTCGTACCGTGCTCGCCAAGGCGTACCCGATCTCGATCGACGCCGCCGGATTCGAAGAGCTCGCCCGCACTCCAGACGTGATCGCCCGCGCGGCCGAGATCCGTGAGAGCCTCGGCAATCCCAAGGTCGTACTGCTCGGCATCGACCGCCTCGACTACACCAAGGGACTCCGTCAGCGGCTGCGCGCCTTCGGCGAGCTCATCGCCGACGGCTCGCTGCACGTCGACGATGCCGTGTTCGTGCAGGTCGCGACGCCATCGCGCGAACGCGTCCAGCAGTACAAACTGCTGCGCGACGACATCAATCGACTCGTGGGCCGTATCAACGGCGATGTCGGGCGGATCGGGCAGCAACCCGTGACGTACCTGCACGCGTCCTATCCACGTACGGAGATGGCGGCGCTGTACCGGGCGGCCGACGTCATGGTCGTCACCCCGTTGCGCGACGGCATGAACCTCGTCGCGAAGGAATACGTCGCGTGCCGCTACGACGATCGGGGCGCCCTGGTGCTCAGTGAATTCGCCGGGGCGGCGTCGGAGTTGAAGTCGGCGTATCAGGTCAATCCGCATGACATCAACGGCATGAAGTCCATGATGCTGGCCGCGATCAACGCCAGCCCGCGCGAGAACGGCCGCCGTATGAAGGCGATGCGCAAGCAAGTCATGGAGAACAACATCGAGTTGTGGGCCGCCAACTACCTCGAGGAACTCACCTCCGATCGCGAACTGCACGAGAAGAACCCTCGCCCGGTTTAGGGCGCGGGCGGGCCCCCGATCCGGTAGACATGTCGTATGTCTGAGCCGCTGACGCCTGCCGTGCGGCGTGGATATGCCTTGGGCAGCGTCGCCACCGGGACGTTCGGCACAGTTCCCGGCCTCCTGCTGCTGCCGTACCTGACCGACTCCCTCGGCATAGCCGCCGTGGTGGCCGGATTCATCGTCTTCTTGCCCAAGGCGTGGGACGTCATCTTGAACCCCATCGCCGGACGCCTCAGCGACCGCTCGACGTCACGGGACGGAAGACGCCGACCGTTCCTGCTGAAAGGCGGTCTGGCGCTCGCGGCGTGTTTCGCGATGCTGTTCGCCGGGCCATCCGGCCCCCCGCTGCTCGCCGCCCTCTGGGTCGTGTTCTGGTTCCTGGCGTGCGCGACGGCCTACGCCTTCTTCCAGGTGCCGTATGTGGCGATGCCCGCCGAGATGACTCTCGACTACGCCGAACGCACCCGGCTGATGACCTGGCGGGTCATCGTCCTGGCCCTCGCGATCCTGCTGTCAGGGGCCACCGCGCCCATGATCGTCGATGCCTTCGGCGGCGAGGAGACCCCGCGCGGATACCGCCTCATGGGCGTCTACGTCGCCATCCTGCTCGTGATCGGGGTGATCGGCGCTTGGCGCGGAACCCGCGACGCGCCGGAGCACCGGGTCGAGACCGCAGGCGGTTCACTACGAGATCAGCTTCGTCTGGTCGGTGGTTCGAGCAACTTCCGGGCGCTGCTGACCGCTTTCGTCCTGCAGGCCGTGGGCGTCGGTGCGATGCTCGCGGGCGTCGCGTACGTCGCCGATGACCTGCTCGACGACAAGGGTGCAGCCACGATCCTCTTCGCGGCATTCGTCGCACCTGCTCTGCTCGTCACGCCGTTGTGGGAGCGATTCGCCGAGCGGAGGGGCAAGCGGTCGGGCTACCTGTTCGCGTCGTGCTTCTTGGTAGCCGGCGCCGCCGCATTGATCTTCGCCCGCGAGGCGCAGACCACGATCGTGTACGCGGCGGCAGCCCTCGTCGGTATCGGCTACGCGGGGGCGCAGGTCTTCCCGATGGCGATGTTGCCCGATGTCGCTGCGGAGGACGCCCGCACGTCCGGCTCGAACCGGATCGGGGTCTTCACCGGCGTGTGGACCGCCGGCGAGACGTTGGGCCTCGCGATCGGACCGGGACTGTTCGCGGTGATCCTCGCGATCGGCGGATACGTGTCGTCAACCGATCACACCGCGGTCCAGCCCGACAGCGCGCGTACCGCGATCGCGGTCGGCTTCTCATTCGTGCCTGCCGTACTGATCGCGGTCAGCATGCTGTTCCTACGCCGTTACGCGCTGGACTCCCAGCTCAAGACCAGCGCCCCCGAGGAGGGTCATGTCGACTGAAGGAATTCTGGCTCAGCTCGAACAGCTGCGCGCCCACGACCTGCCGACACACGGTGGACGGACGCTGGCCTACGTCTACGATTCCGGACTGGCGGACGCCGATGCGCTCGGCAAGACGGCTCTGGCGATGTACGCCTCCACCAACGGTCTCGATCCGACGGCGTTCCCGAGCCTCCTGTCGATGGAACGCGATCTGGTCTCATTCGCCCGGGACATGCTGCACGGCAGCGATCACGCTGTGGGATCTGTCACGAGCGGCGGCACCGAATCGATCCTGCTCGCGGTGCAGACCGCACGTGACGCCGGCAAGGTCGCCGATCCGGTCATGATCGTGCCGACCACGATCCACGCCGCCTTCCACAAGGCTTCGCACTACTTCGGCGTCGAGCGGATCGCCGTCGACGTGGACCCCGTCACCAAGAAGGCCGATCCGGCCGCGATGACCGCCGCGATGGACGAATACGGCGACCGGGTCGTCCTGGTCGCGGCGTCGGCCCCGTCGTACGCCCATGGGGTCATCGACCCGATTGCTGCGATCGCTGCCGAGACGTCGGCACGCGGTCTGCGGTTCCACGTCGACGCCTGCATCGGCGGTTGGGTCCTGCCCTGGGCCGAACGTCTGGGGCACCCCGTCGAGCCCTGGGACTTCCGCGTCGCAGGAGTCACCAGCATCTCCGCCGATCTGCACAAGTACGCCTACACGCCCAAGGGCGTCTCACTGCTGCTGCACGCGACGCCCCAGCTGCGGAAGGCACAGTTCTTCGCAAGCGCCGACTGGCCCGGGTACACGATGCTCAATGCCACGACCCAGTCGACCAAATCGGGTGGACCGCTCGCCGCCGCTTGGGCGGTCGTCAAGCTGATCGGCGATGCGGGCTATCTCGACCTGGTGCGCACGACACTCGACGGCACCGCGGCGCTCACGACGGGTGTCGAACAGCAGGAACACGTCAGGCTCGTCACTTCGCCCGAGTCATCGCTCGTCACGCTGGAGACCGACGGAAGCTGCGATGTCTTCACGATCAGCGACGAGATGTTGACCCGAGGCTGGTTCGTGCAGCCCCAGATGAGCTTCCGCGATATGCCTGCCTCGCTTCATCTCACCGTGTGTGCCGCGACGGCTCCTGCGGTGCCGGAGTTCCTCACCGCGCTGGCCGAGTCCGTGGCCGCAGCAGTCGCTGCCGGGCCGATCGTGATCGACGAGGGACTGCGCGCCGCGGCGGAGTCGATCGATCCGGCGACCCTCGACGATGAGGCTTTCGACGGGCTGCTCGCGCTCGCGGGTCTCGGCTCCGACACCGGGGAGGTCACCGTCCCAGAACGCATGGCACCGGTCAACGCATTGCTCGATATCGCGCCTCCGGCGTTGCGCGAGGCACTGCTCATCGCATTCCTCGATAGGCTCTCGAGATGACCGCGGACGAGATCGACACCTTCTGGACTGCAGCGCGCCACCAGACTCGCACGAATCCCGTTCCCGGCTATCTCGGCACCTATTCCGGGGAAGCGCTCGCCCCGCCGGCGTGGGCCTTCGGGGCAACCCCAGAACAGGCCGACGAACTCATCGCCCTGGTGCTCGACGGCACCAAGACCGCGACGGCGAGCGCCCAGTGGGACTACGAGCACGAGGGCGAACAGCTGCCCCGCGTCGGCGATCTGTCGATTGTCCTCGACGGCTCGGAGCATCCCCGTGCCCTGATCGAGGTGACCCAGGTCGAGGTCAGGCCATTCGACGATGTCGATGCCGAGCACGCGCTCCTCGAAGGCGAGGGCGACCGATCCCTGGAGCACTGGCGCACGGTGCACGAACGGTTCTTCACCGATCATGCCGGCCACGACCGCGGATTCACCCCGGCGATGCCGGTCGTGCTGGAACGGTTCAGGGTGCTGTACCCGCGCTGAGCCTTTCAGGACGTCATCCCGCCAGTACGTACGTTGTCACAAGGAGGATGACGTAACAGGGTGGTTAGAGTTGGGTCGGTGGACATCGACTTTCGGGAACTGCCCATCCTCACCGGCCAGCACGTCACATTGCGACCGCTGCGCGCCGACGATGCTGCCGGCGTCCTCGCGGCAGCCGACGACGATGCGGTCTTCCAGTGGTTGCTGATCGCCCGGCCCACGACGATCGAAGAGGCGCAGGCGTTCGTCGACAGCTACCTGAACCGCAACGATCTGGTCATGTGGGCGCAGATCGACAATGCATCGGGCGAACTCGCCGGTGTCACGACGTTCTACGACATCGATCCCGCGATGCGCACTGTTGCGATCGGTCACACCTGGCTGGGCTCGCGCTATTGGCGGACCGGCATCAACACCGAGTCCAAACTCCTCTTGCTGACTCGCGCGTTCGAGACCCTCGAATGCGTCCGGGTCGTGTGGCACACCGACATCCTCAACCAACGCTCGCAGAACGCGATCGCGCGCCTCGGAGCCCAGCGCGAAGGCGCGATGCGCAAACACCGGATCCGTCGCGACGGATCGTGGCGCGACACCGTCACCTTCTCGATGACCGACGATGAGTGGCCCGCCGCGCGTGCTGCTCTCACGGCGCGACTCACCCGCTGAACCGCACGGTGCCCGGTTCTGGGCGACAATGGCAGAGATGACCGACGCCATGAGTGACGCCAGCCAGGAGCTGCCCGTACTTCCCGGATCCTGGCGCGCCCGGGTGCCCGAGTACTCCGACATCGATGCCCTCATCGCATTGCGGCGCCTCGACGAGCTCCAAGGCACGGGGGCGGCCCATGTCGATCCGGCCGGAATCGAGTCTGAAGTCGCCGGCCAGGCTTCCTGGACCCGCCGCCAACTCGTCGCCGTCGGGCAAGACGATGTCCCCCGCGCCTGGATCACAGTGCACGACCGCGCGGCCGGTCGCGCCCTGGTCTGGGGCTACTTCGACCGAGACGTGACCGAGGTCGACTCGATCGCCGCCGCGTTCTACACCTGGGCCGAGGAAACCGCCATCGCGATGGCGCAGATGCGCGGGGTCGCCCAGACGCGTCTGGACGAGAGTCCGTTCGCCGACGATGTCCGGCAGGCGGGTTGGCTCGCGCTCGCCGGCTACAGCCGGCGCCGCACCTGGCTGCACATGGAACGGCCCGTCACGGCCGAGGAAGCGGCGTTGACTCCTCGCGCGGGGGTTCTCGTGCGTCCGGTCGAAAGACACGAGAACGGCATGCCCGTCGCGGCAGACCTCCAGGTCGTGCACCAGATGTTGGAGGAGTCCTTCGAGGACCACTTCAACTCCTATCGCGAGAGCTTCCCCGAATTCGTTCAGCGGCTCCGCGAAGATCCAGGGCACAGTTGGGACCATTGGTGGCTGGCCTACGTGGACTCCGATGACGGCTCCGCACCGATCGCGGCAGGCACCGTGGTCTGCTCGGTCTCATCCGCACCCGACGGCGGCGTCGAGGGCTCCTACGTCGAGTACATCGGCGTCAACCGCGCTGCCCGCGGTCGCGGAGTGGCCAAGTCGCTGCTCAGCACCGTGATCGCCGACGCGGCCGCACGCGGACGTGACCGGGTCGGTCTGGAGGTCGACGCCGACTCGCCGACCAAGGCCGACGAGCTGTACCGCGCGCTCGGCTGGACGACGGACTATGTCACAGAGTCATGGTTCAAAGACATCGAGCTCTAGCGTCGTTCGTACCTGAAATCTGCAAATCCTGAGGCGAGAACCAACGAAATAGAATCCTGCGCGGGCTGTTGCGCATGTTTCCGCAGTTGGTCACCATGGGGAGTAGCCCTTCGAAGGAGTCAATATGCTGGTCGGTGTCCCCCGCGAGATCAAGAATCACGAATACCGGGTCGCGATCACGCCCGCCGGTGTGCACGAGCTGATACGCCACGGCCATCAGGTCGTGATCGAGGCCGGAGCCGGTCTCGGATCGTCGATCCCCGACGCCGAGTACGTCGGTGCCGGCGCCAAGATCCTCGATACCGCCGATGAGGTCTGGGCCTCTGCCGAGCTCGTGCTCAAGGTCAAGGAGCCCATCGCCGAGGAGTACGGCCGCATGCGCTCGGGCCAGACGCTCTTCACGTACCTGCACCTCGCTGCGTCACGCCCCTGCACCGACGCGCTGCTCGCCTCGGGCACGACCTCGATCGCGTACGAGACCGTGCAGCTGCCCGACCGTTCGTTGCCGCTGCTCGCTCCGATGTCGGAGGTCGCCGGACGGCTCGCGCCCCAGGTCGGATTCCAGCACCTGATGGCCAGCAACGGCGGACGCGGGGTCCTGCCCGGCGGCGTCCCGGGCGTGTATCCCGCTGACGTCGTCGTGATCGGCGCGGGCGTCTCGGGCGTCAATGCAGCGGAGGTGGCGCGGGGCATGGGAGCACGGGTCGAGATCCTCGACCTCGACGTCGCCAAGCTGCGTCAGGTCGATGCCCGCTTCCAAGGCATGATCACGACCGTCGCGTCGAGCAGCTTCGCGATCGAGAAGGCTGTTCGTGAGGCCGACCTCGTGATCGGCGCGGTCCTGGTCCCCGGAGCGAAGGCCCCGAAACTGATCAGCGACGATCTGGTCGCGCGGATGCGTCCCGGATCCGTGCTGGTCGACATCGCGATCGATCAGGGCGGCTGCTTCGAGAGCTCGCGCGCCACGACCCACGACGATCCGACCTTCAAGGTCCACGACTCGATCTTCTACTGCGTGGCCAATATGCCCGGCGCCGTGCCACGCACCTCGACCTACGCGCTGACCAACGTCACGCTGCCGTACGCCGTCGCGCTGGCCGATAAGGGCTGGCGCCAGGCCGTGACGGACGACGCCGCCCTGGCCGGTGGCCTCAGCACGCATGACGGAAAGCTCGTCAACGGTCCCGTCGGCGAGGCCTTGGGCCTGGAAGTCACCCCCCTCGCCAACCTCTGACCCCTGCGGGCGGTGCGTTGGCGTCCAAGAACGTCGCGTGCGTGGACGCTGGCGCACCGCCCCAGGGGTGAGGGGGTGAGGGGGTCAGTAACCCTGGTCGACCGGAACGGCCCTCTTCAGGGACCGGTTCGAGGTCATGGCGATCACGACCGCCAGGGCGGCCGCCGAGATCGTGACGGCGAACGCCGCAGTGTGACCGTCGCTGTCGGCGAAGCGTCCGGCCAGGGCCGCTCCGGCCGCGTAGCCGATGCCCGTAGCACCGGCGAGCATCGTCATGGCGGTGCTGACTCGATGCACCGGCACCAAGATGCCGGCCAAGGCGAAGTTGCTGATCATATAAGGCGCCACGGCGAATCCGAGCAAGGCAATGACCGCGATCAGCGACATGATCGAGTCGACCAACAACAGTGGCAGCGACAGCACCAGGAGCCCGACCGAGGCAACGGCCATGCGGGTCGCGTACATGACCCGCTCGGGCAGAGCCGTCACGGCGAGCCCGGCGATGACGCTGCCGACACCGAGAACCGCGTGGATCAGACCCGCGAGCCCGGCCTGCCCTTCGGCCGTTGCCAGCACTGTCGTACCGGTCTGCACACTGCCGAAGATCATGCCGACACAAAACTGTGCCAGGACCAGGGCGAAGAAGACCTTGGTCCACAGCGGATCGCTGCCCGAACCGCCGCTGATCGTCCGCTTGGCGACCAGCGCGGACGTGGGATGGATCGCGAACCACGAACCGAAGATCGCGAGCAGCACCGCAGCGGCCAGCAGCGCTCCGGCCGGTTCGGCCACGATGACGAGCACACCGATCGTCGCCGGGCCCAGGACGAAGGAAGCCTCGTCGGCAGCGCCCTCATACGAGAAGGCCGCATCGACCAGCCTGCGCTGATCCTCGGCGTCGCGGGTGATGGGACGCCACCGCACCCGCGCGAGCGGTCCGACCTGGGGCATCGCGAACCCGGTCAGCGCCGCCATACCGAAGATGACGGCCCGAGACGCTTCAGGATCGGTCACCGTGACGATCCCGACCAGACCGGCCGCACCCACCAGCGACTGCACCAACACCACGGGGCGTTGCCCGATGCGATCGGAGAGCGTGCCGAAGATCGGCGAGCCGATCGCATTCGACACCGCCAGGATTCCGGCTGCCGCGCCACCGACGCCATAGCGTCCGGTGGTCTCGCTGACCAGGAGCAGGACTCCGAGCTGGCTCATGGCAAGCGGAATTCGCCCGAGGAAGGCTACGAGGATGTAGGCGGGCCCGACGATCCGCAGGAGTGCGCGGTAGGCGGCAATTGCTGACACAGCCGGACCATCCTAGCGTCGATGCGCATCGGCTGCTGTCAGTGGATAGGCTCGCTCAGTGAACCCCACAAGAGCGCGCGCCGCGACGATCGGCGTCTTCGCGCTCAACGGCTTCGTTCTCGGCATGTGGATCGTCAACATCCCGACGATCAAGGACCGCACCGGCGTCGACCAAGCCACGCTGGGGCTGCTTCTCCTGGCGCTCGGCATCGCCGCCTGGGTCGGAATGCAGTTCGCCGGTGCGATCATCGACCGGTTCGGCAGCCGGCCGGTTCTGACGGCGTCGGCGGCCGCAGTGTCCTTGGCCGTGCCCGGTCCGGCGTTCGCCACGAATGCGACCCAGCTGGTCATCGCCTTGGCCGTGATCGGCTTCTTCAACGGCATCGTGGACGTGTCCCAGAATGCGCAGGCCGTCGTGGTCGAGCGCGAGTACGGCCGCCCCATCATGTCGGCCTTCCACGCCTTCTTCTCACTCGGCGGGCTGCTGGCCGCGGTCACCGGCGGACTTCTGATCGCGCTCGACGTCGATGTGCGCGTGACCCTGTGCTCGGCGGCCGTCGCGGGCAGCATTGTCGCGTTGAGTCTTCGCACCTCGTTCCTCACCGAGGCAGAGCTCATCACGGCGCGGCCCGGATCCCGTCCCCGTGTCCCGTGGACGCCGAAGGTGCTGATGCTCGGCCTGTTGGCGTTCGCCTTGTTGTTGGGCGAGGGCGTCGCCTACGACTGGAGCACGGTGCATCTGCACGACTCTTTGGGTTCCAGCGAAGCAGTCGCGGCCCTGGCCTATGGCGCGTTCTCGCTGACAATGACGATCGTGCGATTGTTCGCCGACCGCATCGTCACGGCGTGGGGACCGGCCAAGTACGTCGCCCGCGCCGCGCTGCTCGGCGCTTTCGGACTACTGGCCGCCGCTCTTGCCCCCAACGCCCCGCTCGCGATCGCCGCCTGGGCGCTGTTCGGCATCGGCTTGGCCGGCTGCGTGCCGCAGTTCTTCTCGGCTGCGGGCAATGTCGATCCGGCCGCATCCGGAACATATCTCGCCCGGGTCACGAGCATGGGGTACGTCGGGCTGCTGGCCGGACCCTCGATCATCGGGCTCCTGACCCATTGGCTGCCGTTGACCGCGACGTTCGCGGTGCCGATCGTCGGCTGCCTGCTGGCCGGCCTGCTCGCTCCCAAAGCCCTCGCACCTGCCAAGGAGGCAACCTCATGACCTGGGAAGAGACCATCTCGCCCGACTGGGCAACCGCGCTGGAACCGGTCGCCGGCCAGCTCGCCGCGTTGGGGCAGTTCCTGCGCCAGGAACCGCATCCGTGGCTCCCGGCCCCCGACCGCATCCTGCGAGCATTCGTCGAGCCGCTGTCCGACGTCAAGGTGCTGATCGTGGGACAGGATCCCTATCCCACCCCCGGACATCCGGTCGGCCTGTCGTTCTCGGTGGCACCCGGCGTACGTCCGCTCCCCCGCAGCCTGGTCAACATCTACGCGGAACTGGAGACCGACCTGGGCATCCCACCGGCCACCACCGGCGACCTGAGCCCGTGGTCACGACAAGGGGTCCTGCTGCTCAACCGCGTTCTGACGGTGCGGGCAGGCCAGGCCGGCAGCCATCGCAACCAGGGCTGGGAAGCCTTCACGGATCAGGCGATACGCGCACTTGTCGCGCGAGAACGTCCGCTCGTCGCGGTGTTGTGGGGCAAGGACGCCCAGCGCCTCAAGCCGCTCCTGGGCGACACGCCCACGATCGAGTCAGCTCATCCGAGCCCGCTGTCGGCGCATCGGGGGTTCTTCGGATCCCGCCCGTTCAGCCGAGCCAACGAGCTGCTTGCCGCGCAGGGCGGCCGCCCGGTCGATTGGGCACTCGCAGACTAAGGTGTCTCTGTGGCTGAGAACAAGATCCGGGACCGTGGCGTCGTCATCGATGAAGCCTTTGGCAATCTGCAACGTTGGGGTCTGCGCCTTGTCGTGATCGCGGCGGCCGCCTATGTCATCGGTTGGGGTATCGGGCATGCGTGGATGGTGCTGTTCCCGGTCGCGATGGCCCTGATCATCTCGACTGTCCTGGTTCCGCCCGTGGCCTGGCTGCGCTCCAAGGGCTGGCCGTCCGCGCTGGCCACCTCACTCGTGGTGATCAGTTTCATCGCCGCGTTGGTGGGAATCATCGCGGTGCTCACGCCCCAGGTCGCCGGCCAGGCAGGCAATATCGCCTCCCAGGCATCCGGCGGTCTGCAGAAGGTCCGCGACTGGGTCACCGGGGAACCGCTCAATCTGTCAGAAGGACAGATCACCCGCGCGATCGAAGCCCTTCAGGAGAAACTGCAGGCGAGCGCGACCACCATCAGTTCGGGTGTGTTCTCCACGATCACGACCGCGACCTCGATCATCGTCAATCTGGTCCTCGTGCTGATGCTGACGTTCTTCTTCGTCAAGGACGGTCACAAGTTCCTGCCGTGGGTGCGTACTCTCGGCGGCCACCGTTCCGGCGATCACCTGACCGAGGTGCTCAGCCGGGTGTGGTCGACGCTCGGCGGATTCATCCGCACCCAGACCCTCGTCGCACTGATCGACGCGGTCATCATCGGGACCGGCCTGGCGATACTCGGCTCGCCGCTCGCGGTGCCCCTGGCCGTCATCACATTCTTCGGCGGCTACATCCCGATCATCGGCGCCTTCGTCAGCGGCGCCCTCGCGGTGCTCGTGACTCTTGTGACGAATGACTACAAGGACGCGCTCATCGCGCTGATCATCGTCGTCGCGGTCCAGCAACTCGAGGGCAATGTGCTGTCGCCGATGCTGCAGGGCAAGAACATGAATCTGCACCCGGCCGTCGTCCTGCTGAGCGTCACCGCCGGTGGTTCGATGTTCGGGATCACCGGTGCATTCCTTGCCGTCCCCGTCGCCGCGAGCTTCGCCGAACTGCTGCGTTATCTCAACGAGCGGATCGACGATTCGGTGTCGGTGCTGGCACCGAAACAGGACTCCCACGCAGCCGAGATCCTCGCTGAGGATTAGCTCCGCCGCCGGCCTCCCCTGAGCGGTGACATAGCGTCCACTTCGGCAATGTGGTTTGGACGCTATTGCACCGCCCCAGGAGCTTTCGCGTCACCGCCGCTGGAGGCGGATCACGACGGACTTCGACGTCGGCGTGTTGCTGTATTCGGCAGTCGAATCCAACGGGATCAGCGGATTGGTCTCGGGGTAATACGCCGCCGCGGTGCCACGCGGGGTGTCGTACTCCACGATCCGGAAGTCGTGCGCGACCCGGTGCAGATCGTCTCCGTCCCAAACGCCGACGAGGTCGACCCGGTCGCCGTCGTCGAAGCCCAGCGTCGCGATGTCGTCGCGGTGCAGGAACACGACTCGTCGGCCGTTCTCGATACCGCGGTAACGGTCCGACAGACCGTAGATCGTGGTGTTGAACTGGTCGTGGCTGCGCAGCGTCTGCAACAGCAGGTGCTTGTCGGGCACCTGGAGGACCTCGATCGGCGACACCACGATCTCACCGAGACCGCTGACGGTCTCGAACGTGCGCGAATCCCGTGGTGGGTGCGGCAGCACGAAGCCACCCGGGCGATCCGCGCGTTCGGAGTAGTCCTCGCAGCCGGGAACGACCCGTGAGATGTGATCGCGGATGATTCCGTAGTCGGCACACATGCCGGCCCAGTCGATGCCGTGGCGGTCGCCGAGCGTCGCCGCGGCGATCCCGGTGACGATCTCGACCTCGGACTTGAGCTGGTCGGACGGCGGATCGAGCACGCCCCGCGAGGCGTGCACGGCTGACATCGAGTCCTCGACCGTGACGTACTGTTCCCCGCCGGCCTGGACGTCTTTCTCGGTGCGGCCACGTGTCGGCAGGATCAGCGCGATGTCACCTGTGACCAGATGCGAGCGGTTGAGCTTGGTCGAGACCTGGACCGTCATCGCGGCCGTGGCCATGGCGCGGCTGGTCAAATCGGTGTCGGGCGAGGCGTGGATGAAGTTTCCGCCCAGCGCCATGAAGAACGAGGCTTTGCCGTCGCGCAGCGCCCTGATCGAGTCGACGACGTCGACACCGTGGTGACGCGGCGGCTCGAAACCGAACTCGGCACCGAGGGCGTCGAGGAACGAGTCGGGCATCTTCTCGAAGATCCCCATCGTGCGGTCGCCCTGCACATTGGAGTGACCGCGGACCGGGCACAGTCCTGCGCCGCGTTTGCCGATGTCACCGCGCACGAGTGCCAGGTTGACGACCTCCTTGATCGTCGCGACCGAGTTGCGATGCTGGGTCAGACCCATGGCCCAGCACCAGATCGTGGCACCGGAGTCGCGGATCATCTCGGCCGCTTCGGTGATCTGCGCGCGAGTCAGCCCGCTGGTCTCCTCGACGAAGGCCCAGTCGATCGCGCGTACGTGCTCGACCCATGCGTCATAGCCGGTCGTGTGGCTCTCGATGAAGTCGCGGTCGACCGCTCCCCATTCGTCGAGCAGCGCGCCGATGCCCTGCAGCACCGCCAGGTCGCCGTTGATCCGTACCGGCAGGAAGAGATCGGCCAGATCGGTCCCCTTGCCGACGACGCCACGTGGCTTCTGCGGATTGCGGAAGTTGACCAAGCCGGCCTCGCGCAAGGGATTGACCGCGATGATCTTGGCGCCGCGCAGCTTGGCCGTTTCCAGCGCCGACAGCATCCGGGGGTGGTTGGTACCCGGGTTCTGGCCAAGGATCACGATCAGCTCGGCGTCGTAGATATCGCGCAGGCTCACGCTGCCCTTGCCTATGCCGATCGACTCGCCGAGCGCGACGCCGGTCGACTCGTGGCACATATTGGAACAGTCGGGCAGATTATTCGTCCCGTAGGCGCGCGCGAAGAGCTGATACACGAATGCGGCCTCGTTCGACGCCCGTCCCGACGTGTAGAACAGCGCCTCCTCGGGCGGCGATACGCGCAGGTGGTCGCCGATCAGCTCAAAAGCCTCGTCCCAGGCGATCGGCTCGTAGTGGGTGCCCCCGGAGCGCTTGACCATGGGATGGGTGATGCGTCCCTGCTGTCCGAGCCAGTACTCGTCGTGCGACTCGAGCTCGGCGATGCTGTGCTGGGCGAAGAACTGCGGATTCGCCCTGGCACGGGTGGCCTCCTCGGCCACGGCCTTCGCACCGTTCTCACAGAATTCGGCGGAGTGCCGATGCTCCGGGTCGGGATCGGGCCAGGCGCAGCTCATACAGTCGAAGCCGTCGGCCTGGTTGAGCTTGCGAAGGGTCTTGACCGAATTCTTGACTCCCATATGAGAGACGGCTCGCTGGAGGGCGACCCTGACCCCCGTCACACCAGCGGCAGCATTTTTCGGATCATGAATCTCAAGGGCGTTCTCTTCCGATTCCACAAGAGGAACTCTAAGCCCTGACGTTTGGCCCGCGCCGTCGCCGTAGAGTCGCACTATGGCCGGAAGACTCACTCGACGCACCCGCGTCACTCGCTTTTCACCTGAGAGCTCTCTGACGCGAGAAGAGACGCTCGCGGTGGAGGAACCGCTGGAGATCAGGGTCAACGGATCCTCCTTCTCGGTCACGATGCGCTCGCCCGGCGATGATTTCGATCTGGTGGCCGGCTTCCTCGTGTCCGAAGGCGTGATCTGGTCGGCCGATCAGCTCGTCTCGATGCGATTTTGTGCCGGCACCGACGAACAGGGCCTGCAGACGTTCAACGTCATCGACGCCGCGCTGAGCGCCGACACCCCGCCGCCCGATCCGGGACTGGAACGGCACGTCTACACGTCGAGTTCCTGCGGGATCTGCGGGACGGCCTCGATCGAGGCTGTCCACAAGGCGACCCACTTCGGTCGCCTCGACGATGACGTCAAGTGGTCGTCGCAGCTACTCGGCTCCCTCCCCGACCGTTTACGCGAGCACCAGGCGGTGTTCGACCGCACGGGCGGGGTGCATGCCGCCGGATTGTTCACCCCGGACGGCGAGCTGTTGTGCCTGCGCGAGGACGTCGGCCGTCACAACGCGGTCGACAAAGTCGTCGGCTGGGCTCTTCGCGATGGACGGTTGCCATTGCGATCGCTTGCGCTCCAGGTCTCGGGACGTGCCTCCTTCGAGCTCGTCCAGAAGGCCCATATGGCCGGTATCCCGGTTCTCGCCGCCGTCTCGGCGCCGTCGTCCTTGGCTGTCGAACATGCCGAGTCGGCCGAGATGACGTTGTTGGGGTTCAGCCGCGGTGGCTCCTTCAACGCGTACGCTGGCGCGCAGCGAATAACCCCGTGAGGAGTATCCATGAGCACCGACGCGACCCGCGACTTCCTCGACCGCCACGCCCCTGACGTGACGATCATCGAGACGGATGCCGATACCTCGACCGTCGAGGCCGCCGCCCGTACGTTGGGAGTCGTCCCCGGCGCGATCGCCAAGACGTTGGTCATGCTGGCTGATGGCAACCCCGTCGTCGTGGTCGCGAGCGGAGATGCCCGGATCGACAACCGCAAATTTCGCGATCAGTTCGGCGCCAAGCCCCGGATGGCGCCGGCCGACCTGACGCATGAACTGACCGGTCAACCAGTTGGGGGCGTCGGGCCGTTCGGCCACCCGGCACCCCTCGCGATGTTCTGTGACGAATCGCTGCGCGCCTTCGACATGGTCTACCCGGCAGCCGGCACTGCTGCCAGTGCTTTCGGCATCGCGCCGGACCGTATCGCCGAACTCACCGCGGCCCAGTGGGTCGACGTCACGAAGACGCCGGAACTCTAAGACGCCACGGCGTCATCCCGCCCGAGCCCCAGGGGCCGCGGACGGGATGACGCCATGAGGCCTACTTGACCGTCAGGCTCTTGCTCACGGTCTTGCTGGCGACGTAGAACGCGTCACCGGCATAGGTGACCTTGACGCTCCACTTGCCCTTGGCGAGTTTCGGCAGCTTGACCGATGCGATCCCGGACTTGACCGTCACGTTCAGGGTCTTGGTCGTCTTGCCCTTCTTCAACACGACCTTGACCTTGCCGCCGGCCTTGGCGAGCCCAGCGGTCGTGGCGACCTTGACGGTTGCCTTGCCCGCCTTCTTGGCCTTGATCTTGCCTTTGGTGGTGAACGTCGGCGCCTTGGCTGATCCCTTGGCGACCTTGAAGTTCGCGAAGCCGCTACGAGCAATCAAGTTGGCGCTGCCGTTGTAGACAACTGTCACCGCGTACGACTTGGGCGCCAGCGTCTTGGGCAGCACGATTGTCGCCTTGCCGCTGGCGTCGACCGTGGCGGTCTGCGCTTTGCCTGCAACCGTGACCGAGACCTGCCCGGTGGGAACCAGACCGGCCGGGCCGCCGACCTGGACGTTGACCTTCGAGGCGGTGCCGTAGGTCGTGTTGGTGACCGACTGGCTCAGCGTTGCAGGCGCCTTCGTGACGGTGAGCGTGCGAGCCTCCGAGGTCGAGGTTCCGTACGTGTCGTCTCCGCCGTACTGCGCCGTCACCGAGTACGTGCCGGCCGGCGTCGACGCAGGGATCGCGAGTGTCGCAGTTCCGCTGACGATGTCGCCCTCGATCGAGGCACCGGGCAGACCCTGCAGGCTGACCTTGCCAGTCGCGCCCGGTGTGACCGTCGCGGTCGTCGTGCCACCAGCGCCGAAGGCACGGGACGGCAGATCGGCGAGCGTCGTCGTGGAGGCGTCACCGACGAAGAAGCTGACGACCTTCTGTGAGGGCTCCAACACATCGCCACGGCCGAAGTACCTGACCGTGAACGACTTGTTGCCACGCGTCTGGGCCGCGAGCGGGAAGCTCGCTGTCCCGTCGCGCTTGAGGCGCGCCTCAGCGACCTTCGTGTCACCGTTGAACAGCGCAACCCAGCCGCGGGGCTTGCCCGTGGTGTTGTTCGGCGCCGTGCTCTGGCTGACTGTGTTCAGCGAGATGAACGGCGCGTAGCCATCGGCTGTGACAGAGACATCGAGCGTCGGCGTAGCACCTTCGCTGACTGTGCCGGAGGCGCCAGTGACCGTCGTCGTGGTCTGGACGCTCTTGCCCGCGAGACCCTTGAAAATGGTCTCGATCTCATCGATGCCTTCCTTGGCGAAGGCCCGCTGGCTCTGCAGCCCGTTGGACCCAGCCTCGCTGGTCGGGCTCGCGGTTCCACGCAGCGTCGTGTCGCCAGCAGCCAGATTCTTGCCCTTGACGAACCACCACTCGGTCATGTGCTCGGTGTTGCCACCGTCGTCGTTCTGGCGGATGGCCTGGTCGACGACCGGCGCCGGGTTTCCGGCCGCGTCCTTGTGATCCTTGTTGTACGTCAGGACGTGGCCGACCTGGATCTTGCGCGCCTGCTTGAGCTCCTTGGTGGTGTCGCCACCTGGGTAGTACGACACCGCGTTCACGTTCCCGCCCAGTCGCTCGACGTCGGCTGCGGTCCGATATTGCGTCTCAGCGTTGGTCAGATAGGTGTTGACCAGATCGCCGTACAAGTGCGACGGACGGATGACCTTGCCACCAGGAACGTCTACCAGCGCATTGTCACGGATGTGCTGTGCCTGGCCGCCACCGTTGCCGGTCGAGTCGAGCGAAAAGTCGAAGTTGTATACCTTCTTGACACCCTGCTCCTGCGCGATGCGGTTGACGTCCTTGATGATCGCCGCAGTGTTGTGGCACCACGTGCCGCCGAACAGGATCGGGAAATCGCCGGGCTGCTTCAGCAGGTGCTGCAGCTCGGGATAGGTGATGGTTTCGATGCGGAAGCCGTCGGTCGCGTCGGACGATTCAAAGATGTCACCGCCGAAGCGAGCCAGCTTGTCAGCCTGGACCGCGGGATCTGCGTCCTTTACTGAGCGCTCGAAGTGACGGCGGTTGAACTCGTCGCGGTTGAAGTCGAACTGCGTGTTGGTCGCGTACTGGGCGGCCGGCACGTCGTCGAGCACTGCAGCGACCTGTGCCCTGTAGGCGTCGACCTCCGCCGGGGTGTCGAGGTCGGCCGCCGTCTTGACGCCCGTCAGCGAGGAGACGATGCGGTCCTCCGCCTCACCGACCTTGCGGTCCTTGTTGTAGACGAACAGGTAGGGGTCGGTCGTCGCGTCCTTGGTGAACTGCGGCGTCGTGTCCTGGTTCAGATAATCGGTGAGCAGGCGGTTGCCGAGGGCTTCGTACTGCGCAAGGCCGGAGCCGGTGCGGTTGCCACCGGCCGGGTCGGGGTTCGTGCCCGTGCGAAGGTTCGACTGTGACAGATCCCAGATGTTGAGGGTGTCGCCGTCGAGCTTCGGGGTGAAGTTGTAGATGTGCTCGATGCCCTGCGCCTTGGCGACCGCGTCGATCTGACCGATTGTCGCCTGTGTCGAGGCATTCTTCGGGTCGCCGATGACAAAGGCGAAGTTGCCGGTCTTGTTCTTGAGGATGTATTCAAATCGCTCGACCGTGACAGTCTCGAAAACGCTGTTCGCTCCAAGAGCGACGTACACGTCGTCGAAGTAGTCGATCGTGGCGCCATGGGTGGCAGCTGGGACGGCGGCGTGCGCCGAGCCTTCGACGCCGAACAGGGTCGAGGCCGCTATGGCGCTCGCCGCAAGGACGGCCAGCCGTCGTCGCGTAGGTGTGATGACAGACATAGGTGAGGGTGTCACTTTCTCCTGCCACACTGGGCAGGTCGATTCATGTAACAGGTGAGTTGGCTGGCTGGGTTGCCGTCCTGTCGAAAGTTCAGGCGACCCAGCCATCTACATTGCGTCAGAGGTCAGTTCACCCCCACTGCGCCGGCCGGGAGCTGCTGGCCGAGGAACGCGCCCTTGCGAGCACGGCGACGGCGACCAGTTGCTGTGTGCCACACCAGCGAGCCAGCCCCTGCCGCACCGAGCGCTGCCAGGATCGCGAGGCCGAGGTACGGCGGGACAGTCTTGACAGCAGCCGCGGCGGTGTCCTTCTTGTCATCGTCCCCGGCAGCTGCTGCCGCTTCGGCCACGACTACCGGGGCGCTCGTGATCTCGTCTCCGTCGTACAGCACGACCAGCGAGTGGTCGCCGGCCTCGATCGTCGAAGGGATCGTGACGGTCGTGGTGAAGGCGCCCTTGGCGTCAGTTGCGACGGTGCCCAACACAACGGGATCGGAATGCAGCTCGAGCGCGAGCTCGGGAACGTCCTTGGCGAACTTGGTGCCCGTCACAGTGACAGTTCCGCCGGGCGTGAGCTCACCATCGACCGCAACTTCGCCGACAACTTCAGTGATCGGGGTGCCGACCGTGGCGACCTCTGACGGCGGCGACGTCAGCGACGGTCCGGCGGCGTTGACGGCCTGCACTGCAGCGCGGTAGTTGCCGTCCTTGAGACCGGTGAACGTGTGGGTCAGCGTCGCCGCATCCACCTGGACCGGAGCAGCATCGGTGAACTGAACTGTGTAGCCCGTGACGGTCTCGAGCGCGGCATTGGGGCTCGCGACCCAGGTCACCGTGACGTCCGAGCCCTTGACCGCGACGGTCGGTGCGGCGGGGGCAGTCGGTGCGCCCGGCGGGACGACTTCGGGAGCCGGAGCTCCGACCGTGCCGGGGACACCGCCATTCGAGCCCGTGCCGCCATTGCTTCCGCCGTTCGAGCCGCCGGACTTCGGCGGGGCCGTCGGCTTGGGCGTGATGGGCTTGGGTGTCGTCGGCTTGGGCGTCGGCTTGACGATCTCGTCGGCGTACTTGACGTCGGACGGATTGCCCTGCCAGATGCCGGTCTTGCGGCTCGGCAGAACCCACTTGCCGTCATCGTCCTGGTAGCAACCGACGATCGGCTGGCACCAGAACTCGCCCGGAAGTTCAGTCTCGGCACGACCGCTGTCGTCATTCAGGCAGTTCTGGTCGTCTTTGCCGTCGACCCACTGCACCGAAGAGGCAGCCTCTGACTGGACGTAGATGGCCTGACTGCTCAGAATCAGGCCCGAACCAACAAGCAGGGCCAGGACGAAACGGCGGGCCCGACCGTTCAAAAGTAGTGTTGTGGACACGAGGGGTGCTCCTTCTACGGGGTTCAGGTCAGGGGTTCAGGTCAGCGCGTGGGCGCGAGGATCGTGGGGCGGTCGTCGATTCCGCAGACGCCGACGGGCACGCCGTCCGCCATCACGACCGTGTCGTCAGGTGCTGGGGCAGCGTGACGACCCAGGGTCGGATCGTCATCGACCGGCCGATTGAGCACGGAGTCGTCCAGCTGGCCAGCGCGGCGCGTCACCACCATCGCGGCGACCGCAGCCGACGTCACGTTGTTCATGGTGCGTGCCATGTCGACGATCGCGCTGATCGGCAGCGTCAGCACGACAACCTCCAGCGGGAGGCCCGCAGCAGTCAGCACCGTCGTCGCGGTGATCGTCGCGGTACCCGGGACACCCGCGGTCCCGATAGAGACGAGGAGTCCGAGCACGACCAGGACGACGTAGTCGCCGATGCCGTACGAGATGCCCAGACCGTTGATCGCGAACACCGCGAGGACGATGGGCCACACACCGGCGCAACCGGGCATGCCGATCGTGGTGCCGAGCGGTGTGGTGAAGCCGGCGATCTCCGACGGAACTCCGAGGCGCTTGGTCAGCAGGCTCGTCGTGACGGGGAGGGTGCCGGCGCTGCTCTGGGTTGTGAAGGCCGTCATCTGCGCGGGATAGATGCGGCGGAAGAATGTGATCGGATTGACGTCGGCAGCGACTCGCAGGACCACCCCGTTGACGATGAAGGCGTGCACGAAGCAGGCGACGTAGGCGACGACGAGCAGGCTCAGCAGTGCCGTCAGCTGCTCGCGACGGGCTGTGGCTGCCGCAGCAGCCGTCGCGGTGAGCGCCAGGACCGCGTACGGCGTGAGGCCGATGACGTAGCCGACGACCTTGTAGACGATCTCGCGGGCAGCCTCGATCAGTGCCAGGAAGGGTGCGACCTTTTGCGGCGCTCGGTCGGCGATCACGGATGTAGCGATGGCGACGGCGACGCTGAACACGATGATCGGGATGATGTTGTTCTCGGAGATGTCCTTGACGACATTGGTGGGGAAAAAGCCGATGAAGACCTGACCGAATGACTGCTTGAGCTCGTCGAGCGAACGGGTGTCGACCCCCTGGGTGGCCAGGTCAGCCCCCTTGCCGAGGCCGACCTGCAGTGACAATCCGAGAGTCAGCAGGATCGCGAAGAGGTTGAGGGCGAGCAGCCACACGACCGAAGAGAGCCCGATCGTGCGGAGTTTCTCGGTCGATCCGAGCGAGGTGATACTCGACAGGATCGAGACGATGACCAGCGGTGCGACGATCGTCAACAGCAAGTTGATGTAGACCCGGCCGAGCGGCTGCACGTAGTCGAGATTGTCGCGGAACACCAGGCCGACGCCTACGCCCAGGAACAGCGCGGCGAACGTCAGCAGGCTGAAATTGACCCGATACCGGCCGAGCACGTACAGGCCCGCGAACAGCCCGAGCGTCACGGCCAGCGCCACCAGGTTCCAGGTCTCCACGTGCACGCACTCCTCGTTCGTCGGGCCGAAGCAACGGCCCGCATTCGATGTCGATCGTGATCTCCCGACAGCACGGATCTTGTCTGGCACGGAGGCCCTCCCACTACCCGTCCCACGATGTGGACGGGTGTCCGCATCGTGGACTTGTCGATATAGGAGGCCGCGAACTGTCACAGTCGAGCCACGGTCACGAGTTCCAGCGCGTCACCGACGCACAGCCCCGGCTTGCTGGACGGCAACCCTCCTTCGCGGTGGGGTGCTCCGGGTGACGACCGGGTCCATGCCGATCGGCGATGGGCAAACTGCGAACGAAAAGGCTCTGCTCATGTCCTTGCTCCCCCTCGTCGGCGCCGACGTCGAAGTTCCCCTCATCGACGGCACGCGGGTTCGCAACGTCAACCTCGACGGCGCGGCCAGCGCCCCGGCCCTCCTCGCCGTGGCCGAACGGGTCACCGCCGTTCTCCCCTGGTATGCCAGCGTGCACCGCGGCTCCGGCTACCCCTCACAGGTCTCGACCGCGCTCTACGAACAGGCTCGGCGAACCGTCGGCCAGTTCGTCGGCGCCCGGGAGCAGGACGTCACGATCTTCACCCGCAACACGACCGATGCGATCAATCTGCTGGCATCCGCGGTTCCCGGACGCGTACTGACACTCGACGTCGAGCACCACGCCAACCTTCTGCCATGGCAGCGCAGCCTCGGCGGCCACGAGATCGTCGCGGCCCAGAACACCGTGGCAGGAACATTGGCGTCGATCCAGGGCGCATTGGCCAACCGGCGCTTCGCCCTGCTGGCGATCACCGGCGCCTCGAATGTGACGGGTGAGGCATTGCCGCTCGACGCGATAGTCGACCTCGCCCATCGATACGGCTGTCGAGTCTTCGTCGACGGCGCGCAGCTGCTGGCCCACCGCAGGCTCTCGCTCGAAGCCTCCGGTGTCGACTACGTGGCCTTCTCGGGGCACAAGCTGTACGCGCCGTTCGGCTCCGGGGCACTGGTCGGTCGGCGCGACTGGCTCGACACCTGCGAGCCCTATCTGGCCGGCGGCGGCGCCGTACGTCAGGTCACGATCGACAGTGTCGACTGGACCACGGCACCTGCACGGCACGAGGGCGGGACACCCAATCTGCTCGGGGCGGTGGCTTTGGCTGCTGCGGCCGACGAGCTGACCTCACTGCCCGAATCACTCGTCCGAGAACACGAAGAGACCCTGTACCGCCGCCTCGTCGAGGGACTCGCGGACATCCCCGACCTCGACCTCGCCCGGGTATGGGCCGACTCGGCCACCCCCATCGGCGTCGCGACCTTCCGGCTGCGCGACACCGAACCGGAGTTGCTCGCCGCGTTCCTGGCCGCAGAACACGGCGTCTCGGTCCGCGACGGCCGTTTCTGCGCACACCCGCTCCTGCATCGATTGGGCTGGGGCGACGGGGCCGTCCGCGCCAGTATCGGCGTCGGTACCGGCATCGACGACATCGACCGCCTCATCGCGGGCCTGCACGCCTGGACGTCGGCCGATCACCGCGGCCGTTACGTGCAGGTCGACGGAGTCTGGGTCGTCGACCAGGACAACCGGACGGTTCCGCAGCACCTGGATCTGCTGGAGTTCACCGCGACGCTCGCGCCGTGCAGTTCCTGACCGTCGAAACGCCCTCGGGGTCACCGCGATATCTTGGAGCGTTATGTCTACTGCCCCTGCACCCGACAATCTGACCATCTCGGCCGATGCGATCGACGCCTCCATGGCTCGGGTCGCGCAGGTGGCAAGTCGAACCCCTTTGGAGTTCAATTCGCGGCTCTCGCGCGCGACGGGCGCCCAGGTGTGGCTCAAGCGCGAGGATCTGCAGCCCGTCAGGTCCTACAAGATCCGCGGGGCCTACAACTTCATCGTCCAGCTGGACGATGAAACCCGCGAACGCGGCGTCGTGTGCGCGAGCGCCGGGAACCACGCACAGGGCGTCGCGCTGGCCTGTGACCGGCTCGGGACGCACGGACGTATCTACGTCCCGGGCACCACCCCGCGGCAAAAGCGCGACCGGATCGCGGCGATCGGCGGCAGCAACGTCGAAGTCATCGTCGCCGGCGACAGCTACGAGGATGCCTTCCACGCGGCCCAGACCGACGCCGGCGGCACCGGGGCGATCCTGGTTCCCGCCTTCGACGATCCCCGCACGATCTGCGGCCAAGGCACCGTCGCGCCCGAGATCATCGATCAGCTCGGCGGGACTCCCGATCTCCTGGTGCTGCCGGTCGGCGGCGGAGGCCTCATCGCGGGCATCTCGGCGTGGATGCGCGAGCGTCGGCCCGAATGTCAGATCGTCGGTGCCGAGCCGGCCGGCGCTCCGTCGATGGCCGCGGCGCTCGCCGCCGGGCATCCGGTCGCGCTTGCCACGGTCGACCCGTTCGTGGACGGCGCGGCCGTCGGCATCGTCGGACAGCACACGTTCGCCCAGGTTCAGGCGAGCGGCGTCGAGATGGTCGCGGTCGACGAGGGACATATCTGTACCGAGATGTTGAGCCTGTACCAATCCGACGGCATCATCGCCGAACCGGCCGGTGCGCTCGCGTCCGCCGCCTTGACCGCAGGCATCGAGATCGTGCCCGACTCCACCGTCGTGTGCGTCGTGTCGGGTGGCAACAACGACATCAGCCGCTACGGCGAGATCCTCGAGCGTTCGCTGATCCACAAGGGGATCAAGCACTACTTCCTGGTGAGCTTCCCGCAGGAACCCGGCGCGCTGCGCCGGTTCCTCGACGAGATCCTCGGCCCCGATGACGACATCACCTTGTTCGACTACGTCAAGCGCAACAACCGGGAGACCGGCCCGGCGCTGATCGGCGTCGAACTCGCCGAACCGGACGATCTGGACGGTCTACTGGCCCGGCTGGAAGCAAGTCCCCTAGGCGTAGAGCGAGTCGAACCGGGCAGCGCGCTGTTCCACTACCTGGTGTAACCCCACAAGATGTCGGCGGTTCTGGGTCGTTGCGGCGCGCTATAGACCCACGAACGCCGACATCTTGTCAGGTCGGCTGGTGGTGGCCCAGGTGAAAAACTCCTCCGCCGAAAAGACTGGTTTTCCGTAGTCGACAGCCTTGCGGGCCTTGCCCGATTGGGTGCCCACTTCGGCGACGACGAGCGCCTCGCACTTGGTCTTGGTGACGTTCTTGACCGGAATCAGGCCGCAGTCCGCAGCGAGAGTTTCCATGTCCTCGCGATCGAGCATCCGTCCGGAAGGCGATCGCGCCTCGCCGGTGAAACACACCCTCGCACCCGGCACCAGCACCTCGGCGATAGCGCTGGCCGGGCTCGTGAACGCGTCGAGCAGCCCGGACGTCTCGATGCCCAGCAAGATCCCGACCTCACTGAACCTGTCGAGCAGCCCGGACGGCACACCCGTCGACCGGGAGGCGACGATCTTGAGGCGTTCCGCGGCCAGGCTCCGCAGGCTTGCCTCGTGCGGGCCGTCCGTCACGGGACGGATCGACGCCCGCACCTCAAGCGCACTCATACCTGACAGGAGCACCGAGCTGATCTCACGGCTGATGTCGAGCAACGCCGACAGCACCGGCAGGTGGACCGAACTCGGCGGGACGGCGGTGGGATCGCGGGTCAGCAGGTATGCCGAGCCCGCATCCGTGGCGTCATACGCCGCGAAGGCACTCGCGCCGCCGTCCTGAACCGCCAGACGGGTATGCGCGGCCAGGGCGGCGTGCGCGCGCTCGAGAGCGCTGGCGGCCAGCATTCCCTGCCGCTCGTCGGCCAGCAGATCCTGCGGCCGGACATCGATACCCATCGGCAACGGCATGACGCGGCCGAGCCGTTTGAACTCGAAATCGATCAATCCCAGCGCGTGATCGGTCGATACGCCGACCGGCGTGGTCCCTTCGAGCACGGGCCCGAGAACTGTCCAGGCCTCGGCCAACGTCGGTGCCAACAACACATCGTCGACCGCGATCCCGTAGGCCTCGCGGGCTCCGGCCAGATCCCGTTGCGGGTTGATCAGAGTACTGATGGAGGCTCCGTCGTCGAATGCGACGGCGATCTCGACCGGCCGAGGTCGCGACAAGCGTCCCTCATCGCCGACGGTCACCATCCCGATCGCGCAGTGCCGCCGCACCTCGCCGCCTGGTCCCCCGTCGCGCAGGAACCGCAGGATCCGACGGTCGGTGCGCAGATCCTTGGGCCGTACCGGACGGGTCAGCACGAGTCCGTCCATCGACGTGCACCGGCTGAGTGCCACGTAGACCTGACCGAAGTCGAATGCACCGCCACTCAGATCGACGACCAATCGGTCGAGCGTCTGTCCCTGGCTCTTGTGGATCGTGATGGCCCAGGCCAGCTTGAACGGCAGCTGCGCGTACGAGCCGATGACCTCATGCCGCAGCGCCCCGCCTTCGACGACCGGGCGGGTCGCCTCCCAGGTGTGGGCTCCGACATCGGCGACCGATCCGTCGCGGAACTCGACTGTGGCGACCAGTCCGGTCTCACGGTGGGTGATCGCGATGATCCGTCCGAGTGTGCCGTTGACCCATCGTTCGGACTGGTCATTGCTCAACATCATGATCTGCGCGCCGACTTTGAACGTCAGTTTGTCGTCGGCGGCCGCGTCGAACAGGCTCAGATCGCCCAGCCGTTCGGCGAAGTGGGTGACCTCCTGCCCGTCCAGCCGTTCGAGTCGCTGCCGATTGCGGGCCGTGACGATCGCGTTGGTCGGCGCGAGAGTCAGCCAGAACTCATCGTCGGGCGGCACGAAGTCTGGGTCGGTGCGCGCATTGAGATCGTGCTGCGCGCTCTCGAGCAGCACTCCCTCGCGCACCGCATTCAGGATCGAGGTCAACCGCTGGTCCCCCAACTGCCGGAACACCGTCGTCAGCGCCACGGTCGGGAAGTCCTCGCGCCGGAAGGTGTCGGCGGAGAAGAAGTAGGGCGTGTCGTACCGGGTCGAGAAGTATTCTGACTCGCCGGTCGTGACGACCGGGGGAAGCTGCAACAGATCACCGACCAGCACGATCTGCACTCCGCCGAAACGGGTGCCGGGGCGCGGACCGAAACGTTCCAGCGCAGCCACCAGCATGTCGAACAGGTCGGCCCGCACCATCGAAGCCTCGTCGATGATGAGTGTCTGCAGCGACCGCAGTGCCTTGGCGAATCGTTGCGGTTTGTAGCCACCCTGACGGACGTCGTCGAGCGTCGTCGTCGCCAGGAAGCTGAACAGTCTGTGGATCGTGTATCCGCCGACGTTGAGGGCCGCGATGCCGGTCGGAGCGGCCACCAGAACACGGCGGTCCCCGCAGTCCTCCAGAAAGTGCCGGATCAGGGTGGACTTGCCGGTGCCCGCCTTGCCCGTCAGGAAGAGATTGTCGCCGGACTCCAGGATCGCGAGGGCCCGCTCGAACTCCTCGGTGAGAACGAATTCCGACTCGACCGTGGTGGACACCGCGCAACCCTATCAACGCTCGCGAGTCACTCAATTACCACTGATGAGTCACTGAGTTACTCACCGCGAGTCACATCCTTCGCGCCCCGATGTGACTGAGCGACTCGCGGGACGTGACTCAGTGACTCGCGAGCGGTTGGTGGGCATGGCACAGTTTTTGGTCTCTAATTTGTGCTGGCGGTGCAGGGACTTGCGCCGGCCACAGGCTCAGTATTGAGTCATGACTTCCAGTAGTGATCGCCCGCGACGCACCGTCGCCGTGCTCGGTGCCGGCATGGTCGGTCTCAGCACCGCGTGGTACCTCCAGGAGAAGGGCATCGACGTCACGGTCTACGACCGCGACGATGTCGCCGCCGGATCCAGCTGGGGCAATGCCGGCTGGCTGACGCCGAGCATGGCGGTGCCGCTGCCCGAACCGTCGGTGCTGAAGTACGGCCTGCGCGCCGTCCTGAGTCCGTCATCTCCGGTGTACATCCCGCCGACAGCGGATCCACGGCTGGTGCGCTGGCTGATCCAATTCGCCCGCAATTGCACCCCGAAGCGCTGGGACCAGGCGATGACGGCGCTGATCCCGCTCAACACCGATGCACTGGCAGCATTCGACGAGATGAACCACGGTGGTGTCGCCGAACCGACCAGGATCGCTGAACCGTTCACTGCCGCGTTCCGGACCGAGGCAGACAGCCAAGGTCTGCTGCACGAGTTCGAGCAGATCCTGGCTTGCGGGCAGCAGGTCAACTTCGAGGTCATCGACGGCGATGCGGCTCGCCGCGAGGAGCCGTCGTTGTCGACCGAGATCGGTACCGCGATCAGGATCCGCGACGAGCGCTATCTCAATCCGTCGGCCTACGTGCACTCGGTCGCCGACTCAGTCAAGGCCCGCGGCGGTGTCATCCGTACCGGCACCGAAGTCGGCGAGATCATCACCGGAGGCAACGGCGTCACCATCGACAGCGAGCACTATGACGCTGTCGTGATCGCGACCGGCGCCCGGCTCAATACGCTGGCCCGCAGGTTCGGCGTCCGCAAGGTCGTCCAGGCAGGACGCGGCTACTCCTTCACGGTCAAGGTCGACCAGCAACCCCAAGGTCCGATCTACTTCCCCCAGCAGCGGGTCGCGTGCACTCCGGTCGGTGACAGGTTGCGCGTCGCCGGGATGATGGAGTTCCGCAAGGTCGATGCCCCGGCCGACCCGCGACGCATCCGCGCGCTGGTCGATGAAGCCGGCCGGCTGCTGTCGGGAGCACATCTCGACCAGCGTGAGGACGAATGGGTCGGCGCGCGCCCGTGCACCGCCGACGGTCTCCCCCTCGTGGGCGGGACGAACGATCCCGACGTCTTCATCGCCGGCGGCCACGGCATGTGGGGCATAACCCTCGGACCCGTGACCGGCAAACTGCTCGCCGAGCAGATCGCCACCGGGAATGCCCCTGCGCAGCTGCGCGGACTCAACCCCTTGCGTTGAACGACCTCCTGCTGAATCCACCCTGCTCCGAAAAGAGAATCCATGCCCAGCCCCACCGCCATCACGTCCCCCGACGCACCTGCTGCGATCGGACCCTACGTCCAGGCCAAGGTCCACAACGGCGTGCTCTACTGCTCGGGCTCGCTGCCGCTGAACCCTGCGACGGGCGAACTCGACAACGCTGACTTCACCGCCGAGGTCAATCGCAGCCTGGCCAATCTCGAGGCTATCTGCGCGACCGCCGGCACCTCGCTCGACAACGCCTTGCGCCTGGGCGTCTTCACAACGCACCTGGAGTCGTTCGGCGAGATCAATGCGGCCTACGCCGCACACTTCGAGGACCGGCCTGTTCCTGCCCGCACCACGATCGGCGTCGCGGCCTTGCCACTCGGCGCGCGCGTCGAGATCGACGCGATCGTCGCACTTATGTGATGGGCTGAGTCCTGATCGGCCGAGTGCTGATTCGATCCCGGGCGATCTCGAGTCGCAGAGCGAGCCTGACGGCCGGATCAGCGAGGTCGAGCGGACACCGCTCGGCCAACCGGGCCAGGCGATAACGGACCGTATTGGGGTGGACGTCGAGGGCGCTTGCCGCCCGCCGGGGTTCACCCCAGTGGTCGATCACAGCGGCGAGGGTGTCGACCAGGTCTCCTCCATTGCGACGCTCGTCGTCGAGCAGTTCCTTGAGCGGTGAGACCAAGCGGCGCGAGGCCAGTCCTGCGACCGCACGGGACAGCACAACGGCGGTCCAGGCCGACTCGATCGTGACGACCGGCCCCTCGCCGGCGTCCGGCACCAGAGTCGCCAGTTCATCGGCCGTCTCACGCGAATCGTGCAACTCACCGACCGTGCTGACGGGCCCGCCGGCCGTGATCGTCAGGGTCGGATTCCGCTCTCCCGCCTCGGCCACGAGCTGTTTGAGCCAGGTCCAGCTGCCGACCCCCGTCCCGGTCTCCCTGACCACGGTGTAGACGGTCGCATCGATATCGGCGATCAGCGGGCGCTGCCAGCCGCGGCGACGAGTCAATGAATGCCATAACTGGCAGCGCGCATCAGCGGCCGCATCGCTCAACGGTCCGGTGAGGATCGCGACCCGCCAGGGACCGTCATCGAGCCAGGACGGTCGAGCCGTCGTGGCGCCACGCAGGACCGATCGGATCTGGTCGAGTTGGATCTGACGGTTCAACTCTCCCTGAGCTCGCACCCGCACCAAGCACAGTGCCACGATTTCGGTTGCGGCATGCAGTTCTTTGGCCTGGTCGTCCGATGCCGGGACATCCTTGACAGCCCAGATGGATCCCAGCCATTCGCCGCCGGCCCTGACAGGAACGACGTAGCGGGCCTTGACGCCGTCCTCTCCTGACGGGATGAAGACCGGTGCGTCGGACGTCGCCAACCGGCGGAACACCCCCAAGGCGCGAAAATGGTCTCTCACCCGACGCGGCACCTGGCGGCCGACGATCGTCGACATACGTGCGTCATCGACATCGTCCTGACCCGTGGAGTAGGCCAAGACTCGTGACGTGGCGTCTTCGATCGTGACGGGCGCTGCCAGGATCGCGCTGAACCTGTCAGCCAGTTCGAACAGGTCATGGTGCACCTGATCGGCGGAGCGTTGCCCGCCCTCCGTGCTCGCGGCCTCACTGAGTTCGCTGCGCAGAAGGTCGACGACCGACGACCAGTTGACGTCTGCGGAAACAGCCAGAAGCGGCAGACCCGCCTCGCCGCACCGCGCCCGCACGGCCGCCTCAGTCGCCCACGGACCGCGCATCACCAGACCCGACGAAGCACCGGCGTGCTCGACGATCTCGAGGGCCTCGCCGATATCGCGAGTACCGACCGCCAATACCAGCGCGCCGTGCGCCGGAATCACTGCGTCCCCGGGTTCGACCAGCTCCAACTCGAGTACCGGTCGCTCAGCACCCGGGTGGATCAGAGTCATGACGGAAGTGCCCAAGGAGGCTGCCAGGTCTGCCGCGGTGATCACGTTGACCAATGTGCCACGCCTCGACCCTCCCTGTCGCCAGCGACATCCCAGTTGGTCCCCTGGCACAACTTCGAGAGCCCAAACTGTATCCACAGGCCAGACCGTGTGAGGACGATGTGCGAGATGATCGGGCCAGATGGTGCCGGAATCGAGGAGGAACAGTGACGGTCGTCCAGGAAGCCGGCGCCGCGGAGACAGCTTCGACGCCAGGCCATGATGTGGCGTGGCGCGAGATCGATCTGACCGCTGTGGCCCACAACGTCGGCGTCCTCGCGGCGCACTGCGCACCGGCCGAACTGATGGTCGTGGTCAAGGCCGATGCCTACTCGCACGGGGCCGTCCAGGTCGCCCGCACCGCGCTTGCCGCAGGTGCGCGGCGACTCGGCGTCGCGGTGCTCGCCGAAGCCTTCGAACTTCGTCGCAACGGCATCGACGCTCCACTGTTGGCATGGCTGGCCGCGCCCGGTGCCCCCTACGCCGAAGCGCTGCGCCAGGACATCGAGCTCGCGGCCTACTCGTGCGCACAGCTCGACGAGATCGCCGAAGCTGCGCGCACAACAGGTCGAACCGCAGCGATCCACCTGAAGGCCGAGACCGGGATGTGGCGCGGGGGCGCCGCAGAGGAGTGGCCACAGCTGACGGCTCTGGCACTCCGCTACGAGCAGGACGGGCTGCTGGAGGTCGTGGGCGTGTGGTCGCACCTGGCGTGCGCGGATGTGCCCGAGGACCCCGCGAATGACGCACAGCTGGCAGCGTTCAACCGCGCGGTGGAGATCGCCCTGGCCGCCGGACTCCGTCCGCGGTTTCGCCACCTCGCGAATTCGGCGGCGACGCTCAGCCGGCCCGATATGCACTTCGAACTGGTGCGTTGCGGGCTCTCGGTTTACGGAGTCGACCCCGTCTCCGGCACCGACACGTCCTGGGATCTACACCCGGCGATGTCGATCCGGGCTCGGGTCGTCCACGTCAAGGATGCGCCACAGGGTGCCCGCGTCTCGTACTCACATACGTACGAAACGACTGCCGACACCACCTTGGCCGTGGTTCCACTCGGCTATGCCGACGGCGTGCCGGTCCTCGCCGGCCCGCTCAGTCCGGTGGGATACCGCGGCAGCTCGGTCGCGATCGCCGGACGTGTCTGCATGGACCAGCTCGTGCTCGACGTCGGAGATCTCGCGATCAGGCCCGGGGACGAGGTGACTCTCCTCGGATCCGGTCAGGACGGTGAGTTCACCGCTATCCAATGGGCTGCTCGGAGCGGCCGGAGCGCCTACGAGATGTTCACCGGCTTCGCCCGCCCCCGAGTCCCCCTCCACCCCCGACGCCCATGAGTCACCCAATTACCGCCGACGAGTCACCGAGTTACGCCGGTCAGGTAACTAACTGACTCACGGGCGGTAACTCAGTGACTCACGGGCGGTAACTCAGTGGCTCGCGAGCGTTGGGGTGAGGGTTGTGAGGGCAGCGGAGGTGTGGGGGCCCAGGCCCAGACGTCGCACTTCGCGCAGATCGACGCTGGTGTCGACGTCCTGACGCACCCGGGGGTCCACCTCGCAGACTTCACGCGCGCCGTCTTCGGCATGTCTGGCCGCGGAGTCACGACCGTAGAACGGCCTCAAGCGACTGGGCTCATGCGCCCAGGCCAATGTCGTCCCGCGGCCGGTCATATCGGGCACGAATGCGACGTCGTGGCGGCTCAACTTGTCGATCGCATCGTCCAGCGTCTCGGCGGTCAACGCCGCCAAATCACCCGGAACCACGATGACCGGAGCCTCCGGGCGACGTGACATCGCCCATCGGCGACCCGAGTCGAGCGCGACGTTGAGCATGTCGCGCGACAACATGGGCCGGTCGGTCAGCAACACCGCGCCCAGTCTGCGCGCGATGGCTCCGAGTTCGGGCTCGGCGGTGACGATGACGAGTTGTCCGACCCGCGAGGAGTCGGCGACCTGGTCCAGCACGTCGAGCGCGAAGGCCCGGGCAAAACCGGGACGGCTCGCCTCGCCGACGTTGAGCCTGGATTTCGACAGCCCCCACGGCTTGATCGGGACGATCGCGGTGGCATTCGGGCACTCAGTACTCATGCCACGACCTCGCGCTCGACCCGGCCGTACAGCGTCGTACGTTGACGAGCGGGGCGGCCGGCCAACGCCGCCATAGCCTCGAGCTCTTCGCGTTCCTTCCGGGAACCGTTGGTGGAACCGGCCATACGGCTGATGGTCTCCTCCATCAGCGTGCCGCCGAGATCGTTGACACCGCCGTTGAGCACCTGCGTGCACTGCTCGGGGCCGAGCTTGACCCATGAGCACTGGATGTTGTCGATCAATCCGTGCAGCATGATCCGCGCCAGCGCATGGACCGCCCGGTTGTCACGCACCGACGGGCCAGGACGGGCGACGCCGGCCAGGTAGATGGGCGACGACTGATGCACGAAGGGCAAGGGCACGAACTCGCTGAAACCGCCGGTGTCCTTCTGGACATTCGCCAGCGTCTGCAAGTGCGTGACCCAATGGCCGGGGTGATCGACGTGGCCGTACATCATGGTCGACGTCGTCGGCAGACCCACGCGGTGCGCCGTCGACACGACCTCGATCCACTGACTCGTCGGCAGCTTGCCCTTGGTCAGTACCCAACGCACATCGTCGTCGAGTATCTCGGCTGCGGTGCCGGGAAGCGAGTCGACGCCTGACTCCTTCAGCGCGGTCAAGAACTCGGCGATCGACATGCCGGTGCGCGCGACCCCGTTCATGATCTCCATGGGGCTGAACGCGTGTACGTGGAGCGAAGGCTCGGCGGACTTGATGGCCCGCGCGAGGTCGAAGTACGCGGTACCCGGCATCTCCGGATCGATACCGCCCTGGACACAGACCTCGGTGGCACCCACGTCGACCGCCTCACGCGCCCGGGTCGCGATCTCGTCGAGTGACAACGTATAGGCGTCGGCGTCGGTCTTGCGTTGTGCGAAGGCACAGAAGCGACAACCGGTGTAACAGATATTGGTGAAGTTGATATTGCGATTGACGATGTAGGTGACCTCGTCGCCGACCGCATCGCGACGCAGGTCGTCGGCCAGTTTCGTCACCGCGTCCAGGGCGGGCCCCTCGGCGGCGCTCATCAGTGTCAGTGCATGTTCGGTCGACAGCCCGGACGGGTTCAGTTCGGCCGCCCGCAGCGCCGCCGCAACATCGGAACTCAACCGCTCGGGTTGCGCATCGGCTGCGACCTTGTCGCGCAGAGCACCCCAGTCTCCGTAGACGTCCTCGAAGTCGCTGCGTCGGTCGTCGGTACGCCCCTCGGTGTCGACCGCGGTGTGCAGATCGGAGCGCCCCCTCGTGACATCGAATCCGCCGTCAGGCTCCTGCCACGGCAGACCGACCGGCATCGCGTTCGGATCGGCCAGACCGTCAGGACCACGGAGCGCCTCGACATGAGCCAGCAGGCGCGGGTCGAGCCAGGGCACGTCGAGATATTGCGGATGGGCCGTGAGCCGTTCGCGCAGCTCGAAGCCGGCATCGGTGCACAGCGCCGTGAGCTTGTCGATCTGCGGCCACGGCCGTTCGGGATTGACGTGATCGGGCGTCAGCGGGCTGATACCCCCGAAGTCGTCCACACCGGCATCGATCAGCGCCCGGCATTCGGCCAAGTCCACGAGGTTCGGCGGCGCCTGGATTCGCATGCCCGGCCCGAGCAGGATCCGGGTCGTCGCGATCGCAGCCAGGTACTCCTCCAGGCCGAGATCATCCGTGTGGCGCATCGCGGTATCGGGCTTGGCCCGGAAGTTCTGCACGATGATCTCCTGGATCGAACCGTACTCGCGCGCGATCCGGCGCAGCTGGAAGATCGAGTCGGCCCGCTCCTCGATCGTCTCGCCGATGCCGATCAGCAGCCCCGTCGTGAACGGCACGTTGAGACGGCCGGCATCTTCGAGAACCCGCAGTCGCACGGCCGGATCCTTGTCGGGCGACTTGTAGTGCGCCTCGCCCTTGGTCTCGAACAATCGGCGACTCGTGGTTTCGAGCATCATGCCCATCGACGGTGCGACGGGCTTGAGTCGCGACATCTCGGCCCAGCTCATCACGCCGGGATTGAGGTGCGGCAGCAGGCCGGTCTCCTCCAGCACCACGATGCTCATGGCTCGGACGTACTCGAGAGTCGAGTCGTAGCCGGCTTCCTCGAGCCATGCCTTGGCCTCGGGCCAGCGGTCCTCGGGCCGGTCACCCAGCGTGAACAGCGCTTCCTTGCAGCCCATCGCGGCACCCTCGCGGGCGATCGCCCTGACCTCGTCGGCCGACAGGAACGGCGCCTGACCTTCTTTGGCCAGCAACGTCGGCGTCGTCACGAACGTGCAGTAGTGACACCGGTCGCGACACAGCCGAGTCAACGGGATGAAGACCTTCTTGCTGTAGGTCAGCACGCCGGGTCGCGCGGCGGTTTCGAGGCCCGCATCGCGGACCCGCGCGGCCACGGCCATCAGCCGGTCGAGCTGCTCACCCCTGGCGCACAGCAGCGCCTGCGTCTCGGCTGCATCGACCGTCTTGGCGTTCTCGGCACGGGTGACAGCACGGGCGATCTCCCTGTCTGTCACCAGTCGCTCGGTCATGAGTGCTCGCTCACTCCCGTGATGGCAATGCCAGATCGCGTCTTGTAGCGCTTGTTCATGCTGATCAGCACTGCGGTGAGGGGTTCCAGCTGGCGGGCGAGCCGAAGGGCTCCTGCATCGATGCCGACTTTTCCAGTGACCGACGCTGCCAGCGACATGACGACGGCTTTGGCTTCGTCATCGTCGCCGCACACCAGGACATCTTCGTGGCTCAGAGGATCGGCCGTCTTCCACAGCGAAAGCGCCGCGACGTGGTGGAAAGCTCCGATGACGCGGGCCGTCGGCACGAGGCGTTGGGTCTCCTGCGCCGCGCTCTCTTCCAACACCAGCCCGTACGGACCGTCAGCGTCGAAGCCCAACGGGTTGACGCAGCTGATGACGATCTTGCCGGCCAGCTGATCGGCAAGACCGGCGACCAGATCGGCATGCCCGTCCCACGGCACCGCGAGCAGCACGACGTCGGCGGCCTCGGCGGCCGACGCGTTGTCGGCGCCTCGCACATCGGCCGAACTGAGCTTCTCGTTGATCTCGTCGGCCTTCTCCCCGGCCCGACCGGCATCGCGCGAACCGAGGACGACTCGGTGTCCGGCGACTGCGAATCGGTACGCGAGGCCGCGACCCTGGGGGCCGGTTCCGCCGACGACGGCGATGTCAAGGGACTGGTTCATGACTGGTTTCCTCTGGATCGAGAACGGCATCGAGTCGTTGCGGCGCACAGCCGGTTACGACGAAATATGCGGCTCGTGCAGTCACGAGCACCAGATCAATCGCCCATGAGCGGGCGGAACTTCGAACTATGTGTTGTCCGATGGATCCACGACGACGATACGTGCTCGCCGAACGCTTGGGTAGCACCTGGGTCGAATATGAGCCAGGTCACACCGCGATTCAGCTGATGGCAGGCAGGACGTCGGCCCCGAACGCCTCGATCCACTCGCGCTGGTTGAGGCCCACATTGTGCAGATAGATCCGGTCGAAACCGATGTCGGCGAACTGCTGGATGCGAGCCCGATGCGCCTGCATGTCCTCGCTGATCAACATCCTGTCGTCGAAGCCTTCGGGCCCCACCTGCCGGGCTATCTGTTCGAAAACGTGCGGGCTGCGGATATCGCTCTTGGGGAACCGCATCGCTCCGAGCGGCCATTGATCGATCGCATTGGCCATGGCTTCCTCGTGCGTGGGTGCCCAGCTGAGACGCAGGTGCAAGACCTTCAGCATCGCGGCCGGATCACGCCCCGACTCCTTGACTCCTTGCTCGAAACGTTCGATGAGCGCGGCGGCCCGGTCGTACGACGTCCCGACCGTGACGATGCCGTCCGCGACTTTTCCCGCCCGACGAGCTGTGACCGGACCGCTGGTCGCCACCAGGACAGGTGGCGCCACCGCGGGCATGGTCCACAGGCGGGCCGACTCCATCCGGTGGAATGCACCCGCGAACTTGCTGTCGCGGCCGGCGATGGACGCCGTGAACAGCTTCTTGATCAGATCGATCGCCTCGAACATCGCATTGATCCGCTCGGGCGCCTCGGGCCAATAGTTGGCCGTGACGTGCTCGTTGAGCGCCTCACCAGGACCCACACCCAGCCAGTGACGGCCTTCGTACATCGAGGCGATCGTCGCTGCGGCCTGCGCCAAGGTCGCCGGGTGGTAGCGATAGCCGGGCACCGCCATACCCGGGCCGAAATTGGTCGTGGTCCGCTCGCCGAGCGCGGTCAGAACGCTCCACACGAACGGGCTCTGGCCCTGCCGCGGCAGCCACGGTTGGAAGTGGTCGGTGGCCAAAGTTCCGATGAATCCGTGCGCTTCGGCCAACGCTGCCAGATCGACGGCGTCGCTGGGAGCGTACTTCTCCAGGGCCGCGGCATAGCCCACCTCGACTCGAGCGCTCATGTTCGTCACCATCTCATCCATCGCGGGCCGGCGTCCTCATGTTAGCGACGATGCGCCGACCATCCGCAGGGCCAGCTGCGCGTACTCCTTCGCGATCTCCTGCGGAGACGTCGTCCCGCTCGGACTGAACCACTGAGGCAGAGACGTGCACATCGTGGCGATCGCGCGTCCGGTCTCCCGCGGCATCGCCGTGGTCGCCAGTCCGGCTACCAGCGCGGCGTCGACCTCCGCATCGATCGCGCGCTGCAGGCCGGTTCGCCGCGCCGCGATGCGGTCGCGGTCGGGCTGCTCGACGCTCCTCATCTCACTGGCACCGATGAACGCGAGGTCGGCGCGCAGCGTGTGGAACAACGCCAGAGCTTCGACGATCAGAGCGAGCCGTTCCAGCGGCCCGCTCCCCTCCGCGCTCGCCGAGGCGAGTCGCCGGTCGAGGTCGTCCATCGTGAGGTCGAGTAGCTGGACGAGCAGTTCCTGCTTACTCGCGTAGTGGTGGTAGACCCCCGGCGCGCTGAGACCCGCGTGATCGGCGATCGTGCGCATCGACGCGCCGTGATAGCCGGTCGTGACGAATGCCGTGATGGCGCCGGTCAGCACCGGATCGACGTCGAGAGGCCCGAAGGTTCGCCAATCGGACGCCGCCTCCCCGGGGGGCTCGTTGCCCGGCGAGGGTGCGGACATCAGCACTGCGATGCTGACGTCGAGCGCGGCAGCGATCTCCCACATACGGTCGACCGTCACGGAAGTACGGCCGTTCTCGATGGCGCTCATGGTGCCCGCGCTGACACCCAGCCGTCTGGCCATCTCGCGCAACGAGAGACCTCGCTGTAGACGTACATGCCGGATGCGCTCACCGGCGACTCCGCGCCTCTGCCACACATCCTCGTCTGTCATGTGTTCAGTCTAGCTGAACATTTGGCAGAAATGACAACATATTTCCTTCATTTGAGTCGCATGGGCTACTGTGCAGACTGAACGATTGATCGGTAGGAGCAAGATGAACCTTCATGACCTGACGCAGCCCGAACGCTTGGGCCCCGCCCTGGTCGAGGCAACCGGCGACCATCGCTGGGTGACGTTCGATGTACGGCTCATCGCCGGCGGCAAGTCCAATCTGACCTTCGAGATCACGAGCGAAGCCGGCTCCCTGGTGCTGCGCCGGCCTCCCAGCGGGCACCTACTGCCCAGCGCGCACGACATGAATCGCGAAGCGCGCGTACAACGCGCCCTGGCCGACACAGCTGTTCCGGTCGCATCCGTGGTTCTACTCGATCCCGACGGCGATCTGCTCGGGGTGCCGTCGTACGTCATGGCCAAGGTCGACGGTCACGTGATCCGCGAGACCCTGCCCGGCGACTTCGCGACGACCGAAGCCGAACGCGTTGGCCTGGGGCACACGATGGTCGACACGCTGGTCGCCCTGCACTCGGTCGATCCTGCCGCTGTGGGCCTGACCGATTTCGGACGCCCCGAGGGCTTCCTCGCCCGACAGATCCGCCGATGGGGTGGCCAGTGGGATCAGTCGAAGACCCACGACGTGGATGAGGTGACCCGACTCGCGGCACTGCTCGGCGAGCGCATGCCCGCGACGCAACGATCATCGATCGTCCACGGTGACTACAAGATCGACAACTGCATCCTGGACCCCGAAGATCCGACCCGTATCGTCGCGCTGCTCGACTGGGAGATGTCGACGCTCGGCGATCCGATGACCGATCTCGGAATGATGCTGTTCTACTGGCGTGAAGCCAGCCAAAATCATCACGACCTGATCCCCGCAGTGACAGACCAGCCGGGCTTCCCGTCGCGTCGACACCTCGCCGAGCGCTATGCCGCGGCGACCGGGGTGACGCTCGACGAGATCGACTACTACCTCGCCTTCGCGAACTTCAAGTTCGCGATCATCGCCCAGGGCGTCTCGGCCCGGGCAGCTGCCGGCTCGATGGCCGGCCAGGACTTCGGCAACCTCGACCCGCTGGTGCTCGAATGCGCCCAAGCGGGACTGGACCTATTGAAAGGCTGAACAGACCATGGAATTCGAACTCTCCGCGAAAGCACAACAGACCTGCGATGAGATGTGGGACTTCATGCGGTCCGAGGTGATCCCCGCCGAGAAGACCTGGGCCGCATCACTGCTAGAGAACGGGCCGCACAGCCACCCGGCCGTGATGGAAGATCTCAAGGCCTCGGCACAGCGCCGCGGACTCTGGAACCTCTTCCACCACAAGTACGGCGGGTTGACCAATCTGGAGTACGCCGCAGTCGCCGAGATCTCCGGCTGGTCGCCGGTCATCGCGCCCGAGGCGATCAATTGCCAGGCGCCCGACACCGGCAATATGGAAACCCTCGAAATGTTCGCGACGCCCGAGCAGCGCGAGCAGTGGCTCGAGCCGCTCCTGTCGGGCGAGATCCGCTCAGCGTTCGCGATGACCGAGCCCGACGTCGCCTCGTCGGATGCGACCAACATCCAGACGTCGATCGTGCGCGACGGCGACGACTACGTCATCAACGGTCGCAAGTGGTGGATCACAGGTGTCGCCGATGAACGGTGCAAAGTCTTCATCGTGATGGGCAAGACCGTCCCCCACTCGCAGAGCTCGCGGGAGGTGCCCCCACCGTCGGCCCCACCGCACCGCCAGCAGTCGATGGTGCTGGTGCCACGCGAGACTCCCGGCCTCGAGATCGTCCGGCACCTGCCGATCTTCGGGTACCAGGACCAGCACGGCCACTCCGAGCTCGTCTTCGACAACGTGCGCGTTCCCGCGACGTCGATCCTGGCCTCGGAGGGCGATGGCTTCATGATCGCCCAGGCCCGCCTCGGACCGGGCCGCGTGCACCACGCGATGCGGGCGATCGGCATGGCCGAACGCGCCCTCGCGCTGATGGTCGACCGGGCCAAGAACCGGGTCGCGTTCGGCAAGCCGCTGGCCGATCAGGGTGTCGTGCAGGAGCTCATCGCCAAGTCGCGGATCGAGATCGACCAGGTGCGGTTGTACGTCTACCGCACCGCCTGGTTGATCGACCAGTTCGGCGCGAAGGGCGCACGTACCGAGATCGCCGGAATCAAAGTCGCGGCTCCCGCCGTGGCAACGGCCGTGATCGACCGCGCGATCGAGGTCTTCGGCGGCGCCGGGGTCAGCGATGACACCCCGCTGGCGTACTTCTACGCGTGGGCGCGCGTGCTGCGTATCGTCGACGGACCGGACGCGGTTCATCGCCGCTCGATCGCAAGGGACGAGCTGCGTCGCAAGAGCCCCCTCCAAGCTTTGGAGGGTTAATCCCGCAAAACTCGATCGGCGGCGAGCCAACCGACAGCCATCACGGGGGCGGCGGAGTTGCCCGACAGTTGGAACGGGAGAACGGACGCGTCGGCGACCCGTAGGTTTTCGACTCCACGCACACGAAGCTGGGGGTCGACCACGTCGCGGTCGTCCGGTCCCATCCCACAGGAGCCGACTGCGTGATAGATGCCCCCACCTGAGCGACGGGCGTAGTCGACGACCTCATCAGGTGTCGACACCGACGGCCCGGGAAAGACCTCACCGGCGACGAGATCGGCAAGTGGCGAGGTGGCGACCAGGTTCCGGGCATGATCGAGGATCGCGCCCGTGGTCCGGCGTTCACCATCATGCTCAAGGAATCTGGGCGCGATGACCGGCGCTCCACCCGGTCCCAGGTGAATACTGCTGGCGCTCGTCGGCCGCAGCGCGTACCCCGTGAACAGCAGCCCGGAGTACTTCGCCAGTCGCATCTCCGGCGAAGTCTCGTCGAGCGCCATCGGCACCCACACTCCCTGAGCGTCAGGCCGGACGGCATCAGGGGTGCTGCGGAATGCGCTCACGACGTCGTAGCCGCTCGTGGCGATCGGTCCCTGACGGGTTGCGAGATAGCGTGCGCCCTCACGGAGCTGCCTGGGCCGGGTGTTGAGCCGTTCGGTGGCCCCGATCCGGTCGCGAAACCGCACCTGGAGACTGACCGCACGCTGCTCGATGATCCGCTCGCCCACGTGCTGACTCTCGACGACGGGCTTCACCCCGGCGGCGCGCAACACGTCGGGTTGTCCGATCCCGGACCGCTCCAGCAGCAGCGGACTCTCGATCGTGCCTGCAGCGAGCACCACTTCGCGCCGGGCCCGCACCTCGGCCACACGACCGCTCTGTTCCACGACGACGCCGACTGCCCGATTGCCGTCGAGCAGGAGACGCTCGACTCGCGCGCCGGTCATGACCGTCAGCTGCCGGTTACGCGTGTCGACGAAGGCCGCGGCGCTGGTTCTCCTACCGCGGCGAATCGTGGCCGGGGTGAATCCGATTCGGTCGTCGTCATCGGCGTTGAAGTCCGCGACCCGTCGCAGTCCACGGTCGGAGGCCGCGTCGAACAGCGCGTCCGTGACGTCGTCGCGCTCGGCGGGAATCGTCACGCCGAGGCGCTCTTCAACACCTCGATAGGCCGCTGCGAACTCCGAAGCGCCCCAGCCGGGATTGCCTGCCGACTCCAGCGCATCGAAGTCGGCAGCGGCTCCCCGGACGTACATCATGCCGTTGACGAGAGTCGACCCGCCAACGCCGCGACCGCGGGTCCAGACCTCCGTCGCACCGCCCCCGACGGGCAGGGTTTCGTAGCGGTGCGTGTACTTCTTCGACCGCAGCGTGAAGTAGAACGCCCGTGGGACCGCGAGCAGCGGATTGCGCCAGGCACCTCCGTGCTCCACCAACAGCACCGTGACGCCCGGTTCGGCAGCGAGCCGGCCGGCGAGCACGCAGCCGGCAGCCCCTGCGCCCACGACGATGTAGTCGTAGGTCATGAACGGCCCCGAGAAGACGAGACCCAACGCGGCGCGAGACAGCGCCACGAACCCTGCCGCGCTGCGCCCTGCCACACACCCAGCCCGTAGGCGATGTCGGCCGCTCGGCGGGCAAGCGTGAATCGCGCTGGGTCGAGTTGCACGTCAGAAGCTCGGTGCGCCAGTAGCCCGTCGGCAATCGCAGCGACTGCCAGTGCCCGGCGATAACGTCGCGAGAGCACCGCCATGACCAAAGACACCGGCCACCAGTGGCGCAGCATCAAGGCCGACGTCTGCCCAACCATGGCTCGGCCCGTTGCCGTCACGACCGATGCCTGTTGTGTCCGTGGCAGCCCGATCAAACTCGCTGTGGTGTCCCGCACGAATACGCCGGTGGCCAGCACCGCGATGGCCTGCGACCAGCGCCGCTGCACCAACACCCCTGCCGCAGCCACTGCGACGGGCCGGGTCATGACGGCTGGCGCGACGCGATCACCGTGCCGCTGTTCCAACAGTGCGGCACTGGTCCCGTAGAACACCTTGCGCCCCAGCCAACCGCCGAGCGTGGATCGGGAGTCATGCTGGGCGCTGACCTCGGCGGCGTAGCGGACGCGGTGCCCCTCGCTCTGAAGCCGCCAGATCAGGTCGACGTCCTCGCCGCTGCGCAGACTCGGCTCGAAGCCATTGCCCAGAGCATCGACCCGAGCGACCAGGCAGGCGCTCGGAACGTACGTCACCGGCGACCAAGGCCTGACCGTCGTCGGCCGCGGCCCGAGATCCAGGGATCCGCAGGATGCCTCATACCGTTCGAACCATCGGCTACCCGTGCGAGTTCGGACGCGAGGCGCGACCGCGGCAAGTCTCGGGTCGGCGAAATGCCGCCGCAGCATCGCCAGCGCTGCCGTCGTCACCTCGACATCGGAGTCGATGAAGGCAACCACAGGGGTCTCGACCCTCCGCAGACCCGCATCGCGGGCAGCTGCCGGGCCCACATTGTGATCGAGTCGCACGAGCATCGCACCATGACGAGCGACAGTTCTTCCAACTTCAGCCGCGTCGGCCGAAGCGTCGTCCACGACAATGCACGGCAATTGCGAAGCCAGCAGGTGCAACAGCCGGTCGACGCCGCCGGGGTTGTCGCGCACCGGGATCACAATCGTCACGGGATCGACAGCAACATCGCCGAGAACCGGATCGGCGAGATCGAGATCCAACAACCGGTCAGCAAGCGTCGCAGTCGTCGGGGACGTCACTGTGACGGACCGCTCGACGAACAAACTCTCGACGCCCGGAGCCAGCTTCATGACCCTCGTCCCGGCAACGAAGATCGGGCCGAGTTCGACGTCGTCGTGCAAGCGCACGACAAATCCGTCAGGCAGCAACTCGCAGCATTCCGCGGGAGTCCGGCGTGCCCAGCTCGATACGCCGCACGATGTCGTCGACCATGGTCTCCAGTATGCGGATGCCTTGCTCGGCGGTCGCGCCGGTCGGGTCACCGAGGACGCCGTTGGCAGACACGGCAGCGACTCCACCAGACATGAGCTGCGGGAGGATCTCCGCCAAAGGCCGGGTGTCCCCCGCCTCGGCCCGGTCGGCCCGCACGGACTCCGGCCGCAGGTGCAGCATCAGCGAGGTCTCGGTGAGCCCTGCGTGGAGATCGACCTCCTCGGTCGCGCACGGCACCCAGCCGACATCATGCTGCTCGGTGGTCATCTGGAAGACGGCCTTCGAGATCGCCGCGATATTGCCGCCGTGAGCGTTGATGAACACGATCCGTCCGGCCCACGTCGACATCGACCGGACCAGCTCGATCACGAACTGTTGCAGCACGTCTGTGCCGATCGAACTCGTGCCCGCGAACGCTTGGTGTTCACCGCTGGAGCCATAGGAGACCACCGGCGCGACGAGAACTTCCCTGCCGATCACTGTCCCTTCGAGCGCTGTGGCCACCGCATTCGCGACCGCCACGGCGATCGCCGAGTCGGTGTCGAGCGGCAGATGCGGTCCATGCTGCTCGATCGACCCGATCGGCACGAGGACCAGCCGATCGGCACCCACCTCCGGCCAGGTCTGATCCGCGAGCGGAGCGTTCATGGCTTCGCCGGTACTCCGAGGGCACGGGTGAATCCGTCGGGAATCACCAGGTGCTCGGGCGTCAACTCGTCGATCGACGAGACGCCCATGCCGAGAAGTGCCGAATCGATGCCGCCCCGCAGGATGTCGAGGACGTTCTCGACACCGGTCTGACCGTTGGCGGCAAGCCCCCACAAGTAGGCCCGACCGATCATGACGGCCCGCGCACCCAGCGCGACGGCTTTGACGACGTCGGATCCGCGACGGATGCCGCCGTCGAGGACAACCTCGATCTGTCCACCCACCGCGCTGTTGATCGGCTGGAGCATCCGGATCGGTGCCGGCGTGCTGTCGAGGTTGTTGCCGCCGTGATTCGACACCGAGATCGCCGAGATGCCGAGATCGACCGCCCGCAGCGCGTCATCGACTCGGCAGACTCCCTTGAGCATGAAGGGACGGCCGCCGGAGATCTGCGTCCACTGCTCGCGCATCCACGACACGTCGTCCCAAGACGGCGGCGGAGTCGTCATCCATTCGTAGTAGGCCCCGAAGAACGTCGGCCCCTTCGTCTCCCCCGGCGCGGCCAGATTGGGCGCGGTCAGGTCGGGCAGGTCGCGGGCGAACGAGGCGAGCCAACGCGGTTTGGTGATGACCCGCGGGGCGAACTTGACCGCGGTCTTGAAGTCGACCTTCTCCGGGATCTCGGGGCTGCCCCAGTCGCGACCCATCGAGAACGACCAGTCGAGCGTCGCGATCAGACCCACCGCACCTGCGTCGTGCGCACGCTGCATGCGCTGGATCATGACGTCACGGTCACCGGTCCAGTACATCTGGAAGAACGTCGCGGGATTGGCCGCGACGACGTCCTCGACCGAGCGGCTCGCGAAGTTGCTGAGCCCGATGACCGTGCCGCGCGCAGCCGCCGCCCGGGCGACCGCGACCTCACCGTCGGGGTGGACAGCCTGCACGCCGGTCGGCGACATGATGACCGGCAACGAGATGTCTTGGCCCATGACCGTCGTGGCCATCTCACGCTTGGCCGAATGACCCGCGACATGGGGCGCGAAGCCCAGTTCCATGAAGGCGGCCTCGTTGTCGGCCATCGACTGACCGCGTTCAGATCCGGCGACCAGTGCCCCGTACACCGGGGCAGGCAGCCGCTTCTTGGCACGTCGTTGCGCCACGGCGACCGATTCGAACCAGGGATTCGTCGCCCAGGGGTTCCACTTAGACATCAGGTGTTCTCAATTCGATTTCAGGGAAGAAAGCCGGCCAGGGGGTTCTCCGCACAGGCAGAGACCGGTGGTGCTTCGAGGTCACTGCGTCGGCTGAGCGTCAACATGACCGGTTGATTGCGGGTGGGGTTCTTCTTGGAGTGGTCCTGGCTCTGCGCTGGAATGACCCGGTCGCCGGCTGCCAGCGCGGCCTCGCCGTAGCCCTGCACGCACTCGGGATCTGGTCCGTCCATCGGCAGGCCGGTGAAGAACTTGGCGGCCATGCAGCCGCCGCGGCACGCGTCGAAGAACTGGCACGAAGTGCACGCGCCCGACGTCTGGGGTGACCGAAGCTCGGTGAAGAGCTCGGAGCGCTGCCACACGGTCTCGAATCCGCCATCGGCCAAGATGTTGCCGGCCAGGAAGTTGTCGTGGATGGCGAACGGGCACGCGTACACGTCGCCGATCGGGTCGATCAGGCACACGACCCGTCCGGCACCGCACAGGTTGAGGCCCGGAAGTGCAGTGTCGCCGAGGCCTGCGAGGTGGAAGAACGAGTCACCGGTCAGCACGTTCTCGCCATGCGCGACGAGCCAGTCGTACAGAGTCTTCTGCTGCTCGGGCAGCGGGTGCAGCTCGTCCCAGACGTCGGCGCCGCGGCCCGAGGGACGCAGCCGGGTCAGGCGCAGCGTCGCACCGTACTGGTCGGCGATGGCCTTGAACTCGTCGAGCTGGCCGATGTTCTGCCGGGTACAGACGACCGAGATCTTGGCGTCCTTGAATCCGGCGTCCTGAAGGTTTTTCAAGGCCGTGATCGCGGTGTCGTACGAACCGGGACCGCGCACGTAGTCATTGACCTCAGCAGTCGCACCGTCGAGCGAGATCTGCACGTCGACGTAGTCGGTGCTCGCCAGGAACCGGGCTCGTTCGGGGTTGAGTCGCACTCCGTTGGTCGAGAACTTGACACCGACATCGTGTGCGACGGCGTAGTCGAGCAGTTCCCAGAAGTCGGGCCGAATCGTCGGTTCACCGCCGCCGATGTTGACGTAGAAGACCTGCATCCGCTGCAGCTCGTCGATGACGGCCTTGCACTGCTCGGTCGTCAGCTCGCGGGGGTCACGGCGACCCGAGGACGACAGGCAGTGCGCGCACTCCAGGTTGCAGGCATACGTCAGCTCCCAGGTCAGGCAGATCGGCGCGTCGAGGCCGAGCTCGAACTGCTCGATGAGGGAGGCGTTCTTCGGCCGGTCGATGACCGGTCGGGTCTCCAGGATCGTCATGCGACAGCCTCTTTCGCGATGCGGGGGCGGATCATGTCGGTAGCGGCGAGGCCCTCTAGCGCGGCGACATAGCCAGGCCAGTCGAGTTCACGAATGCCCGCGGACTCAAGCGCACCGCGGACGTCGCAATGGCTTGAGAGACCGCGGACGACGGCGACAAGCTCGTTGCGCTTGAGGAACGTGAGTTTGCGGTTGCCGAAGTGATAGGCCATCGCCCCGAAAGGTTCAGGTCGCAAGGCAACGGCAGGAGACAGATCCCAGGCTTCGTCGAGCATGTCTGTCATGTCGACTCAGTAGACGCCGCACATGCCGTCGATCGAAACTTCTTCGATCAGCGACTCAGCGGACACGGGGGCTTCGTCGGTTTCGGTTTCAGCGGCGGGGTTCAGGTCGGTCATCGCGGTCTCCTCCGGATAGTGATGTAGCACTCACAATAATGGCACTCATGGCCAAAAAGAAAGACTTCGCCCAATAAAAGGAGAAGATCGATCCCCTGGTTGCTAGGATTCTTTGCTCATGGCCTCCCCACTTGCCTCACCCGGTCGCCCCGTCGCCACCTCCCACAGTGAGATCGAGCGCGCGGCCTTCGAGTTGTTCGCCGAGCGAGGCTTCGAGGGGACGACTTTGGAGGCGATCGCGGCCAAGGTCGGCGTCGGCCGTCGCACCCTGTTTCGTTACTACGACTCCAAGAACGACATCCCCTGGGGGGAGTTCGCCGCGAGCCTCGACGCCTTCCGCGGAATCCTGGCTGCCATGCCGACCGACATCCCCTTGGCCGATGCCGTGCATCGAGGCGTCCTGGCTTTCAACGATTTCGACAGCGCGACATTGCAGCTGCACCGCCAGCGCATGTCGCTGATCCTGACGACCCCGGCGCTCCAGGCGCATTCGGTTCACCAGTACGCCGAGTGGCGCGGCGTCATCTCGAACTACGTCGCGGCTCGGCTCGACACCCGGCCCGATGACATCGTGCCGCGGGTGGCTGGTCACGTGAGCCTCGCATTGGCCATCTCGGCGTACGAACAGTGGCTGCACGACGATGCAGCGGCGTTGCTGCCCCTCCTCGACAAGTCGATGGCGGCGCTGCGGGACTATCTGGCGCCATGACGGACGTATCGATCGGACGGGTCTACGACCAGATCCGCGTCCCCAGGTCGCGCCGTCCCACGAACTCCGACGGTGGTACGGACACCGCCCGGAGCGGTTCGATCAGTTCGTGGCGCGCTATGAACAAGAACTGGCCGAGGAGCCGGCAGCAGCCGCGCTGACCGAGATCGCCCAGCAGCTCGAACAGACGCCGGTCTGCCTGGTGACGGCATCGCGCGAGGTCGAACACAGCCATCTCCCGGTGCTGGCGCGTCTGCTGACCAGCGACAACGGCCGAACAGGCGCATGATTGACCACGAGTCACATGATGCAGGAGGGGCCATGACAGATTCCGTAATGATCGATCACCGGGTCGTCGTGATCGGCGCGGGGCTGACGGCCGCGAAGGCTGTCGAAGCGCTGAGGGATGAAGGCTTCGAGGGCGCCATCACGTTGATCGGCGATGAGGTCGAGCGGCCGTATGAACGTCCGCCCTTGTCGAAGGGCTATCTGCAGGGCAGCACCGCACTCGAAGACGTGTTCGTGCATTCGCCCGACTGGTATGCCGATCAGGCGATCGACACCCGATTCGGGCAGAAGGCCCTGTCGGTTGATCGCCGTGCGCATACCGTCACGCTCGACTCCGGGGAGGTCGTCGAATACCAGCAGCTGCTGTTCGCGACAGGAGCCACACCCCGCATGCTCGACCTGCCGGGGGCGGACGCTCCCGGCGTCTTCATGCTGCGCCGGCTCGCGGACAGCGATCGCATCCGCGCCGCGTTCACGACAGCTGAATCGCTGGTCGTCATCGGTGCCGGATGGATCGGGCTGGAGACAGCCGCGGCCGCCCGGGCCGCCGGCTTGGACGTCACAGTGCTCGAGGCCGAGCCCCTACCCCTGCAGCGTGTTCTCGGTGACGATATGGCCGGTTACTTCGCCGACCTGCATCGCCGCAACGGTGTCGATCTGCGTACCGATGTCGCGGTCACGGGCCTGGAGCTCACCGAAGGCCAGGTGTCAGCGGTCCGGCTCGGCGACACCTCGATCCCGGCCGACATGGTGATCATCGGGGTCGGTATCACGCCGAACGTCGAACTCGCCGAAGCTGCCGGATTGGCCGTCGACAACGGCATCCGGGTCGATGAACGACTGCAGACCAGCGATCCGACGGTATTCGCTGCCGGCGATGTCGCCAACGCCCACAACACCGCATGGGACATCTCACTGCGGGTCGAACACTGGGACAACGCGATCCGTCAGGGTCGTCTGGCCGCTAGATCGATGCGCGGTCACGACGTCGCCTATGACTGGCAGCCGTACTTCTACACCGACCAGTTCGACCTCGGCATGGAGTACGTCGGCCGAGGCTCCCCAGACGATGACGTGGTCGTCCGCGGTGACCGTGACACCGGAGAATTCATCGCCTTCTGGCTGCGCGAAGGCATCGTGACCGCCGCCATGAACGTCAACATCTGGGATGTCAACGACGATCTGCGCGCCCTCATCGGCTCGAAGGCGGATCCGAAACGTCTGGCCGACACCGCCATCCCCCTCGGCCCTACCTCAGCTTGACCGCGAACCGGCCCCAGGCGGGTCGCTCAGTCGTCGGTCTCCGGCCCGTCTTGAGACGAGAGATCCGTCGAAACAAGCTCGGCATCAACGTCCTCATTGCGATCCGCTTCTCGCAGTTTGGGAGGCGCGGCGGACCAAGGCTTGATGTGCTGCACCACTTCCCCGTAGAACGAGTCCAACGTGTCGAGCACCGAATCGATGAACGCACCTCTTCCGCGACCCCGCTTTGAACCGGCTGGAACAGAGAGTGCTATGCGGAAGGATCGGATATCACGTTTAGGGTCCGGGGCGAGGAGCCGCGGGTCCTCACGCACATCCGCCAGGAGCTCTGCCGAGCCTGCCCCTCGCGCTCGGGCAGCAAAGGACTCGACTCGAATGTCCGGACGTGCTTCCTTGAGTTGGCGAAGAACCCAATTGACGCGCGTCGTCTGACGACCTTCTTGCGGCGCGCCGACATCGACGTAACACGTGACGCGGTTACCTCGAAGGTCGGCGACGACGTTGACTGGTGCTACGGCGTTCGGAATGCGGATCGCGCCGGACATCTCCCCGGTTTGAACCAACGAGGAGACCAGCGATTGCACGCGAGAGGCCGGATTGGCAACCTCTTGACGCGTCAAGAGTGGGGTCACATCAGTGCCGAGGTGCTGCCCGAGCCGCAGACTCGCGTATCTGAGTAGTGCGTCGAAACGGGAGACGATCTCGGGGGCCGTCTTGTCATTCGCCCGCAGCGTTCCAGCCGCCACTGCCTCGCGAACCGCGACCCAGTTCGGTCCCATGTCGTCCAAGTCGAGCGCGCCCGATCGCTCATGCTCCAAGTATCGAATCAGCTCGCCGAGGATCCAGGCCTGCTCCGGATCGGAAACGCCTCGATGCTCTTTTTGCACGATCGCGGTTGCCAGCACATAGGACCAAGACCAATGGTGGATCGCAACCTTGCGCAGCTTTCGTTTGTCCACAACGGTCGGGTGCTGACCGGGAATCGGCGGGATCTCATTGCTGATCGTGATCAAGGCGTCGAAGGCATTAGTACGGGCGATGTCGAGGTAGTTTTCGAGTTGAGGCGCCTCGAGAACGTTCTTGCCTGTTTTCACCTCGACAAGTGCCGTCCACTCGCGCGCGCCTCGTTTCACGCGAATCAAACCGTCGGGGTAGACCCGTTGCTCGCCGAGCTCAAATGGCACCTCGATATAAGTGCCGACCTTGCCGGCAGAGGCCCCGACCCCCGCCAAGAGGGCTTTGCTGAAGTCAGGCACGATGCTGAGAACAGCGAGCAGCGCCGAAGTGGCTCGTCGCTCCTGTTCTGGAGCACCGCTGATGCCCGATGTTGGAATCAGTCGAGCCTGATGCCATGTTTCTTCGCTCACTATGCCCTCCGCGCTAGGTGTAACTGAACGTCACACTAGAGCGTCCTGGAGGCACAGAAGGCAGTTTCTCGATCTTCGCCGATCTCTGGGTGCCCGGAATCCATCTTCTCGTCACCCGAGACGGGCGTTGAGCCGCGCGGCCTGCCTCGTGAGGTGATCGCGCTCGGCCAGATTGGTCGAGTTGAGGGCCGCCTGGGCGTACAGCGCCGCGGCATTGGCCACATCGCCATCGCGCTCGTGGAGATAGGCAGCCACCGCGGCGTAGCGAGGCAGCGAGTCGTCGAGTTCTCTGAGCGCCGCCAACCCCGCAAGGGGACCGTCCGCCTCACCGACGGCCACGACCCGGTTGAGGCGGACGATGGGACTGCCGGTCAGGGCGACCAGCTCGTCGTACCACTCGACGATCTGCACCCAGTCGGTTTCTTCTGTGGACTGTGCGTCGGCGTGCAGCGCAGCGATCGCGGCCTGGACCTGGAACTCCCCCATCCGGTCGCGGGCCAGAGCGGCCTGCAAGATGCCGATGCCCTCGGCGATCAGAACGGTGTCCCACAGCCCTCGGTGCTGCTCCGCGAGCGGGATCAGGCTGCCATCGGCAGCCACACGTGCCGGGCGCCGCGCGTGGTGCAGCAGCATCAACGCAAGCAGCCCAGCCACTTCGGGATGGTCGATCACGCCGACGAGCTGCCGGGTGAGACGGATAGCCTCGGCGGCCAGGTCGACGTCGCCGGAGTATCCCTCGTTGAAAACCAGGTAGAGAACGCGCAGGACAGTCGACACGTCGCCGGACTGGTCGAATCTCACCTCCGACACGGTTCTTTTGGCTCGGGAGATGCGCTGCGCCATCGTCGCCTCCGGCACCAGGTACGCCTCGGCAATCTGCTTGGTCGTCAGACCCCCGACCGCTCGAAGCGTCAGGGCGACCGCCGATGACGGCGTCAACGACGGATGGGCGCACAGGAAGTACAACTGCAACGTGTCGTCACGACCCGAGACCGGCCCGGCAGCGGGTTCATCGTCAACCAGATCCTCGCGGCGGCGCCGAGCCGTGTCGGAGCGGTTCGCATCGATGAACCGACGCCAGGCGACCGTGACCAGCCAACCCTTCGGGTCGCGCGGCGGGTCTGCCGGCCAGACGCGGATCGCCTCGACCAGTGCATCCTGCACAGCGTCCTCGGCCGCCGCGAAGTCAGCTCCGCGGCGGACGAGGATGCCCAGCACACTCGGCGTGAGGCTCCGGATCAGGAGCTCGTCCATACGTCACTCCGTGATGGTCGGCGGCTCCGTCAGGAACGGGCGCAGCTCGAGCCACTCGTGGATCGGCTTGCCTCCCGCGCCCGGTGCTGCCGACAGTTCTCCGGCCAGCTCGACAGCACGATCGTGGTTGTCGACGTCGATGATCATCCAACCCGCGATCAGATCTTTGGTCTCGGCGAACGGCCCGTCGGTGACCGGTGGACGGCCCTCGCCGTCGTAGCGGACCCATGAACCCTCAGGTGCCAAAGCCTGACCGTCGACAAACTCGCCGCTCTTCTCGAGCCGGTCGGCAAAATCCTGCATGTACTGCACGTGATTCGAGATCTCGTCGGGCGTCCACTTGTCCATCGGCACGTTGTTCACCGCATCCGGGGCGCCGCGATAGTGCTTGAGCAACAGGTACTTGGCCATGATGATTCTCCTCAGTGCTGGTACGACCCATTCTGGTCGCGTTCACACCTGGGACGGAACCGGACGCGGGTTCTCGACATAGTTACCGAAGTCTTTTTGCGTAGAGCGACAGCGCTACGTTTGGCTACATGGAGACGACCGCTTCAAACTCTCTACTGACAGATCTTGGGATTATGAGTCCCGTGCTCGCAGCCCCCATGGCCGGCGGCGCATCGACACCTGAGTTCGTCATCGGGGCCGGACGCGCAGGGAACCTCGGTTTCCTCGCCGCGGGCTTCAAGGACGTCGAAGCTCTGGCAGGGCAGATCCAGACGGTGCGCGAAGCCGGCGTCCCGTTCGGCGTCAACCTGTTCGCACCGAACCCTGTCCCGATATCGGCGGCGGATTTCCGCGCGTACTCCCGCCTGATCCAGCCCGAAGCGGATGCCTATGGAATCTCGCTCGACGCGATCGGGCTGCGCGAGGACGACGATCTTTGGAACGAGAAGATCGCGATTCTCCTCGCCGATCCGGTGCCCGTCGTCAGCTTCACGTTCGGCATCCCATCACCGACCGTCATCGCTTCGTTGAAGAAGGCCGGGACCATGACTGTGCAGACTGTGACCTCCGCAGTCGAAGCGCAGCAAGCCGCCGAAGGCGGAGTGGACGTTCTCGCGGTCCAGGCATCTGCCGCGGGCGGCCATTCGGGAACCTTGACGCCCGACGCTATTCCGCCCTCGATCCCCCTGCTCGAACTGATCGGCCAGATCAGCGCAGCCGTGTCGCTACCCGTCATCGGTGCGGGCGGCATCAGTCGGCCAGAGCAGGTCACCGCGGCGATGGGCGCCGGCGCCGTGGCCGTCTCGGTCGGAACCGTCCTGCTCCGATCTGACGAGAGTGGCGCATCGCCCGTCCACAAGGCAGCGCTCGCCGATCCGGCCTCGACCACGACGGTCGTGACCCGCGCGTTCACGGGTCGTCCGGCCCGTGCCCTGCGCAATCGCTTCACCGACACATACTCCGACGTCGCTCCGAGCGGCTACCCGGCCGTGCACCACCTGACCGGGCCGATCCGCAAGGCCGCGACCGCATCGGGCGACGCCGAACGCGTGCATCTCTGGGCCGGGACTGGCTTCGCCGACGCCACCACCGGACCGGTCGGCCAGATACTGATGCGACTGGCTTCGCAGCTCTAGACCGCCATGTACGGGACCACCAAGGGGCCGCCCGTCACCGGATCGGCGATCACGACCGACTCGATCCCGAACACGTCGGAGACGGTCTGCGCTGTGACGACCTCCTCGGGCGGCCCCTCGGCGACCACTTGACCGCCCTTCATCGCGATCAGGTGTGTTGCATACCGGGCCGCATGATTCAGGTCATGAAGCACCGCGACCAGAGTGTGTCCGTCGGCATGAAGCCCGCGGAAGAGCTCCATGAGCTCGATCTGATGCGCGATGTCGAGGAAGGTGGTGGGTTCGTCGAGCAGCAGGAGCGGGGTCTGCTGCGCCAGGACCATCGCCACCCAGACGCGTTGACGTTGACCGCCGGAAAGTTCGTCGACCAGCCGCGACGACAGATCTGTCAGGTGCGTCGCCTCCAGCGCCTGCGCGACGGCGATCTCGTCCTGCTCCGACCATTGCTGCAGCAGCTTCTGGTGCGGATATCGTCCGCGACCGACCAGATCGGCCACCGAGATGCCGTCAGGCGAGATCGAGGTCTGCGGCAGCAGCCCGATACGGCGAGCCACTTCTTTGGCCCGATACTGCGAGATCTCCTTACCGTCCAGGAGAACAGATCCTGCCTGCGGTGGCAGGAGACGCGACAGAGCCCGCAGCAGGGTGGACTTGCCGCACGCGTTGGGTCCGATGATGACGGTGAACGAACCCGGCGGGATACTGACGCTGAGTTCTTCGGAGATGATGCGCTTGTCGTAGCCGATCGTCACCCGCTCGGCACGCAGATCAGTGGAGTCCGCGATGACGGATGGGGGTTCGGTCAAGGTGTGCACAACTGCACCTTCCAGGAGTTGGTCCATGTCTTATCGCCTCCGGTACTCGCCGATGAGGAGCCAGATCAGATAACTGCCGCCGATCGAGACGGTGATGATGCCGACCGGTAGCTGGATCCCGATCGAGATGACGTCCGCACCTGCCAGCAGCAGCGCGCCCACAACGCCTGCGGGGATCAGACCGACCCCGGGAGCACGAGTGATCCGGCGGGCGATCTGCGGAGCAGCAAGGGCGATGAAGGAAATAGGTCCGGCCGCCGCGGTCACCAAAGCGGTCAGCGCGACGCCGACCACGACCGCGGCCAATCGATACGGTTCGGTGCGCAGTCCCAGCGCCTTCGCGGCATCGTCGCCCATTTCGAGCTGACGCATGGCGGGTCCGAGCATCAAGGTCAGCGGCACGAGCAGGACGAGTATCCCGAACATGGGCCAGAACTGGTCGAAGCCGAGCCCGTTGAGCGAACCTGCACCCCATGCGGCCGCGACCATCGCATCCGGCAGATCGGCCTTGAGCATCAGATAGGAATTGACCGAACCGAGGACCGCGCTGACGCCGATACCCATGATGATCAGCCGGAAGCCCTCCACGCCGCCGCGGTAGGACAGTCCGTAGACGAGCGCCGCGGTCAGGATTCCGCCGATCAGCGCACCCGCGGCGATATCGCGATAGCCCACACTCCCGGCGACGAGCATGACGAACAGCGCTCCGGTGTAGGAACCGGCCGAGAAGCCGATGATGTCGGGGCTGCCCAAGGGGTTGCGGGTCAACGATTGGAAGAGGGCACCGCTCATTCCGAGGGCGATGCCGCAGAACACCGCGAACAGCAGACGCGGCAGTCGCCATTCGACGACCAGCATCTGCGTTCGGTGGTCGCCGCGTCCGACCAGGGCGGAGAAGACATCGCGGATCGGGGTGGCCGACGCCCCCGTCGACAGGGTGTAGATCCCGACCGCGACGACCAAGCCGATGATGACAAGGCCGACGACGGTCGCACGACGGTCGAATCGCAACGAGATCGCGGGGTTCCGTCGGCGCAGTACCCACTGAGGACGGCCGTTGTCGACAACCTTGGGCGCCGTCACAGTCCGCTCACCGACTGACGCCGTGCCAAGAGGATCAGGATCGGGGCGCCGACGACGGCGGTGACGAGTCCGACCCGCAATTCCCCACCGGGCAGGATGACGCGTCCGAGGATGTCAGCGGCCAGGAGCAGGATCGGCGCGACGACCAGCGTGTAGGCGAAGATCCAGCGTTGATCGGGGCCCACGAACCAGCGCACGATGTGCGGCACCATCAGACCCACGAATCCGATCGGACCCGCAAGGGCCGTCGCACCACCGGCGAGCAGCGTGACGGCCAGGACGACGAGCACCCGGGTGCTCGCGACGCTGGCACCCAGCGACCGTCCGACGTCATCGCCCATCGCGAGGGCGTTGAGGGGTTTGGCCACCGCGAAGGCCAGCACGACACCCACCAGCAGGATCGGGCTGATCACCGCGATGATGTCCCACGAGCGTCCGCCGATCGAACCTGCACCCCAGAACCTCATGCTGTCGAACGCAGAAGGATTCTTCAGGCTGATGCCCGATGCGATACCCCCGAGAACAGCGCTCATCGCGACACCGGCCAGCGTCATGCGCACCGGAGTGGCCCCGCCTCTGCCGACCGATCCGATCAGGTAGACCAACACTGTCACGACGGCCGCGCCGAGCAGCGCGAACCACACGTACGCGCCGACCGACGTCAGACCGAGGACCCCGACAGCGAGAGTCACGAAGAATCCCGCTCCCGCGTTGACGCCGAGGATCCCGGGATCGGCGAGCGGATTGCGGGTGAATGCCTGGATGAGCGCACCCGAGAGACCGAGCGCCGGACCGACCACCAGCCCCACGACAGTGCGGGGTATCCGCAGCTCCCAGATGATGAGGTGCTCGGTCGACCCGTCAGAGCCGCCCAGCGCACCCAACACTGTGCCGACCGAGAGTCCTCGGGCACCGATCATGATGCTCGCGATCGCGGTGAGCGCTAGGACGCCCACCGCGATCAGGAGCCCGAATGTCCGCGTTCTGCGTGTCTTGACCAGACCGCGCCGCGCCTCCGAGCCTGCCTGCTGCGGAGGCCGGACGGCCTCCGCCCGGATGCTCATGGACGCGCGATGACTTCCGTCAGCTGCGGCACGAGCTCATCGATGGCCCACGGCATGCTGAGCACGCTGACGTGCATTGTCGCGGAGGTGAGCCGATCATCTGTGAACCACAGATCCTTGCCCTTCTTGATGGGCTCCCATGCGGCGAACAGTGGGTTGTTGACGCTGCGGTCGATATCGGCCTGCTCGCCGGCCCAGCCGATGTAGATGTCGGCATTGACGGTGTCGAGCTCTTCAAGGCTCACTCCGAAGGTGAAGGAACCACTCTTGTCCTTCTTCGCTCCTGCCAGCACGTCGGGGGCAATCGTCAGACCGAGATCCTCGACGAACTTGACCCGCGGATCGGCCGGGCTGTAGATCGCCGTTTGGGTCTCGCCGTCACGCATGTACGTCCCGAAGATGAAGCTCACGTCTTTGAACTCGGGGTTGTCGACCGCGACCTGCGCTGCCTTGGCCTCGGCCTCCGTGATGAGTTCGGCGGCACGTGCCGGACGCCCGAGTGCCTGGCCGACGCTCGTCGTCATGTTCTGCCACGAGCTGGGCTGCCAGGGCTTGTAGTCAAACGGCACCGTCGGTGCGATCTCGCTCAGGCGTTCGTACTCCTCTTTGGAGAATCCGGAGTACGGCGCCAAGATCACGTCGGGCGCCAGATCGAGGATGTGCTCGAAGTCCACTTCACCTGTCTCGGAGAAGAACACATCGGTCTTGGGCGGGGTGTCGGTCAGGGCGTCCAAGGCTTTGCGGGTCCAGGGCAGATAGCCCTCCTTGTCACCGCCGAAGTCCTGGGCGGCGATCGAGGTCGGCACGACTCCCAGCGCGAGCGCCGTGTCGGTGGACTCCGCGTCCATCGTCAGGATCCTCTGGGGTTCGGACTTGATCGTCGTCTCGCCGAACGCATGTTTGATCGTCGCGGGGAAGGCGCCCTTCTCCGACTTGTTCGCCGACGTCGCCGCGCCGTCTGAATCGCTGGCCGAACCTTGCGAGCACGCACCGAGCGCGACCATCGCAACGAGCACTAATGCCGTGACTCCGCGCTTTCGTTCATGTGTCCGAAGGTGTGGAAGGCGCGTGCGGAACATGAGACTCCTGTTTCAACAAAGGGAAGGATTACCTAACATCCAACCTATGGTCCGCCACCGCTGCTGTGCGGACAGCCGATATCGCATTTAGGACACTCAGGCACTGGCGCGAAGATCCCCGGGCGTGCATCCGACGACGGTTCGAAAAGCGGCCACGAACGCGCTCGTGGTGCCGTAACCGACCCGGCGGGCCACCGCGCTCACGCTCATTCCGTCCGCGAGCAACCCGAGAGCCGAGCGCATTCGCACGAGTCGGCGCCATTGCGCGAAACTCATCGCCAATTCAGCGGAAAAGGCCCGGGTGATGGTGCGCGAACTGAGGTTGAGCCTGCTGGCCCACTGCTCGAGCGAACGGTCGTCCGACGGATCCGCCAGCACGCTGTCGACCAACGCGCGCATCCGCGGATCGCGCGGGATCGGCACATCGATGTCGAAGGTCTCGGCCAGCGTCAGCATGTCGATACACACCTGCTGGGCGCGAAGTCTCTCGTCACGGGGCATCCCGGTTCTCGCCAAATGCACCAAGAGTTGCTGCACAGCTGTGTTGACCTTCACGGCCACCGGCTGGGTCCAACCACGGGTCCAGGTCTCGGGCGTGAAGAAGGTCGCCCGGAATGCGACGTTCCCCTCCACGCTGCCCTCGTGCACCACCCCGCGGGGAATCCACAGCCCCATCCCCGGGGGCACGGTCCACAGGCGGTCGTCGACGAACATCGTGACCAAGCCTCGCTCGGACCAGATCAGTTCATGTTCCTCATGACTGTGCGGCAGCCATCGCGTCATCTCAACCGGCTCGTACACACCTGTCGTGAGCAGGAACGACGCCGGCACCGCCCGCGGACCGGTCAGGTCATAGGCCAGATGCGTCGGATCAGCCACAAGCGTCACAACACGACCTCCAGTTCTGTAAGGCTTACCTTAGTTTGCGGAAGTCGGAGGTTGCTTATCGGGTCGCCGTCCACCTGTGTCCCAAACCCGATACAAGTTGTCTACTGACGTCCTTTCCGCCTGGCTGGGCACTCCTTAGGCTCCCTGGCATGTCCTCTGCCGAACGTGACCGCCCTAGCGCCGGGCATAGCGTCCCGACGACTCCTGGGCAGGCGCTGCTGCACGCCTCATTCCGCGAGGGCCGGGGGCGCAGGCTCGGCGTCGCCGCCGGGTCACGGATACTCCATCAGATCGCCGAAGCGCTCGTGCCGGTGGCGATCGGGGTGACGGTCGATCACGCCATCGCTCCGCACGATGCGAGCGCTCTGGTGTGGTGCCTGGCCGGAATCACGGCCCTCTTCGTGGTCCTCACGACCAGCTGGCGAATGGGAACCAGACTCAGTACCAGTGTGTTCAGCCATGGCGAGCACTCCTTGCGACAGCTGTTGGCCGCCAAGGTCCTGCATCCGCTGCACAGCGGTACCGGCCGTGGTCCTGGACGGGTGCTGAGCATCTCCACATCCGACACCCGGCACACCGCAGGCCTTTCATGGGTCATCATCGAACAACTCAGTGCATTCGCAGCTCTGCTGACCGCCACGGTCTCCCTGCTGCTGATCTCGTGGCCACTCGGAGTCACCGTCGTCGTGGCGACGGCGGCATTCATGGCCGCGATGCACCTCATCACGACCCCGCTGGAGCGACGTGCCCTACATCAGCAGGCCTCGGCCGCCGAGGCGTCCCACGTCGCAGCAGATCTGATCGCCGGGCTCCGGGTGCTCAAAGGCGTCGGCGCGGTCGACATCGCCTCGACCCGATACCACCGCGTCAGTCGTTCGTCGGTGGACGCCTCGATGTCGATGGTCAGGGCCAGGGCGTTGTTCAACGGCGTCTCACTGGGACTCTCCGGTGCGTTCGTGGCCGCCATCGCCTGGCTTTCCTCGTCGATGGCCGCCCACGGCACGATCAGTGTCGGTCAGCTCATCACGGTGGTCGGGCTCGCGCAGTTCATCAAGGATCCGATGACGGCTCTCGCCTTCCTCAGCGCCGAAGTGCGCGAGAAGCGAGCAGTGGCCGGTCGCCTCGCAGGGCTCCTGGCCGAGGACAACGACCTCGACCAGGGCGCCGAGGAACAGGCGTCGATGCAGCTCGACGGCGATGGTGATCGCCTGGTCACGATCCTCACGCAGACAAACGACGGCCAGTCGATCTCCTTGGACGTCGAGACTGGTCGCGTCGTGGGAATCGTGGCCGGTCCGAGCGCGGCTCGCCACCTCGTCGAGCTGCTCGCCTACCGTCGCCCACTGGCTCGTGGAGAGCTGACGGTGCGGGGACGCGATGCGCTCGACCTCGGACCTGAACAGCTCGCCCGCCAGGTCTTCGTGTCCGATCACGGCGCTGCGGTCTTCTCGACCAGCGTCCGTGCCAATCTCGCCACAGACTCGGTGGACAAGGCACTCGTCCGCGCCTCAGCACTCGACGAGGTCCTCGAACACCTTCCGCACGGCCTCGACTCGACGATCGGCGAGCACGGCCGAACCCTGTCAGGTGGACAGCGCCAACGTCTACTGCTCGGCCGGGCACTGCATCAGCAGCAGGAGTTCCTGGTGTTGCACGAACCGACTTCTGCGGTCGACTCGGTCACCGAGTCGCGCATCGCCGAGTCCCTGGGCCGACTACAAGGACGCACGATGCTGCTGATCACGACGAGTCCTGCTTTGTTGAACATCTGTCATGACGTCATCGACCTCGACAGCGACACGGCAAACCTCAGCCACCTGACGGGAACAACCAGTGCCTGAGAACCAGATCGCCGATCGACCCGCCACCCACAGCCTGCCCGTCGCGGACACCAGGACGACCTGGCGTCATGCACGGCGCGTCTTCGGCCGCAACAGAACACTGCTCGGGCTCACGGTCGCGACCTTGCTCGCGGGATCGGCAGCCGGGCTCGCGGTTCCGGCTCTCCTGGGGTGGATGGTCGATGTCGTCGACCGCGGCCAAGCGGCCAGCACCCTGGCGTGGGGTGCCGCCGCACTGCTCGCAGCTGCCCTTCTCTCGGCTCTCCTCAGCGGCGCGAGCACAGTCGCCATGGCGCACATCGGCCAGTACGGACTCGCCGACCTTCGTGAAGAGGTCTTCGCGACCGCGACGGCTCAACCGTCCGAGACCTTGGAGCGCGCTGGATCGGGCGATCTCCTGTCACGGGTCTCGCACGACGTCGAAGTCGTCAACGAGGCGATCGGGTCGATCCTGCCGACGTTCGTCTCGGCGGCGTTCACGATCGCGCTGACCATGGTGGGCCTGGGCGCGATCGACCCCCGCTTCGCCCTCGTGGCCCTGTTGACCACGCCCATCCACTGGTTCGCACTCCGCCGGTTCTTGCGTGCCTCGGGACCGCTGTACCGCGAAGTCCGAGTCGCTGAATCGGACCGCGGACAGCATCTCCTCGAAGCCACCGCAGGCGCCGACACCGTACGCGCGCTAGGCCACACAAGTCAGCACATCACGCGCATCGGCCGTTCTTCGATCAAGGCGATCGGCCTCGTGCTGTCGACCGTCGTGGTCCGGACCCGCTTCCAAGGACGGCTCAACATCGCCGAGCTGATCGGACTGTGCTCGATCCTCGGAGTCGGCTACTGGCTGGTCGGAAATGACACCGTCACCGTCGGCGCGGCTACCGCAGCTGCGCTGTTCTTCCACCGGCTGTTCGGACCCATCGGCGTGGTCCTCATGAACGTCGACGACCTTCAGCTGGCCGGTGCCGGGCTCGCACGACTCGTCGGCATCATCGACGGTGCGGCCGCACGTGACGACAACCGAGCAGCCGCTCCAGACGCGAGCGAATCCCGGACCGGCATCGTGTTGAACGGCATCAGCGCCGGATACCTGCCCGGTGAGAACGTGCTGTCAGGGCTGGACCTGCACATCCGCGAAGGCGAGCACGTGACACTCGTGGGTGCGAGCGGAGCAGGCAAGACGACGCTGGCCCGCGTCATCGCCGGCAGTCTCGAACCCACCGCCGGAACTGTGAGGTGGAACGGAGCGCTCTACGGTTCGAGTCACGGCACACCGGGACTCGGTCGCAGCAGTGTGCTCATCAGCCAGGACGTGCATGTCTTCTCCGGCACGATCGCCGACAACCTTCGTCTCGTAGCTCCTGAGGCCAGCGATCAGACATTGCACGACGCGCTCTCGATCGCCGGCGCCGAGTGGATCGCCACACTTCCTGACGGACTCGCGACGCCAGTAGGTAATGGCGGCCTCGGTCTCACCGGCGACCGCGCCCAGCACCTCGCGCTGGTGCGGGCCCTTCTCACGGACGTGCCCGTCGTCGTCCTGGATGAAGCGACCGCCGAAGACGGTTCGATGTCGTCACATGTACTCGAGCGAGCAGCGCTGAGCGTCGCACGTGGCCGCACCGCGGTGACGGTCGCCCATCGGTTGAGCCAGGCTGCTCGCGGCGACCGGATCCTCGTCATGGAGCGGGGTGTCGTGATCGAGGACGGTCCGCACGATGAGTTGCTCGCCCGCGGCGGGCACTACGCGGAACTCTGGCGGGCTTGGTCGGGACATCGCGCTGGCGAGGTCGACGGCTAGACGTCAGTCGAGAAAGGCGGTTGCCGCGCGTGTCCCGTCGGAGACCACCTGGATGACTCGTGCCCAAGTTTCGGCAGGAATCCGCTCGTCCACCAGCTCCTCGACAGTCCGGGTTGCCGCAACAATCTCCGCAATCATCTGACGACCCATCGCGATGTCCATACGGAAGTAGTCCACCGTGTCCAACAACGCTGCAAGTCGACCGTCAGCCACCTCGTCGTTGATGGCCGTGACAAATGGGACCCACGACCGCACATCAGTATTGATGTCGTAAGCCGGCGAGAGACGCCACCCACCCGGCCCACCGATAAATGCATGGTTGCGCATGTGGTCATCGGTGTTCCGCACGATCGCCCCGAAAGCGACCCTGCGCCACAGCTGATGCAGGTCCTTGGTGGGCTGAGCCGACCATTCAGCCAGAACATCGGCGAGGTCCAAGTAGTCATACACGCCGGCCCGCGACGGTCCGACCGCGTGCTCCAACAGGCTGAGCGCCGACAAGTACCCGAAACGGCGACTCCCATCGCGATCAAACCGCTTGGTCAAAAGCATCGGCTCCAGACCATGACGCTCCAGCCTCGTCTCGCTCATCTCTACACCGGCACGTCGCGCAAGCTGCGCCACTACGAATTCAGCCGACTCCGTCTGAATCTCATCACCTCGACGAGCGAACTTCGCGATCCACAGCTCCGAGTTGTCGCTCACGACGACCTTCGGACGCGCACCCCCGGTGCCGGCACCCGCAGCCGCCAGCTCTCGTAGCGGCGGCGCGCTTCCGTCCTCGGCCTCACGTGCCGCCTTTTGCAGTGCAGGAAGGTCCATCAGGACCGGCACTGGCGACGCCGACGTCATCCACCGACCATCGCCACTGCGGTACCGCAAAGCTCCCTGCCGCGCATCGTCACGAACACCGAGCAAGTAGTCCGACTCGCTCAGAGGCCTGCCCTTCGCGGATCGCGCAAGCAGGCCGCGTCCCCACTCATCAGGCGCAGAGTCTCGCATCGCACCGAACAACGACCCGGCACGAACAAACGGCGCACCACTCAACGACAGCTCCGGATCGATCGGAAATGCCCCGGGTCGACTCAGCCACGAGGAGTCGTACTGAAACCGCACAGTCGGACGGATACCGTCCCCAACCGTAAGCTGACCAACCAACTCCTGATCGAAGTAGACCTCGACGTCACTCATACGACGCTCCTACGCACTCTCTGCGGAAGCGCCCGACTGGCTTGCGCCCGACCAAGATCGGTCTCATACGGATCCGTCTCTCGAATCACAGACTCCAGCTGGCCGAGGATGAGCAGAACGCGTGCGACCGTCTCGAACGAGACTCCTGGGTTGCCCGACTCGATGCGGCGCAACGCGGGAGCAGAGATGCCAGCTCGGTCTGCAAGCTCTTCAGCCGTCAAATTCAAGAGCTTGCGCCACGTACGCACGTTTTCACCGAGCCGCGCCGAAGCGGCAGACACGCGTCGAGGGGTGCGAGTGCGCATCAAGGATCCTAACCAAACGTTGACGTCTGACTATAGTATATAATCAGATGTCAACGTCCTCTCAATTCAAAGGGCATGACGAGTACATCGTCGCGGAGTTCCTTCATATGAGGCCAAACTCACCCCGAACACCACCCACAGAGGTCTCACCGCACCTAGTCTGAGTAGCAACTCCCCCACTCCCGGACGTTGAGCATGTCTGACTCCCTTCTCCTGATCACGCTGATCGCTGGCACGACGCCATTGATCTGCGTCGGCATATGGTCCTGGACCCGTGACCGCACGTCGTTCGTCGGCCGGGTTCTGCTGTTCGGGATCGCGTCCTGCACGCTCTGGGCGATCGGACTCACCCTGCTCGTCGAGTCTGGTGACTCCTTCGCGTTCCGGGTGGTCTGGCTTCCATCGGTGACCCTGACCGCAGCTGCGATCTACATGCTGGCCAAAGTCGCGAACGACCCCACCTGGCGTCCGAGCCGCTGGCTGTTGATCGCCATCGCCGCGGAGACCTCGACGTTCTCGATCCTGACCGTGACGAACGACCAGCACCATCTGGTGTCCAAAAGCCTCACGAGCACCCACATCGAGTACGCCTGGGGGTTCGGATTCCACGTCTTGTTCTGCTTCGTGCTCCTCGGCAGTACTGCGATGGAGATGAGTCGTCGGACATCTGATCCCTCGCCCTGGATGCGCCGCTTCGCCGCGCTGGTCATCTTCCTGGTGATCGCGACCTGCACGGTCCAGGTCCTGCAGATCCGGGTGAGCCAGGCATTCGCGGCGATCGCCCTGATCGCCTACGCCTTCGCGGCCCATCGCGGCGGTCTGGGGCATCGCGATCCGGATCTGGCCCAGGCCTTCGATCCGAACGACCACGTGACAGGGGTGCTGAGCAGACGTTCGATCGAGCAGCGCCTCTCCCAGCTCGTGAGCCACCGTCCCGACCTATGTCATGTCTTCGTCATCGACATCGACCGGTTCAAAGGGGTCAATGACAACTTCGGTCACCTGGTGGGCGACCACGTGCTGGCCACGGTTGCCCAACGGCTACGCGAACACGATCCGCGGCTGATGCTCGGCCGGTGGGGCGGTGATGAGTTCGTCGGCCTCCTGCGCGGAATCGCGCCCGCTGACGTGGCACAGATCGCCGTCGACCTCGAAACTTCATGTGCGGCATCGCCCATCGCGATCTCCGACAACAGACACGTCGCGATCTCTGTCAGCATCGGGACCGCGGCCTGCCACGGAGACGACTGGCATGCTTGGGTCGCCGAGGCCGATGCGCAGATGTACGCACGCAAGGACCGCGGCCGCGACGACATCACGTGGTCTGACCGGCGTCATTGACCTCTGGGGTGAACGACGCACCGGACGGTCAGCCGCCGAACTCGGCACGCCCCTGCATGGCCGAGGTACCCAGGTCGCTCTTCGGCAGCTCGGTGCCTGCTCGGGCGGCCTCGACCCACGAGTCGGTGGTCGCGACCGCGGCGAAGTTGGAGTTCAGGAGAACCATCAAGGTGTGGTGGAGTTGCTCAGCCGAGACGCTCCCGGCCTCGTTCGACAAGTGGATGGCACCGGAAGCGTCGGACAGGACTTCCGCGCCGATACCCCGGCTTTCCGCGTCGACGGCCGTCGCGATGTCGCAGTTGTTCGTCATGTAACCCACGATCGTGATCGTGTCGACGTGATTCTCGGCCAGCCACTGCCCTACGCCGTCTCCGGTGAACGCACTCCCATAGACCTTCGACGCCAGCTTGAACTCGGGCTTCATCCGCCGCTCGATCTCCGGGTGCAGCGACCAACTGGGCGAGTTGACCGCGAACACGGGTGCCCCCTCCGGCATTTCGTGCTGCAGCACGACCACCGGCAGGTCGAGCTCGACCGCGACGTCGATGGCTCGCGTGACATTGATCAAGGTCGCGTCGCGTGGCGGGTACTGGATCTGCAGGATGCCGTCGAAGTACTCATTCTGGACGTCGACGACGATGAGGGCGCGGCGCTTGGCTTTCACGGTGATCTCCTTGAAGGGGGGCCTCCCATACTGTCCTCCTCACGGCACTAACGTGAGTGGCACAAATGCCGACTTTCGATGGTTTCAAGACAAACGATGAAGATTGCGATCCACGCCTTCGACCAGATGAGTTTGTTCCATCTGTCAGTCCCGACGACCGTCTTCAACGAGGTGAGACGCCTTGGTCTCGACCCGTCTTGGCAGACCTTCGTGTGGAGTTCCGAGGCTCGGGTCACAACGGCCGAGGGCGTGACCCTCGACGACCTCCAGAGTCCGGATGCCGCGCGCGATGCCGATCTTCTGGTCTTCCCGTCATGGCATGCCGATCTACGTCCGGCCGACCGGGACGTGTCGACGGCCATCGACGACGCTGCTCGGCGAGGCGCACGCCTGGCCGGCCTGTGCCTGGGAGCCTTTCCGCTGGCCGGTTCAAGCCTGCTCGACGGGCGAGCAGTCGTCACCCATTGGGGCGCGGCCGAGCAGATGTCGACCCTTCATCCCGCCGTGCACGTCAACGCCGACGCGATCTATGTGGACCACGGCGACATGTTGACGTCTGCCGGGACTGCCTCTGCGATCGATGCCTGCCTGTACATCGTCCGCCGGGAACTCGGTTCGGACGCCGCATCGACACTGGCCAGGCACCTCGTCGTCGCCCCGCACAGAGACGGCGGCCAGGCGCAGTACATCTCGCGGCCCATGCCGGAGGCTGACGGTGTCGGTCAGCTCGGCGACACGATCGAGTGGGTTCTCGGAAACCTGGATCAGCCGATCACGGTCGACGCCATGGCGACCCACGCCCGCATGAGCAAGCGCAACTTCACGCGACGCTTCACCGAGGCCACCGGCTCGAGCCCGGCTCGGTGGCTGATGACCCAGCGCCTCGACGAGTCCCGCCGGCTGCTGGAGCGCTCGACCCTCTCGATCGACACGGTCGCCATGCGCAGCGGTTTCGCCAGCAGTGTGACGTTCCGTCAACGGTTCGGCGATGCCTACGGCACGACTCCCACGTCGTACCGTCGCCGATTCGCGGTGGAAACTGACCACTCAGCTGCTGGCCAGTGACGACCGGCGTCAATCGACGTCGGGGACGATATCGCCCGCATCGTCCCTGAGCGGCTCGTCCGGCGAATCGTCCGGCGTCGGCTCGTCGGTCGGGGGCGCTGGCTTGGTCCCCGGCTGCACCAACGTGTTGGGGTCTGGGAAGTCCGGTTCGGGTGGTGTCTGCGTCATGAGAGCTCCTCGGCATTCACGTGAGGGCGAGCCTGTACCCGCGCCTGGTTTGCACGTACCCACTCGTCGCGTTCCTCAGTCACCAAGACCTCGCTACGCCCGTTCCGGCATCAGGGATTCGAGACGAGCTGGCGTCCGACTAGCCGTTGGTTGAGAGTCGGCGGTGAGTCGCGGCGCGCTCCCTAGGGGCGCACCGCGACCAGCGCCGCCAGGGCCGCATCGAAAGGCGCCGGGGCCTCAAGCGCCGCCGTGCCATGACGCAACAAGGCGATTCGACCATCGGTGTCCGAATCAACGAACAGCGCGAACTTCCACAGCGCGATGCACTCTCTGCCCACGATCTGTGTCTGCTCCCGCACCTCGGCGGAACCGCGCAATCCGACCTGGGGGCCGAATCCGCCCAAGTCGGCCAGAGGCTGAATCAGATCGCTGGCGTACACCACGCGACCATTGCCCCTGCCGCGCCGCGACCCGCCTGTACCGAAGCACCCCACGAACAGATGTGCCCCCACCTCGGCAACATCGGCCGCCAGGACGGCCCTCAAGCCGTCGAATATCGGGAGTGTCTGAGCCACAACAAAACCCTAGCGCGACGCAGGTACGGCTGGGAGACGAACCCATTTGACTTCGCCGATCATATCTATAAAGTTAGATGTGTTCGGGTCGGCGAGGGACGGGGTGTGTTCGATGGATGCATTGGCGATCTTCAAGGCGCTGTCCAACCCCACCCGCCTGCAGATCATGGAGTGGCTGGCGCATCCGGCGAAGTACTTCGACGAGGATTCGTACACACAGCAGGAACTCGGTTTCCATATCGGAGTCTGCGTTGGCGATATTCAACTGCGGTCCGGACTAGCACAGTCGGTGATCTCCGGATACCTGCAGGGCATGAAGGATGCAGGCCTGCTCGAGTCCGAACGCATCGGGAAGTGGACGTACTACCGGCGGAACGAATCCGCGATCGCTGAGTTTCGGGAATTCGTTCGCGAAAGACTGTGACGGTCAGGACTTTCCCCGAGGATGTCTTTTTTTCATCAATCATATCTACATATCTAGATATCTATCTGATATGCCTCCTGTGCGGGGCGACGAGGAGTGTGTTGTGAAGTCGAAATTGTTGATTCCCGTTCTGGCCTTGGGTGTATTCGGGATCATCACCACGGAGATGGGGATCATCGGAGTCCTGCCTCAGGTCAGCGAGAAGTTCGCAATCACCGCCTCCGATGCAGGATGGCTGGTCGCCGTGTTCGCGCTTGTCGTGGCGCTGACCGGTCCGTTCACGACACTTTTCACTTCGGGGATCAAAAGGAAGACCGTGCTGCTGGTGGCGATCGCAGTCTTCGCGGTTTCCAATCTGGTGTATGCGAGCACATCGAGTTTCGAGGTGATGTTCGCGTTCCGGATCATCCCCGCCGTGGTCCATCCGGTCTTCTTCGCCGTCGCGCTCGCGAGTGCGGTTCGTCTGGTGCCTCCGGAGCAAGCGACTGCTGCGGTCACCAAGGTATTTGCCGGCGTCACAGTGGGATTCGCCTTCGGCGTGCCGTTGACGTCCTACTTGGCCGAGCACTTCTCGGTGTCGACGGCATTCGCTTTCGGTGCCGTGGTCAACGTTCTTGCGTTCTTCGGGATCCTGGTACTTCTACCTTCGACGCCCGTGACACAGCGGACGTCGTACGGCGCACAGGTCGGGATACTCCGCCGCCCACACGTGTGGTTGACGATTCTTTCCGTCACGTTTGTCTTTGCCGCAATGTTCTCGGTCTACGGATACTTCGCCGAATACCTCGGCGAAGTCACCAGAATGAGCGGGTCGTGGATCAGCGCGATGCTCTTGGCTTTCGGCGTCGTGATGATCTTCGGAAACTTCACCTTCGGGGCGATGCTCGGCAAGAGCATGGTACGAACCGTACTGGCTTTCCCATTGCTGTACATCGTGATGTACGTGCTGCTCTATCTGGCGGGTCCGCACTTCGCCGCGATGACTGTTGCCGTGCTTCTTTGGGGCATCGTGCATTCCGGTGGACTGGTCGTCTCGCAAAGCTGGATGGGACGAGATTCAGCCGATGCACCCGAGTTCGGCAACAGCCTTTTCATTTCATTCTCGAATCTGGGGATCACGCTCGGAACAGCGACCGGAGGTCTGCTTCTCTCACACCTGGGGACACGCCAATTGGTCTGGGCCGGAGCACTGTTCGCCGCGCTCGCGCTGGCGTCGGTGATGGCGCGGGTGTCGCTCGGGCGGACTCGCCGAGAGAACCGAGTGAGAGTTCCGGCATAGGCTCCGGCCGCGAGTCAGGTCAACCCCAAGTCACGAAGCCATTGCAGCTGCTCAACGACGTTGAAGCCCTCTCCTCCTTCGTGCCCGTTGAATCGCCATATACGCATTTCTCGTTCGCCTGCGTGATGGTTGTAGGCCGCGAAGACTGTGGACGGCGGGCAGACCCGGTCGTTCAGCGCCACCGAGTACCGGGTCCGCGTCTGCGAGCGCTTCGCAAAATTGACACCGTCAAAATATGAGAGCGTGCCGAATACCCGGTCATCGTGATCGCGATGCGTTGCAAGGTAGTTGTTGATCTCCAGATACGGACCGGACTCGGCCATGTCGACCCCGCGCTCCCACTGAGTCATGAACGGGACATCCACAAAAGCACCAGCGAGGTCGTCCCGTAGAGCGGATACCGCAAGGGCGATGCCGCCCCCCTGGCTCACCCCATGGACCACAACCGCGGACTCTGCCATGCCTGGGAAGGCTCTTGCGCAGTCAACCGCACGCACGGCATCGACGAGCAGGCGTCGATAGTAATAGTGGTCCTCATTCAGGATTCCGTTCGTCACGAAGCCCGGTACTTGCGGATTGCGACCAGGCGCCCCGTCAGCGGTCGCGCCAGGAAGGTCTTCTGAACCCTGCCCGCGGGTGTCCATCACCATGACCGCCCACCCAGCTCCCGCGAACGGCAACCACTGATGGGGAAATCCACGCCCGCTGCCGTACCCGATATAGGAGACCACCAGAGGTCGGGGTCCATCCGACGGACGCGAAGGCAGGATCAGCCAGCCTTTGATCGCGTTGCCATCCCAACCGGCGAATTGGACGTCGAAGACCTCGAATTCACTGAGCCCTGAGTCGAAGGGTTCGAAAACCGAATTCAGCGGATGACGTGCGGCTTCTTGCAGCGAACGATTCCAAAACGCGTCGAAATCATGCGGCTCGCTGACGGCAGGATGGTACGAAGTGAGCTCGTCAATTGTCATGTCGAACGGCATGTGAACTCCAGATCAGTTCGTAGGGGCGGGGATCGACCAACTGCTACTCGACGCTGCTGAACTCGACGAGTACCTTGCCGGCGAGCGCGCCGGAATCGGCGAGATCGGCGAACGCTTGGGGCCCTTCCGCCGCAGGCACTCGTTTTCCGATCAGCGTGGACAGGCCGGCCGGATTGCTCGACACCCATTCGGCGGCCTCGCGGAACTCGGCTGCCGAGTACGAGAAGGCGCCGACGACGCTCCGCTCTGCCGTGGTGATGGAATAGGCCGAGACCGACAACTCCGGACTCCCCATTCCGACAAGGACGATCACGCTTCCGGGCGATGACGCGGTGAGGGCATCGTTGAGGCTCGACGAGGTGCCGACTGCATCGACCACGCCGTCAGCCAGACGTCCGAACTCTCGGATGGCCGCGTCGACGATCGACTCCTCGGAAGGATCGAACGTTGCGAGCCCAACCTCCTGGCAAATCGCTCGGCGCTCGGGCGAAGGCTCACTGACGAGGACATTCGCATCACGCCTGGCGGCCGCGAGCGCAACAGCCTGACCGACCGGTCCGCCTCCGATGACGAGGACGGCTTGGGCATCTCCCAATTTGTTCGCCGCATGAACCCCGACCGCACAAGGCTCAACCAAGGCTCCCAGCGCAGGGTCGATCAACCCTCCGAGCGAGACGACATTGCCGGCGGGAGCGACCACGTACTCAGCGAATGCGGCCGATACGGTCGGATCGACGCCGATGACATATTTTGCGTCGCAAGCGTTTTCCTCACCCGCTTCGCACTTGACGCATGATCCGCACGAAACGACCGGATTGATCGTCACGAGCTGACCGACCTCGATGCGCCCCTCTGTCGAATCCCCCTTCTCGGTCACGATGCCCACAGTCTCGTGGCCCATCACCTGGCCGGGGTGACGCCGCCCGTTTGCTCCCGTGTACCCATGTAGATCAGATCCGCAGATTCCAGTGGCGACAACGCGAACAAGTACGTCGCCGTCGGCGCAGGCCGGCACTGCGCGATCCTCAACCTTCATGGAACCGAACTCCTGTAGTACGAGCGCCTTCATTGAGTCTCCTGGATGCTAGTTGTGATGCAGAGTGATGAGACGCGCGCTCGGCGTCATGGGCAAATGGGCTCGTAGAATGCCCGACTCGGAATCCCAAGTGACCGAGCCACCCAGAGTTGTGGGATACGTCATTTCGACGGACACATCTTGGCCGCGAAGGTGCTCGAGCAGTACTTCGTGGTGGTCCGGGCCCCCTCTGCGCCAGAGTGCGATCTGGCTGCATGAGCTCATGGTCATGCCCAGCGAGGTCCACTCGGCATCCCACAGCGGCAGCCCGTCAGGCCAGAAGGCTTGGCCGGCCGACAACTCGGCCCTATAGGTCTTGTAGACCGAGATCCCTTCGCGAACGAGAGACATCTGCGGTCCGGAGAGCTGAGCCAGGCCGCCGCTGACCTGGGGACGGCCGAGCATCGCGTTCACGACGCACAGAGCGTTGAGTTCATCGTCGAATTCCGGCTGCGGGTAGACCCAGATCGCAGCCTGTTCGGGCGTGACCGCAGCGGGAGACGAAGCCGCGATCGGTACGTAGAGCGCAGGATCGGTCTGGTCCGAAGTGGACAGCAAGGAGTGTCTTGCCAGCGTCGCGTAGTCGACCCGAGCACCCCCACTGGAGCAGGCTTCTATGACGAGATCGGGGTACCGCTGAAACAGGCCGTCGACCCAGTCCAGGTACGCCCGGTTGTGCTCAAGCAGAGCGGCGCCCGAACTTGCGTCACCGAAGTCACTGCCCACTCCGCCGTTGATGTTGTAGTCGAATTTGACGTAGCCAAGGTCGTAGTCCGTCACGATCCGGTCGATCACACGGTCCATGCGATCCGTGACGGCGGCACAGCGAAAGTCCAGCTGATGTCTGCCTTGCGAGACAACCCGCCGACCGTGTCGCCAGAAGAAGGCCGCGTCGGGGAGTTCATCGACCAATGGGCTGTCGATCCCGACTACTTCAGGCTCTATCCACAGTCCGGGTGTCATGCCGCGCTCGCGTATCAGGTCAAGGACGTACCGGAGCCCGTTCGGGAATCTCACCCGCGACTCTTCCCACTCCCCTACCGTCGTCCACCAACCCCGATCATCGCTGTACCAACCGGCGTCGACACAGAACACCTCGCAACCGGCGTTCGCAGCGGCATCTATCAGCGGGACCAGTTTCTCCTCGCTGGGATCTGCGTTGAGGCAATTCATGAAGTCGTTGAAGACGACCGGCAGTTCCACGTTGTCACGGCTCGCGCGACGCAGCTTTCGGCGATGTGAGGTGAGGGCGGCAAATGCGGTCTCCGCGTCGTGGCTGATCGCGATTGCCACCGGTACGGTGGTAAATCGTTCGCCCGGCTCAAGTGCCTGGTGCCAGTGGTGTTCGACATCGCTCGGCCCAGAGAGCGACAGGTAGACCGAGGCGAGATTGTCCCCGATTTCCCAGTGCCAGGGACCGTTGTGCTCGATCTGCCATGCCCACACCTGCCCACGAGCCGTGTCGCTCAGAACTCCTGAGGGGAGGAATTCCGTGGTGGGTTGCGTGCCCGTACTCGTGAGGGCGATGCGCTTTTTCGACGACTGAACACTTCGCGATGTGAAGCCCACATCCGAAAGCCCCAGTTCGGGCAGCGTGTACGACCTCCATTGGAACTCGCCGTACAACGTGTTGTGGGCGATCTGGAGGTGCACAGCGTCTTGCCACCCAGGCTCCTCGAAGGATGTGACGCCGCAATACACAAAGGAGGAAATGTGCTCCAACGTCACAGCCGAGTCCGACTCGTTGGTGAGCTCGGTACGTGCCCGGAGCACGGGCACTGCCTCGCTGACGGACCACAGGGTCGTCACTCGGATGCTCCCAGCCCCGTCCGCCGGAGTGCGCTGCTCGATCTCGAGGTGGAGATCTTCTCCTTCTGTCCACGACCTGTGCCCTGCATACCGCAGACCCAATGAAGTCCCCAGTAGGACGTGACGGCTACCTTGCGGAAGCGCGTCCCCACTGAAGAGGACTTCGGTCGGGCCAAGAGCTGCAGCCATCGGCGTCAGTCGAGCCTCTGGGTCACGAGGTCCGATGTAGCGCACAGCCACTCGATCGCCGATGTCGAGCACGACGGAGACCTGCTGGGTGCCCCACTCGATCCTTTGCGTCATGTGAGTCCCTCGAGGGACTGACTCGCGAGACTCTCGAGATGCGACCAGGGCTGTGTCTCGGTCCGGCGGGATTGCCCAGTGGCAGCTGCTTCATCGATCAGGAGGCTCAGGTAGTGATCGTGGCTGGCGTCCGCGAGACCATAGAACCCCTGGTGGGTTTTCGTGAAGTCCGCCATACGTTGCATACAGGCAGCGACGGCGAGGTCATCGTCAGACAGACGCGCCGGCGCAAAGACATTCGAATAGTGGACGGACTCGCCGAAGCTGATCTGCCGAAGGTGCGCCCCCTCCAGATCTCCGTCCACACCCGTCTGGTCGCGGACAAGTCGCCCGTCGACCGCATGCTTCGGCCCAACCACATAGCGCACTTCATCGTTGAAGATCTCGCCTCGTTCACCGTATATCTCCAAGCGCCGACGGCGGATCGGGGAGAAATACTGCTCGCCGTTGAACTCATAGATTCCGACCTTTCCACCCAGGTCGAGCCTCGCGGTGGTCCAGCTCGAGTCGTAGGTGTGAAGTTCCTCGGCCCACGCATCACGTCCACGGGCATGCGTGACATGGTCCACAAGCGTGGAAGCCGTGATGTGAACCGGATCGAATCCGACCCCGAGTGCGGTACGGATCAAACTTGTCCCGTGGTAGCCATGAGCCACCGATGCGCGCGTCCAGTTGACAGCTCCTATAAGCCCCGAGTGCGCGAGACTCAGTCGCGCTTCATGGTGCGGCTGGAATCTGTACTGCTCGGCGACCTGTACAGGAGCGTCGGGTCCGAGCGAGGTGTAGAGGTCTCGAAGCTGCTCTACGTCCTCGGCGGGTGGGGTCTCGGCCAAGACTGGAATCTTGGCCCCGACGACATCGCGGATGAGTTCAGGGACGGCGTCGCGCGGGACGGCGACGACGACGTAGTCGTACTTTTCCGCGAGAAAGGAAGCTCGATCAGTCGTGGATCTGACCGAGTATTTCGCTGCGACGCGCTCGGCTGATTCCTCTGTGCGGGTGAGCACATTGGCGACCCGGAACCTGTCTGGGAGCGCCTGAGCAATACGAAGGTAATACTCTGCGCGCCATTCGGCCCCGACCACGCCTATGACGGTGGGGGCGCTCATAGCTCGCGCCCGTTCCGTCCGCCGCCGACTCCGCTGTAGGCCACACCGGGGTCCCAGTCCGAGGGTTCTGGCTGGACGAACTTGTCCAGGGGCATTGTCACGAGACCGCCGATTCGGTTCGACAGATACGCGGCCTCGACGATTTCGAGCGCTCTCAACGAACTGTCGGCAAGGGCGTAGTCGGTCCGGCTTTCGAGAATTTGGTCGGCGAGCCGTTCGAGATGACTCTGATGTCCTGTCACGCTGAACGGCTCGGGGCGAACAACCTCCCGGTTCGCACCATGTGCCACTTTCACGTAGCTGTCTTCGTACGCTCCATACTCGATGAATCCGTTATCACCGATGATCCTGAACAACGCGGTCGTGTCTGGGCGGCTTATGGGGATTTCGTCACCGATGTGCATCATGCAACGGAGACCGCTCGCGCAGCGTGCGACCATGATCGCTTCTGTCTCGACCTGCATACCGTCTCGGAACGTCCGGCTCGAGGCATCTGCGGCATTGAGAACAGATTCCACCGGATCATCGCCGGCGAGAGCGACGAAGAACTGGAGCCAATGGATTCCCGCATTGATCGTGTCCCAGCCGCGACATTCGATCTCCACCAGTCGAAGCTTTCCGATTGCGCCCGATCGGACCTCCTCGATGAGCTGCAAAGGCGCGCTCAGCGACATCAGTCCGTGCGGGACGGCCACCGGCAACCCGCGCGAACGGATCAGATCCAGAAGCTGATGCCCGGCCTGGGCGGTGTCGCCGAGGGGCTTCTCCACCAAGAGCCCTTTGAGGCCAGGTATGTCCAATGCCGCTTCGGTGATCGGAAGATGGGTCGGCGCATAGGTGGAAACGCACACCACGTCGGCAGGGCATTGCGCGAAAAGATCCTCATGCGAGGCGAATGTCGGCACCCCGGTGCGGGCCTCGACTCGCGAACGCGCCTGAGCGCCGAGGTCCGCTACTCCGATCAGCTGATAGCGCGTCGACGCCATTAGTCCGTCGATTGCAAGAAAGCCACCAGCACCTGCGCCGACGACGACGGCACTGAGAGGACGAGTCGAGGTCATGGAACCTGCTCCTTCTATTGCACGATTCGTTTTGTGGAGGAACGCGGGACGGGCGCCCTACTAAATGATCGACTGCCAGGGAGACCATCCCCGCAGCCTCGTACATCCTATCGGATAGGTTAAGAGAATAGTCAAGACCAAACAGATATCTCGTATGCTTGCGGGGCAGCCGAGCCCACGTCCCGGCGCATCTGCCAAGAAGGGAACGTCGTGACTGAACGGGAGACCTCGACCGACATGGTCGTGGCGCACGTAGAAGAACTCGTCTTCGGACGGGAACCGGGCGACGCGCTTCCGTCCGAGGGCGAGCTGGCAAAAACCCTCGGTGTCAATCGGCTGACTGTGCGAGAGGGAATGCAGCAACTCAGCGCACGGGGCCTCGTGCAGGTGAGCAATGGCCGCCGCCCCTCCGTAGCAGTGCCCGACGGACGAAACCTGGGCGATTTCTTTCGCACGACGATCCGGCGCGACCCGGGCGCGCTGCTCGATCTACTCGAAGTTCGGCGCGCACTGGAGGTTCATATTGCAGCGTTAGCAGCCAGGCGCGCACCGAAAGCAAGCATCGAGGCCATGGAGGCGGCGCTGGCCGATATGGTCGCCGGCACCGAGGACCCCGTCGAGTTCAACGCCGCCGACGTGAGGTTCCATGAGCTACTGGCGATGGCAACTGGAAATTCGATGTTCCTCACACTCGTGGAGGAGTTGTCCGGCTGCTTCCGAGCCAGTAGGTCGCGAAGCTTCCTAGGCCATGAGGCACGAGGTCTCCAGCTCGACGAGGTCATCACAGAACACCGCGAAATCCTGGACGCCGTCCGTGAACGCGACCCTCGACGAGCCCAGGCCGTGATGCGTCTGCACCTCCAGCACACGGAACGAGATCTCCGCGCAGCACTGGCTTAACGCTCTGCGTGCGCAACCTTTCACGGCAAACATCTTGTGGCTTCTGATACCTATCAGATAGGCTAGTCCCAGCAATCACCACTTTCTAAGGTTGTCCCCGGAATGGCCGGGTCGGACTGCCGGTGATTTCGTGAAGGATTGGAGCCTCATGATCATTCGCAAGGTCAACACCATCGTGGTGGGTGCCCCTTGGCGTGAACTCACGTTCGTCGAACTTGAAACCGATGACGGCCGAACCGGGATCGGCGAAGTTCGAATGGTCAACAAGACGCAGACGCTTCTTGCGTGCGTTTCGGAGATGGCCGATCGCTATGTGATCGGCACCGATCCATTCGATCTCGAGAAACTCGCTTGGGGCGTTCAGTGGCTCGAGTACGGTCGCGCCGGGGAGGTCGCGCAATCGGCTCTCGCGGCCATCGATATGGCTTGCTGGGATCTCATCGGCCAAGCTGTGGAGCAGCCGTTGTGGCGTGTACTCGGGGGCGCATTCCGAGATGAAGTCCCGGCCTATGCCAACGGTTGGTACCAAGGGGACCGCGACCCGGCGACGATCGCCGGGCTCGCGCGCGCAGTGACCGACCGCGGCTATCGGGCACTCAAGTTGGACCCGTTCGGCGCAGCGGCTGCCGAGTTGAGCGCCAGTGAACTGACACGGTCAGTGGCCATCGTCGCCGCCGTTCGTGAAGCCATTGGCGAAGACGTGGGCATCATGCTGGAGATGCACGGCCGTTTCAGGTCTTCAGCTGCGATCCGCGCCATGAAAGCGATGGAACCCTTCGGGATTGAATGGATGGAAGAGCCAGTACCTCCCGGCGATTTGACCGGTCTTCGCAATGTTCGCAGTGCATGCGCCTCGACAATTGCGACCGGCGAGCGTGTGCACGCGATCGAGGACTTCATTCCGATGTTCGAGCGCGGGCTCGTTGACGTCGTCCAAGCGGATTTGTCACATTTCGGCGGCCTGACCGGACTGCGAAAGCTTGCCGGGTGGGCGGCGGCATACAACTTGACCATGGCGCCACACAACGTCTGTGGGCCGGTAGGTACTGCGGCGAATGTGCACTTCGGACTCGCCACCCCCAACTACAAGGTGCTCGAGCACTTCAATGATTTCGCTGACCCTTGGGTTGCCGATCTCGTGGATCATCCGCCGGTCGTGGATCCTGCCACCGGGGCCTTCTCGAGGATCGACCGACCAGGCCTGGGACTGAAGCTGAACAAGGACGCCTGCGCTGAGCACCCGAGCAGTGATGCTCGTTTCAATCTATTCGCATCTGGTTGGGAACGACGCGAAGGCGTTCCAACCGAGGACCTGGGAGATCGTTCAGCATGATTGCCGCGGAATCGCCGACATCGACAAAGAGCTGTGTCGTGACCGGCGCATCCGGCGCAATCGGCCATGCGATCGTCACGAAACTTCTTGCACACGGCTGGGCTGTCGTGGGCACGGCCGCTGACCGTGGCGTTGGGGCACCGCTCGCGCACGAACGCTACCGGTTCCTCCTGGGCGACGTCGCCGACCCGGCAGCACATCGCGAAGCAGCCGATCTTGCTGAGGAGCTGGGGACGCTCCAGGGGTGGGTCAATTGCGCGGGCTACAACATCATCGGCTCGGTTGCCGAGGCCGACCTGGAGGCGGTCAGGAGAGGTGTTGAAGTGAACCTTCTCGGCTACTTCTATGGCGCCGGCGAAGCTTGTCGCCGATTCCTGCGGCAGCCGGATGCACAACGAACAGGTTCGATCGTCCACATCGGATCGATTCAGGCGGCGCAAGGGTTTCCTGGCTTCGCGGCCTACGCGATGTGCAAGGGCGGGATAGAGGCGTTGAGCCGGCAGATCGCAGCTGAGTACGTCGGACGAGGCATACGCAGCAATGTTGTCGCCCCCGGTTTGATCAGCAGCCCGATCAACGACCTCCTGCGCGAGCAGGCGCCGGACCCAGACGCACTTCAAGCCGCCTGGACCGAACTCACTCCGATGGGGCGCTGGGGCACCGGCGACGACTGTGCTGCGGCCGTGGCGTTCTTCCTCTCGAACTCAGATTCGGGATACGTCACAGGCGAGGTGCTCGGCGTCAACGGCGGAGCATCGATACTTGCTCGCGGACAGCAGCCCTAACTAGCTCTACCTATCGGATAGTTATTTCTGGACACGCCGCAGCAATAGCTGGTGAAATTGCCGGAATTACAAGAGTGATCCCTGTTTTGTCGACTCAGAACTCTTTTGGTTGCTCTCTTGACAAGCCATACCTATCAGATAGATTGTAATCTGCGTCACACACGCATTGATCTCGACGATCGTCGATGATCATCCGAGAGGAGTTCCGAAATGTCTTGGATTCACAAGAAGGGCCTGCAGCAGCCAGCCGCAGTGAAAACTCGTGCCCGCGCTCGACTCACCTGCACCGCACTGGCTGTCACCACGGTGGGTGCACTGCTGCAAGTCTCCACATCCACACCTGCACAGGCGGCGGGGTTCATTCCTCACCAGTACATCGCCAAGCAGTACACCGAGGGGCTTGGCCGCGCGCCTGACCAGGCAGGTTGGACCACGTGGTCCAACTACCTGGACACGAACGGGTGCTCGGTCACGACGCTGAAGAATGTTTCGTCCGGGATACTCGGCTCCCCCGAATTCAACGCGCTGGGATACAGCAACGAAGCGAAAGTCGAAGTAGCCTTCCGAGCGATTCTGAACCGCGAACCGGACGCCGGTGGCTTCGCAACGTTCAACGGTCAGACGATGTCCTACATGATCACCCACCTGACGGCGTCGGCTGAGTTCGCAACCCTCGCTGGGACGATCTGCTCCGTCCCGGGTTACAAGTTCGGGACCAACCCTCCGGTGTCCATCAACCCCTCCGGGGCCGGCTACATCGGCAATCAGGCAGGACTGCAGGCGCTCCTGAATGCAGCGGCTCCGGGATCGACTGTCGCACTGGCCAAACGCTCGATGGTCTCCTTGACATCGACTCTTACTATTCCGGCGGGCGTGACGCTGACGACAACCGGGAATCCGAATCCGTCCAACTACGCCGACATGGGCAGGCTGGCCCGGTCGACGAACTGGGCTGGCGTTTCCGTGAAGGTCATGGGCGGAGCGCACCTGCAACACGTCTGGGTTGACGGGGCCCGACTGCGCGAGTCCGTGTACGACCGCGAGCGGATGAACATCGAGGTAGCGCCGGGGAACGGATCGTCTGTGCGGTACGTACGGAGCGGAAACCCGTCCGGTGCGACGACCCTTCTCGTCAAGGGGAGCACTGCGACAGCGAACTGTTCAGGCACCCTGGTATCCAACAACCTGTTCGATGGATACAGCGCGAGCAATAACGGCATCGCTGAGACCGATGGTGTCAGCAACGGCTGCGAGAGCGCTCAGATCTTCAACAATCACTTCGTGGACCTCACCGATGTAGCCGTGATCCTGTTCGGATTCCCGACCACCACCCAAGCAAGCCAGGTGTACGGGAACACCATCGTGCAAGCCGGCAACCCGTCGAATGCGGCTCTGTCACTCGACGGGACAACTTCGACGTGGCCATCCACGACGACCCCTGTCTCGTTCGTCGGCGCAGCGATACACGACAACTTGATCTGGAACAGTCCAAATGTTCCCTCAACGCTGGGGATCGCAGTAGGTACGTACGCGCTGTTCGGGCCCGGAACAAAAGGCAGCGGCGGGAGTATCACCAATAACACCTCCGGCAGCTTGCATGTCATTGCTGAGACGGGTATCGCGATCTCCGGTCACCTGAATGTGACGGTGACCGGGAACACCCTGGGCTGGCAGGCCGGCGTGAATCCCACTGGTAACTGTCCTCAGCACGCGGTCGGGGCGTCGGTCGCGGCCGGATATGCGTCGGGAACATTCCAGACGTGGACGGATGCAACGTACAGCCAATGCTGGGATTACCCGGGTCACCCATGACCCACATCTGCGGCCAGGGGACACTCTGGCCGCAGATGCCCCCCGCTAAAAAAACAGACTCGGGCAATCAAGGTCATCAACTCGGAGGAGTAAACGCACCATGAAGCAAAGGTTCAAGCACAAACTTGCCTTGGCGACTGCGACGATCGCGTTCGCCACGTCGGTCGCCGGTTGTAGTGGTTCCAGCAGTGAGGGCGGCTCCGAAAAGACCCTCACGATGTGGACGTTCAAGCAGAACCAAGTCGCCGCGCTGGAAGCAGTCGGAGACGCGTGGTCGAAGGAGAGCGGAGTCAAGGTCGAAGTCACCGCGTACACACCGGACGATTCCTACACCACGAAGGTACGAGCGGCCGCCAGGACCAAAGGTCTGCCTGACATCGTCTCGGCCCATGCGGGTAATGAGGATTGGCAGTTCGCTGCCGCCGGAATTCTTCAGGACATCACGGAAGATTTCGACAAGGAGTGGTCGGACCTTTTCATCCCGAGCGTTTTGACCGCCGACACGTTGACTGAGACTGTCATCAAGAACTCCGGTACCGATCCAGCGACGACCCTGAAAGATCTGAAGGCCGACCACACGTATGCGGTTCCATATCTCGCCGGTACTCCAGGGGTCGTGTACACCACGAAGTCCGCGCTGAAGGTGGCTGGACTCGATGGCCCCCCGGCCACGTGGGAAGAATGGGTCACCGCGATGAAGCGAACGGTCGCAGCAGATCCGGAGAACGGAGGACTCGTGACCGGCCTGCAAGTTCCTCAGACGGGGTTCTTCTGGGTCTACCGTCCCATGTCTTACGCGGTGTTGGGTCCGGACAAGTTCACCAGCCGTCAGACCAAGGGTGCTTCAGCGGAGTGGTCTTCGGCCGAGAACGTGAAAACCTTCGAGTACTACGATCAGCTGACACCCGTATGGTCCCGCGGAGTTCTCGCTCTCGGTATCGACCAGGCCGATCAGGCGTTTGCCCAAGGCAAGGCAGCCTGGAATGTGGGCGGCACGTTCACATTCGGGACGCTGGCCCAAAACGGGGTCAAGGCCGAAGAAGTGGTCACGTTCCCGATCCCATCGCCGGAGGGCAGCGCAGTCGAAGCGTTGACCTACGCGCCGAGCCCGCTCATCTCAGCCGGGGTTTCTTCATCCAGCAAGAAGAAGACAGAGTCAGTCGAATTCTTGAAGTTCCTCTCGAGCAAGGAGGGAGCAGCCATCTTCGCTGATGAGGCCGCAGATGTCCCCGCGACTCGATTGCTCGCCTCCGATGTCTCGAACCCTCTTGTCAAGCAGATGCTGGGACTGTTCTCGACTGACACTGGAGGCCAGGCGTTCAATCCGAATGACCTTTCAGCTGATCCGGGAGGCGGCGTGGGCAATATCGGCGACGACATCTCGACAGTGATCAACGAGTTGCCGGCAAAGAGCAGTTCACCTGCGAAGCTGGCTGCCAAGATCGCGGCCATGTACCGGACCGCGTGGGACAAGCAGAATTGATGTCCGACACAACGCTCGAACAGGTCGGCCCCCGCGCACAGCGGGGGTCGGCCGGACGCCGGCTTCCGTGGGTGCGCAACGGCCGGCGGCGTAAGAATCAGATGCTCAGGCGCGAGAGTACGACTGGCCTCATATTCGTGCTGCCCGCAGTAGTCCTCTTCGCGATCTTCGGCGCGTACACCGTGGGCTACGGCTTCCTGCTGAGCTTTGCCCGCTGGAACGGCCTGTCGCCGAGCTGGGACTGGGTCGGACTGCAGAACTTCAAAGACCTGTTCGCCACCGATCCGAGTGTGGCCCCGGTCGTTCACGAAGCGCTGTGGGTGACAGTCGTCGTCATGATAGTTCTGCCGATGGCCGTGGTCGCGATCAGCTTTCCTCTGGCTGTCCTTCTCAATTCGATCAGCCGGTTTCGAGCAGTCTTCCGGACGATCTTCTTCCTCCCCTACGTCACGGCCGGAATTGCGGTGTTCTACGCGTGGAGGTTCATGTACGAGCCGAACGGCGTCGTCAATGGCTTCCTGGGCGCCATCGGGCTGGACGGGCTGACCCAGCCCGATGGGTTCTTGGGCAATCAGCACACAGCACTTGCTGCGTGCATCGTGGTTCTCGTGTGGGCGAACGTGCCCCTCGCGATCCTGCTCTTCCTGGCCGGGCTGCAGTCGGTGCCGGCTGCGCTTGTGGAGGCCGCCAAGATCGATGGAGCGTCGACCGTGCGCACGCTGCGTTCCGTGGTGCTGCCGATGGTGAATCCGATCACGGCTCTGATCGTGGTGATCGAACTTCGTGAGGCCCTGCAGAACTTTCAGCTCTTCTTGCTTCTCACGAACGGTGGCCCGATTGGCTCGACCAATACGATCGGCCTGCAGAGTTACACGTTCGCATTCGGTTCCAACTCCAACCTGGGCTTCGCCAGCGCACTGAGTTGGTCCCTGACTGCCATCGCCCTTGTCCTGGCCGGATTGAGTTTTCGTCTTATGAGGGACCGGACATGACTGACTTGCTTTTTCAACGACCGGCCAGATCGAGGTCGGCATCGGTGTTCCACGAGGGCTCACGCAAGCTCATCAAGGCTCTCACCGTCATTCTCCTGATTGCGTACGGGGTTATTTCGCTCTACCCGTTCGTGCTCATGGTCAGCGGCTCGCTGCAGAACAGCACAGATGTGATCTCCAATCCATGGCCGTGGCCGAGAGATCCGAGCCTGGACACCTTGAGAGAGACCTGGAACAAACTTGACTTCGCGACCTATTTGAAGAACTCGGCCATCATCGCGGGACTCACCTGCCTGCTGGTGCTATTGGTCTTCCCGATCGCCGGATACGCGTTCGCAGTCCTGCGCTTTCCGTTCCGGCGGACGTTGTTCGCGCTCTTCGCGGCCACCATTTTCGTGCCCGGCGTCACTGTCCTGCTGCCAGTCGTCCTGCTGGATTCAAAGCTCAATCTGATGGGCACTCCATGGGCCGTGGTCCTGCCCTTGGCAAATGGTGCCGGTCCGGTCGCCCTGATCTTGTTGCGAGCCTATTTCGCCACAATTCCCAAGGAACTGCGTGAAGCAGCGATACTCGACGGCGCCGGCGAGCTCCGCGTCTACTGGACCATCTACTTCCCGCTGGCCCGCGCACCTTTGGTCACCGTGGTGCTGCTCAACTTCGTGGGTTCGTGGAATGAGTACGTTCTCCCGAGCGTCACGAGCACCGACGCCGCGCAGTATCCACTGCCAGTCGGTCTGCAGAACCTGCTCTCCACCAATGTCGTCGAATGGAATCAGGTGATGGCTGGGGCGTTGCTCCTCGTGGCCCCCGTCCTGGTGCTGTTCGTCTTCCTACAGCGGTTCTTTGTCAGCGGCGTCGAAGGCTCTGTGAAGGGCTGATGCTCATGATGGGTAGGTGCTCAAGATGGCAGATTCGATGCGGAACATGACGGCTGCATTGCCTGACGTCCTTATCCGGGCCGAAGCAGATACCGGGGAGGGCCCGGTGTTGGATCATCGGACGGGTCTCTTGGCATGGGTCGATATTCCCGCGGGTTTGCTTCATCAGACGGACACGGAAAGCGGGGTGACAACGTCCGACTCATTTCCGACCATGTTGGGCGCCGTCGCTCCGAGGAGAGCGCACGAGGGCTGGGCGGCAGCAGTGCGTGAGGGATTTGCGATTCTCGACGGAACATCCCTCGAGATCGTCGCTCCCGTGCTGCAAGATCCCGCCCATCGCATGAACGACGCAAAATGTGATCCCGCAGGCCGAATGTGGGCAGGAAGCACCCGACTCGATTTCGCCACAGGTGCGGGCTGCATCCATCGATGGTCGGGAGGCGACTCGAGCACGGTGATGAAGACCGGCTTGACCCTTCCCAACGGACTCGGCTGGAGTCCGGACGGCACCGTGATGTACTTCATCGACAGCTTGGAACACGTCGTCTATTCGGCACCGTACGACGTGGACGACGGCGTCATGGGTGACTCGACCTTGGTGTGTGAAATCTCCGCTGGTTTGCCCGACGGCATGTGTGTTGCCGAGGACGGATCATTCTGGGTGGCCATCTGGGGAGCAGGCGAGGTCCAGCGACGGAGTCCGACGGGCGACCTTCTGGGTCGAATCCGGATGCCCGTGAGCCGTCCGGCGAGTTGTGCCCTGTCGGACAAGGGGCAGCTGTTCATCACCACGGCGCGTTCCGGCTTGACTGCGGAGCAACTGGTGGAACAGCCCATGGCAGGCAGCGTGTTCGCGCTGGATGTCGGAGTAGGACCGGCGCATGTTGCCTCATTCGACGGCTAGTCGAGCAGGCGTGCACCGGACGTCGCACACCGATCACCGGGTCCGCGACAGGCAAGTGAATCCACACCGAGAGGTAGACAGCCATGGGCATTCGAATCGCTATGGGACACATCGACGAGTACGACGACCGGACGGCTGTGTTCGCAAGACAGTTGGGACTTCGATCGGTGCAGCTTCACGCGCCATCGAATCTCATGAGTTCGAGCGATTTCTGGGGAGTGAGCGAATTGCAAGCTCTGCGCGACCGCTGTGAGGCGGATGGGCTTGCGATTGAAGGGCTGGAGAATGTTCCGCTCTCGCAGTTCGACCATATCCAGCGCGGGGGCCCCTTGCGTGATCTGCAGATCGAGAACTATCTGCGGACCTTGAACAACATGTCGGAAACCGGATACACCTTGCTGGGATACAACTTCCTGGCCAGCTATGTGTGGCGGACCGATATGGCCGCTTCCGGACGTGGCGGCGCGCAGGTCAGTGCATTCGACCTCGAGCACGCAGCCGCGGGCAATGCTCTTGCGAGCTACAAGCTCGCGCCTAATGACTCGCAGGATTCGGGACTGACGGGTGAAGACATGTGGGCCAACCACCAGTATTTCCTCGATGCAGTACTGCCGTCGGCAGAGCGCTTGGGAATACGGCTGGCTCTCCATCCCGATGACCCACCAGTCGACGTTGCGCTCGGCGGGGTTCCGCGAGTGTTCACCTCACCGGAGGCTCTTGTGCGCGCGCATGGGCAGGCGAAGGGGTCACCCTCATGGGGGCTGAATCTCTGTCTAGGGACTGTGTCGGAGATGGGAGGCGAGGCCGCGGTCAACGAGGTCATCGACTTCTTCGCTCCCCTGGGCGCGATCTGCTACGTCCATTTTCGCGATGTGCAGGGAGTGGTGCCCAGCTTCTCCGAATGCTTCTTGGGGGAAGGGAACTTCGATCCCGCTCGCGTCATACGACGTCTTCATGCTGCTGGATTCGACTCATTTCTGATCGATGATCACGTCCCAGCCATGATCGGCGACGTGGCGACGTGGGGTGACACGTCATCCGAGGCCTATTGCAGCAGGGGCAGGGCCTACGCGATCGGATTTCTGCAAGGCGTGTTGAACGGTCTCAATATCGACGACGCTTGACCATCTCGAAGGGCATCCGGCCCGAAGCCAAAAAGAACGAGGCGCCGCCGCAGGAGTGATCCCAGGCCTCCTAGCGCAAGGATCCCGGATGGAGAACCGGTATCGGGCAGGATCCCTGACTCGTCATCGTCCGGGGCTTTGCCTGGAGCCGGCGCAGCCTTGGCCTTGGGCACGAAGCCGAAGTCCATCGGATTGAGCGGGTCCACCGGCGAGACCGAGTACCCGGCCAGCGCATCCTTCGATGCTTCCTTGTCGATGACCGTCGTGTACGACTGACCATCCGGAAGCTTCGGCAGATCCTTGAACGAGTACTTGCCGTCCTTGCCCGTGGTCACCGGTTCAACCACGTTGCCGTGGACGTCAGTGACCGGCTTGCCGTCCGGACCCTTGATGATCACCACGACTCCGGGCAATCGCGGCTCATTCTTGTCGACCTTGCCGTCCTTGTCCTTGTCGACCCAGACCGTGCCCGCGACCTCTTCGACCTGGACGAAGCCGAAGTCGAGCGTGCTGTCGCGATCACCGTTGTCGGTCAGATCCCCCGAGCTCGCCGACCACGTCGACGAATCCTTGTCTCGGTCTCCCTGGCCGGCCTTGGTCGGGACGAAGTCCTTCAGAGCCTTCGCCGAAGCGGCCTGATCGATCGTGACCTTGTACGACTCACCCGGCTTCAACGTCGGCAGGTTATCGAAGGAGTACTTGCCATTGGCATCAGTGGTCACTGATCCCACGGGCATACCGTAGATGTCCGTGACCGGCTTGCCGTCCGGTCCCGTCAGCTTCAGCACAACGCCCTTGACACCGGGTTCGCCGCTGTCCTGGATGCCGTCGCGATCCTTGTCGATCCAGACGAAGTCACCCACCGAGACCTTCGGCCTGACAAATCCGAAGTCCAAGGTGCTGTCGCGGTCGCCGTTGCTGGTCAGATCGCCGGACTCGGCAGAGTCGGTCGACGAGTCCGTGCCCGGAGTGCCCTCACCCGTCTTCGTCGGGATGAACGGCTTGAGCGCATCGGCCGAAGCGGCCTTGTCGATCGTCACCGTGTAATGCTGTCCGGCAGGCAGCGCCGGCAGGTCATCGAACGAATACTTGCCATCGAGACCTGTGGTCACCGGACCCACGGGATTGCCGAACACGTCGGTGACAGGGTTGCCATCGGGACCGGTCAGCTTGAGCACAACACCTTGGATGCCGTCCTCGCCTGCGTCCTGGACCCCATCGCGATCGTCGTCGAGCCACACGAAGTCGCCCACCGAGACAGCCGGGGTCACGAAGCCGAAGTCAAGCGTGTTGTCGCTGTCGCCTGCCTTCGTCAGGTCACCGGACTCGGCCGAGTCCGTCGATGAGTCCGTGCCGGGGGTTCCCTCACCCGTCTTGGTCGGAGTGAAGCCCTTCAGGGCATCAGCCGAGGCCGTCTTGTCGATCGTGACGGTGTAGTGCTCCCCGGCGGGCAGCGGCGGCAGGTTCGCGAAGTTGTACTTGCCGTCCGCCCCTGTCGTGACAGGGCCGACGGGATTGCCGTCGACATCGGTCACGGGATTGCCGTCAGGTCCGGTCAGCACCAGCACCACGTCCGGGACGCCAGGTTCACCGGCATCCTGAACGCCGTCGCGGTCGTTGTCGAGCCACACGAAGTCGCCCACCGACACCGTGTCGGGGGTGAACCCGAAGTCCAGGGTCGGATCGCTGGCACCGTCGGTCGTCAGATCTCCCGACACCGCGGAGTCTGTCGATGAGTCAGTTCCGGGAGTCCCTTCGCCAGTCTTGGTCGGGGACAGCCCCTGCAGTGCGGTCGCGGATGCGGCCTTGTCGATCGTGACCGTGTAGGACTCACCCGCCGAGAGCGGCGGCAGGTTCGCAAATGTGTACTTGCCGTCGCCATCTGTCGTCACCGGGCCGACGGGATTGCCGTCGACATCGGTCACGGGATTGCCGTCGGGGCCGGTCAGCTTGAGCACGACACCGTCGATGCCGTCCTCACCCGCGTCCTGAACGCCGTCCTTGTCCTTGTCGAGCCAGACGTAGTCACCCACCGAGACCGACGGCCGACTGAAGCCGAAGTCGAGAGTGCTGTCACGGTCACCGTCACTGGTCAGGTCACCGGACTCGGCCGAATCCGTCGACGAATCCGTCGCGCCCGTACCTTCGCCGGTCTTCGTCGGGACGAATCCGGTCAGTGCAGCTGCCGACGCGGTCTTGTCGATCGTGACCGTGTAGTGCTGACCAGCAGGCAGCACCGGCAGATCGTCGAAGCTGTACTTGCCATCAGCATCCGTCGTCACCGGACCCACCGGATCACCGTTGATGTCGACAACGGGGCTGCCGTCAGGCCCGGTCAGAACCAGTACGACACCTTCGATCCCGTCTTCACCGGCATCCTGGATGCCATCCTTATTGTCGTCGTACCAGACGTAGTCACCCACGGAGACTGCCGGCTTGATGAAGCCGAAGTCCAAGGTGCTGTCACGGTCACCATCGCTGGTCAGGTCACCCGACTCGGCCGAGTCCGTCGACGAATCCGTCGCACCGGTACCCTCGCCGGTCTTCGTCGGACTGAATCCTTCCAACGCCGTCGCGGAGGCAGTCTTGTCGATCGTGACTGTGTAGTGCTGACCAGCAGGCAGCGGCGGAAGGTCGTCGAAGCTGTACTTACCATCAGCATCAGTTGTCACCGGGCCAACCGGGTTGCCGTTGACGTCGGTCACCGGATCGCCGTCAGGGCCGGTCAGCTTGAGTACGACACCTTCGATCCCGTCTTCACCAGAATCCTGGACGCCGTCCTTGTCCTGGTCGAACCACACATAGTCACCCACCGAAACGCTGGGCGGCGACTTGGGCTTGAAGCCGAAGTCGAAGGTGTGATCGACATCTCCACGGTCACCGGTCGTGATCTTGTACTCAGGGAAGCCGTCGACGAGGGTTCCGTCGGAATCAACCCGGTCGGCCCCAGCACCGGAGCCGCTGTTGGCCTCGGTCAGCTGGTTGACTGCTGAGTCGAGCGGTTCGCCGTCTTCATAGTCGGCTGCTTTGTCGAGCCGGATCGTGTAGTCGGTGTTGAACTCGACACCGTCGTTGATCGAGTCGAAGTAGTACTCGCCTCGAGAGTTGGTCACCGTCGTGGCGACCAGCGTGCCGGCCGAGTCGTACAGGTTGACCGTCACACCGGCGATGCCGGCCTCACCCGCGTCCTGGACGCCGTCCTTGTCGGAGTCGGTCCACACCCGGTTGCCGATCTGGATCGGCGCCAGGTCGCAGAGCACTTCCATGTCAGCCATGCCCTGGCCCTTGCTGAAGGTGTCAGCGGCGCTGATGCGGTTGCCGCCGGTGTTGCCTCCCGCGGCGAGCAGCGTCTCCGGCGACGTGGGCGATGTCCCACCGTCGGCCGAGTAAATGGGACGTCCAGTCTCGCGATCGACCCGGAAGTAGCCCTGCGTGAAGATTCCGATCGGATCCATCGCGCTCGTGACGATGCCACGCTCGCCTCGGCTCAACGCAATTCCGCCGTACGCCTCCTCCGCGTGGACTCCGCCATCACCTGTGAAGAACTCACCCGATCGCTGTCCGGCCGCCGGGGCAGCAATTCCACAGCCACCGTTGATATCGAGCAGGAAGTCGCCGTCATCATCCTTGCAGGCCTTGTTGATGTCACCGGCGACCACGTAATCGATCACGCCGACCAACGTTCCTGTTCCGTCAGTCTCGGTGAAGTAGCGGGAGTTCGCACCCATCTGCTGGTCACCGGTACGGTCACGGAACGCCATGACGAGGTCGCCGTTGTTCTCCACGACGATGTCGTCCATCCAGGCAGCCGGATCGGAGATACGCACGCCCGACTTGGTGGTGCAAGTGATTTCGTCAGACCAAGGGCGGAACGACGTGCTGGACACGCCATCGGCGCTGTCGCGGGGGAGGCACTGGGCCGCCAGGAATGCGTTCGACTCACGCTTGCGGTTGATCGTCTGGTCCATGACCGTGCCGGTCTGGACATAGGTCGAGGCATCGAAGGTCAAGATGATCGCGCGCATGTCGCTGGGAGCCTGCGAGGACTCACCGGAGCAGACACCACCGACATAGAGCACACCATTGCGCTCACCGAGTGCACCCGGGCGCCAATCGGACGCCGAAGCACAGCCGGGATTGGCTGACAGATCCACGACATGGGTCGGAGCGCCCATCGTGGCCTCACGAGCGTCGTAGACGTAGAGCTTGCGGTCGTTGAGGTTGATGACCTGCAGATCATCGCCGTCCTCACTGACATCGAGGTCGCCGAGCGACTCCTTGCCGACGGCGGAAGCGAAGTCCCAGTCCTGGCGCAGGCCGGCCACGTCGAAGCTGTGGGCCGTCGTGCCGGCGTTGGGAACAGTTCCCCACTCCGTGGTCGCGCCACCGCTGGCGCTGGTCACGTAGATGGCACCCTGCCCACCCGGGCCGTAGGCGATTCCGCGCTTGGCGAAGGCAGCCGAGAAGATCCGCTTGTCCTGCTTGCGGTAGCCGATGCCGTAAACCGAGCCGGTATCACCCTTCGTCGCAAGCTGCGTCTTGCCGCGGTCAGTACCGTAGGCGCGATAGGGGGCGGTGAACAGCGTCTGAGCCGAATCGTTGTTGGCCAGCGCGCCACCCGGGGTGAAGATCGGCTGCTGGCAGGCGTTGACGATCAAGGGATTGGACTGGCAGTAGTCGCGGGGCTCCCAGAAGCCGGTCGTGACCGTGACCGTCTTGTCTGCGGCGACCGTCACGAACTCCTCGTTCGACGAGAGCTTGGTGGCCGACGGAGTGTCAGCCGTGCCGCTCTTCTCCGAGGCGAAGGCCGACTGGTACTTGGCGGTGTCGGGGTTGACGACTTCGATCCGGTAGCTGCCGGGCGCGCCGACGATGGTCAACAGGCCGTCGCTGTCGGTCGTCAGGTTCTGCACGACCCCCGAGGGATCGGTCACCTTGACCTCGACTGCGCTCATGCCTGGCTCGACGAACGGATCGTCCCAGCTGCCGTTCGCGTTGTAGTCCTGTACGACACGCACGGCGATGGTGCCGTCTCCCGGTGCCGCCTGTGCTGGTGCACCCGTGAGGGTGATCAATCCCGCTGCCCCTAGCGCGAGTGAGACCAGACTTGCCATATATCTGCCAGGCTTCATTGACTTCTTCCCCGACTCTCTGTGTGAGCTCTCAAGGAGAGGGCGACCACTGACAGATCGCCCATCTTCCGCTGGAAAGATAGCGACGCGGGGTCGGTTCAGACATCGATTCAGTCGTAGGCTCCATGAAATGACCCCCTGACGGGGGTCAAGTCATGGTCGGCAGGCAATGATCAGCTGTTCGTGCTCTGGGGCAACGCCGATTCGATCGAAGCGCGTAGTCCCGCTGGCTCGACACGATCCTCATCGAAGGTGATCTGGGCGAAGCGTCCTTTCCGGTCGCCCAGGTAGGCCTGGAACCGCATCAGGGTGCCATCCTTGTCCAGCCAGTAGCGGGTCCTTGAGGATCGTTCGTCGCCGGCTGGTCTCGGTCCTTGGATCACCTTGACCGGGACGTCCCTCACTCGGTCACGTCGTAGAAACCGTGCCGCCCCCTGACGTAGCAACAACGGATTCTCGGGACGGTCAGATCCGAGGGTCAATGCGAGGGTCAAGAAGATGTCCTGGGGAACGCTGGTCGACAAAGCGCGCGTCGACCAGTCCTCCCGCGTTGGAGCCCCTCCACCGTCAGCCAGCGGTGCGGTGGCGATCGCCGCCTGGTTCCAGCCGATATAACGACTCACGGCAGGAACCCCGTCAGTCTTCTTGGTCGAGATCGTGCCGAATCCCAGTGCCGAATCCAGGTCGAGAATCGCGCTGATCGACGCGTCAGGCGAGCCGCGCCAGTCCATCGTGACCGGGACTTGTCCGCGCTGATGAAGATTGAACCGGGCCAATGCCAACTGCTCGGCCTCGCCTGCAGTGAGTTGACGAGGCTTCTCGCGATCATCCCCGCCGCACGCTGCGGTTGCCACCAGAGCAGCAGCCGTCACAAACAATCCGCGCCGGGAAACAACCGCCGACTTACAGGACGCGTACCTCACCATGGTGCTCCAACCTCATTGTTCGGACTCTGATTCTCCGGCATGTCGACCAAGCCGCCGACGGCTACTCGCGAATTAAACCGCTAGCATCTCTGCAGACTCCCAGAGCGAGGAATGCCGCAAATGATCCATGTATTCGGACGCCGGTCCCAATTTGGCGTCTTGATGGTGATTGTCCTCAGCGCCATCATCGCCGGGGCGTGTGGCGGTCCTTCGCCAAAAACACCTGATTCGCCGGCCACGATGTCTGTCGTCCAGGTGCCCCAGGATGAGAAGACCATCTCGGCGGCCATCGATCGAGTCAAAGTCGGCGGTCTCGTTGTCGTGAGTCCCGGAACATACCGCGAGGCGGTACTGATCGACAAGGCCGACGTGACTCTTCGGGGCACAGACCGCAATGACGTGGTGATCGACGGTGAAGCCAAGCGTCCATACGGCGTCTTAGGAGCAGCCGACGGCGTCCGGGTCGAGAATCTCACCGCGACGAGGGCAACGCTCTACGGCGTGCTCATCACCAGCAGCCAAGAGGACGGGAATCCGCTGGCTCAGGGAGCCGGCGGCTACGAAGAAATCGACCCGGAGAAGTTCCCGGCACTACAACGTTTCCGCGTTGACCACGTCACCGCGAGCAATAACGGCCTGTACGGCATCTACGCATTCAATTCCCAACACGGCGTCATCAATGCGTCCTATGCCTCCGGCAGCGCAGACAGCGGCATCTACGTCGGCCAGTGCAGAAAGTGCGACATCGTCGTGCAGGGCAATGTCGCATCGCACAATGCGATCGGATTCGAGAACGCCAATGCATCCGATTCCCTGACCATCACCGGAAACCGGTTCAGCGACAATCGAGTGGGCCTGACGCTGCTGTCCGACTACCAGGAGGCGTTCACGCCCCAGAAGGCCAACGCGGTGTTCGGCAACGTCGTGAGCAACAACGATCAACCGCAATCGCCGCGCCAGGCCGATGGCTCATTCGGAATCGGAATAGGAATCGGCGGAGGACGCCAGAACGTCCTCGAGAAGAATCTGATCGCAGGCAATCCTCGTGCGGGAGTTCTGTTGCGCAACGCCGAAGACCTGCCTGCCGTGGACAACAGACTCATCGACAACAGGTACATCGGCAATGGCGTCGACGTGGCCAATCTGTCTGCCGATCACACTCCCGCGTCCGGAAACTGCGTCGAAAAGGACGCCACGCAACTGCCGCAGGATCTAGGCGTTCGATGCGCGAGCAAGACCCAACCGGCGACATTTTCACCGCAGATGCCGCCGGTGACGGAACCGCCCGGGGTCTCGTTCCTCGACGTCGCCGCTCCTGGCGCATTGCCCGGCCTCGAGCCCGATGACTCGATCCCGGATCGGTTGCCCCCGACCGTGCAGCATCCCCAGGCCTCCGCAGCAAAAGTCCCGGCAGCAACCCTGCTCTCGTCATGGGTCAAGACCCTCCAGTGACGACCCGCCCCACACGCCGTCAATTCGTGCTCGCAGGTGCCGGGACCGCAGTGGTCGGCGCCCTCACGGGAGTCGGCTTTCGGGAGTTGAGCGACTCGGATTCTCCCGCGCCCGCAGCCGAAACCGGCTCCCTTCAGTCCGGAGCCCGACAGCCCGGCGTGGACCGTCCGTCCACTCCTCAAGCTCACTTGCTGTTCACTGCTCTGACCTGGTCCGAACAACCGTTGCCGACCAGACTCAAGATCGAGGCCCTCCTGAGCAGAATCGGTGCCAGCGTCCTTGAACTGACCACCGCGCCGCCCGACGCGGTTCTGCCCGACGGCCCAGGTGACTTGACCGTCCAGATCGGGCTCGGACCACGCATAGTGCAGCTGTCGGGGCAGGGCTTGCACGGGGCACAAGCATTGCCGGAGTTCGTCGGCAGCGACAATATCGATCCGGCGCTGCGCAGCGGCGACGTGATCCTGCTCGTCGCGGCCAGCGATCCGTCGGTGCTGCGACCGGCCACCGAATCATTGATCGAGATCGTCGCCGGCGCCACCGTCGTGTGGCAGCAGCAGTGCTTGCGACCGCCGGGCACGGGCGCTCGCACGCGCAATCCCTTCGGCTATCACGACGGTGTCGTGGTCCCGGTCGACGAAATCGGGATGGACGCAGGGGTCTGGATCGACGATGGAGCGGCGCGCAACGGCAGTATCGGAGTTGTCCGACGGTTCGAACTGGATCTCCCTCGTTTCGAGGCTCTTACCGCCGATCAGCGCGACCAGGTCTTCGGCCGTCGACACGTCGATGGCTCCCCCTTGAGCGGCGGCGACATCAACGACGAGGTCGATCTCTCGGCCAAGTCCCCTGAAGGCGAATACCTGATTCCCGCACGCTCGCACATCCGCGCAGCACACCCATCTTTCACCGCGAGTGCCTTGATGATGCGCCGGAGCTACGGATTCACCCGATCCGATCCACACGGATCGGATCGGGCAACAGGCCTGCTGTTCATCAGCTATCAGAACGACCTCGACATCTTCGTTCGCACTCAACGGCGCATGGACGAGATCGACGACCTCATGTCATATGTGACCTGCACGGCCGAGTGCACCTTCCTCGTCCTGCCCGGTTTCGACCTGCACACACCGCTCGGCAGCAGTCTGGTCGACATATCGTGAACCACGCCGAGACGACGAGTACCGAATGGATCGCTTCTCTGCGATCGAACATCCGGCAATTGGCGTGGAGGGCCTGGTCTGCCAGAGGGCCGCACGGAACCCACTCGGGCTGGGCATCTCGGGCTCTGGCCCAGTCGATGAAACAGATCATTCTCCGCGCCATCGCCCTGTTCCAGATCGTGATGGTGTGGGCGGTCGTGAACACCGATGCGCCATTGCGGCAGCAGCTGTTGCTGGGCCTCGCGCACGTGGTGCTCATGCCATTGGCCTGGAGAGCCAGCAATTCGCGCTTTGCAGTCGGGCCCGTGCTGGCTCTCGTGTACATCGTGGTCCTGTTCGACTGGGCCGTCGCAGGACCGATCGACACGGTCTTGGCCTTCGCGGGGTGCTGGCTCGCCAATATGACGGCCGCGGCCCCGACCTTCGCCATGCGCGGCCGCCGAGCCGTCGTATTCCCCGTCGTTGTCGCGTTCACCTTGCCGGTTGCTCTGACCAAGATCAATCCTGAGTGGGGCCCGGACCTGCCCAACGCCATCGTGGTCACCACGTTGGCGATCATGATCGGGACCCGCGTGGGGGTGTCCTTCCTGTTCGACTTCTCCGCACGCGCGGATACCGCAGCATCAGCTGCCGAGCAGGAATTGCGCGCGGTGGCAGAGGCACGCACAGCCAGCGACACGGCTGCTGAGGACGCCCGGGTCCTGCACGACACCGTCATCAACACCTTGGGAGCTATCGCCAACGGGGGTGCCTCGACCAAGGATGTCGACCTGGTCCGTGCGCGATGCTCGGCCGACGCCGCGACGGTCGAGTCGTTGTGGACGTCGAAGGGAGCAGTTCCCACACAGCGGGTCGAACTCAGGTCGATATTTGCCCTTGAGGATCTGACTGTGAATCGGTCGGGACTCGATGACTCCCAGCTCAAGCGAGTCGAAGGCGATCTACCCGACCAGGTCATTCACGCCATGGTCGCCGCCGTCGGGGAGGTGCTGCGCAATGTCGTCAAACACGCAGACACCGACCGCGCTGCAGTCGATGTGCGTCTGGTCGACAAGGAACTGATCGTGACCGTCAGCGATGACGGAGCGGGGTTCGACGGCGTGTTGCCACCGGGCCGGGGCTTCGCCGAATCCGTTCAGTCCAGGGCAGAGAAGGCAGGTATTTCGGTCACGCTCGACACTGCACCGGGACACGGAACGACCGTGGCCTTCCGCATACATCCGGACAGCGCCGCCCAGGTGGACCCCTTCGAGACAGCCACCGGCCGGGACGGCCTCGAGATCGAGTCAGTCGTGGGGGCACTGCATTCGCGGTCAGGATGGCTCTGGCCCCCCGGGGTGACTCTCGTCGGACTCGTGCTCGCCCTGACCTCCACGCCCACTGTCGGCGTGGTCTACGCGATGCTGGCGGTAGGCGCTCTGGCCTCGGCGCTGGCATGGTTCACCCGCGACCAGCAAGGCCACATCCCAACCGGAGCGGTCATCGTGCTCGCGATCGGCGCCTCGGTCTCGTTCATCCTGTCGGCAGCAGCAACCGACTTCGGCCGCTCCGACGTCGTGTTGTGGCAAGCCGTGGCCCCGACCGCCCCCCTGGTGCCCCTCATCGCTGACACCTCCGGACGTAGGAAATTGGCCGCGGCACTCGCGCTGCTGATGGCAACCGTGCTGGTTCTGACGGTGATCGTCTGGCAGGACTCAGCTACGGCCGCCGCGGTGATACCTGTCGCAGGTATCACCGCGATAGGCCTCGTGCTCGGATGGGCTGCCTTCCAGGAGGCCATCGGCCGGACCGGCGCGCAGGCCGCCGCGGACGATCGCGCTGCCGCCAGGTCCCGTCTCGAAGTGGCTGTCCGGGTTGCCGCAGAAAACAGCCGACAACGGTGGAGCCTGGCAGGTCTTCACCAAGCCGTCGACCTGTTGCGCGATATCGCCGACGGTCGGGTCGACCCGGCGTCCGAGTCGGCCCGAGCAGCCTGCGCAGGCGAAGAGGCCTATCTGCGCCAGCTGACCCAGTTGAATCCGGAACTCGTGCGTCTCGGCCAGTGGTTCGCCCAGGCCTTGTATGACGGACGAGCCCGACAGGGAGACCTCATTGTCAGGACGGGCGAAGTCGATGCCCCCACCGACGAGATCGCCACGAACCTGGGCGGAGTCCTCACGCGAGCGGTTGCTTCGATGCCCGCCACGGGCGCGCGACTCAGCGCGAGCGTCTTTCCTTCTCCAGAGGGACTGCGAATGACGCTCGTCAGCCCTCACCCCCATCTCAAACACGCGCACCGTGCGTGGATTCCGTCTGCAACGTCTTCGGTGACCTATCAGACCGTCGAAGGCCAAGACGTGATCGAAATCGTCGTGCACGAAGTCGGTTTGGAGGCCGCATTGTGATCCCTGGAGAGCCCCATGCCTATTGGCGCGTCGCGATCGTCGAGGACCACCTGCTTCAGCGTCAGCGAACTGAAGAGCTGCTGGGAGCCGAGGACGGCCTGCGAGTCGTGCACAGCTGCGAGACCATGCCGCAATTCCTCAACTGGCTGAGCACGACCAATGTCAGGGAACGACCCCATCTCCTGGTTCTCGACCTGATGGTGGACCGTCAACCAAGTGTCGATCCTGCCACGGTGAAGGCACTGATCGATGCGGGACTACGAGTGCTGGTCCTCTCGGCATTGGCCTCACCGCGATTGGTCAAGAGCATCATCCAGGCAGGTGCCGGAGGTGTCGTCGGCAAGCGCGACACCGAGGAAGACATCCTCGCAGCGGTCTGGGCCGTACTTCAGCGCGGCCAGTGGATGACCACAGAACTGGCCAGCGTCATTGCCGGCGATCCGAAACGGCCTTCACTGAGCATCCAGGAAGAACGCGCCCTCGTCCTGTATGCATCCGGCCTGACCCTGGACGCGGTGGCTGCCTCGATCGGCGTCAAGCGCGACACCGCCAAGCAGTATCTCGACAGGGTCAAAGCCAAGTACACTGCTGCAGGCCGGCCCATGACCACGAAGCTCGACCTGGGCCGCGCAGCTTGGACAGACGGCTACGTCGACCCCCATGCCTGAGATCACTGACCCCAGAACTGGGGTCATTTCGACCTCCGATGCGCAATCCGGTCCGAGACCCTCACTGCGACGCCTAGATTCGGAGCGGCCGCGTCTCGGCCCCGCGCTCGGGCGCATCGTGTCTTAGTCGGGAGGAAAACATGAGTTCACACATTGGCGCGCATGCGGAGGATCGAGGGCGCTCGGTCCCGCGGACTGCTGTGGCGTTCTTGCTCGCTTTCATCGTCAGCCTTGCCCTCGCGATGGCCGGGACCCAGCCATCTGATGCCGCAACCCCCGAGCCGGGCGACTCCGTCTACGTCGGCGACGTGTACGAGCCGGACGGCTCATCATTGCTGTTCCCGGTCTATCTCACCCCGCCGGCAGATCCTGATAATCCAGGCGAGCCTGATTTCTGGGCGTACTGCATCGAACACGATGTTTCGGCCCAGAGTGAGCGTGGAGCCGTGGTCGGCAACCTCAACAGCTTCCTCGGTGAAAACTACTTCACAAGTGCCGCAGTGCAGGGCAAGGTCCTCTGGGTCCTGGCGCACAGCTATCCCGCGGTGAGCCTCGCCGACTTCCGTACCGCCGCCAACATTCCGGGTCTGACTCGCGACGACATCATCAATGCGACGACGACGGCGATCTGGCGCTACACAGAGCTCACGTTCGACGCACCGTGGGCCTGGGTCAGCCCGGAGGCGGAGGCCGCGTACTGGTACCTCGTCAACGGCGCCAACGCCAGCTCGGGCATGACGCCGGGCGACTTCGCGACAACCGTCACGGTCACCCCGCCGTCCGGTGCCCAGACATCAGGAACCCTGGTCGGCCCCTTCACCGTCAACACCAACCAGGCGAGCGCCAGCGTCACGGTCGCCCCCGGATTCGACCTGGTCGACGCCGCCGGTAACCCCATCAACGCCGCAGCCGTGACCGACGGGCAGCAGATCTATCTCGACCTGCGGACCGCTACTTCTGCCGGTAATGCCACGATCACCGCAACTGCCAAGGGCTCGAGTGGCAACGGCATGGTCGTCTCGGTGCCCAAGACCGTAGGCGGCACTCCCACCGCTGACAATCACGCTCAGTCCATCATCATGGTCGCGGCCGGCAAGGGTACGACGACCGCCGAGGCTTCGACTCAGTGGACGGCCCAGGCCACGACTGAGCCGAGCATCGGCACGACGCTGGTCGACGCTGCCGACGGTGACAAGTACATCCTCCAGAGCGGCGGCAAGGTGACCGACACTGTCGCGTACAAGAATCTTGAAGCCGACACCGAATACACCCTGACCGGCGAGCTGTGGGACAAGACGACGGGCAAGGCGACTGGCATCGTCGCGACCACGAAGTTCACCTCTTCGGGTACTGGCGACGGAACTGCCAAGGTGACTTTCGAGATCCCCGCTTCCTACGCCGGCCGCACTTTGACCGCATTCGAAGTCTTGACGATCGGCGAAACCAAGGTGGCCTCCCACGAGGACATCGATGATGTCGCCCAGACCGTCTACGTCGCCGACCTGGGCACCACACTGGTCGACAAGGCTGACGGTGACAGCCAGATCGCCGCTGAGGGCGGCACTGTTGTCGACACTGTCGAGTACACGAACCTGATTCCGGAAACCGAGTACACCGTCTCCGGTGAGCTCATCGACAAGGAAACGGGCGAAAGCACCGGCATCGTCGGCTCGAAGACGTTCACGACAACGGCTTCAGGCAACGGCACTGTCGAGGTTGAGTTCACGATCACCGCGAAGTGGGCCGGGCACACTCTCGTCGCCTTCGAGACCGTCACCCGTGATGATGCGGATATCGCGATCCACCAGGACATCAACGACGAGGCACAGACTGTCGTCGTCGACGAGGACGAAGACGAGGCGACCAGTCCGTCCGACAATGGATCGGAGTCCGAGTCGGAGTCGGACGGCGCTCTGCCTGACACCGGTCTGGGTTCGGCGACACTTCCGCTGGCTGCGGGAGGAATGCTGATTCTGGCACTCGGCACAGGCATCGTGATGTGGGGCCGGCGCCGCAACGGCGTTCAGCTGCACTGACCTGCAAGTCGCTTGTCGACGGCCCCTCACGATCTCGTGAGGACTCCACTGGTCCTGAGCTGGTCGCTCCGAACCAGTGTGGGGTGCGGGTGTCGAACTCAGCGGCTTCACCGGGTTCGAGGACGAGGTCGTGCTCACCGAGCACAAGTCGCAGTCTGCCGTTGAGGACGAACGCCCAGTCGTACCCTTCGTGGGTGCGCAGGTCGGGCACCGTGTCGTCTCGGCCGACGGGGAGGATGAACTTGTAAGCCTGGATCCCCCCGGGCCTCCTGCTGAGCGGCAGGATGGTCCGGCCGTCGCGGGTCGGGATCGGGCGAAGGTTCACCCGCGGGTCGCCGGTCGGCGGCGCGTCGACGAGCTCATCCAGAGTGACGCCATACGTGCGCGCCAGCGGCAGCAGCTGCTCCAATGTGGGGCGCCGGAGTCCTGCCTCGAGCCTCGACAGGGTGCTGGTCGAGATGCCGGTCTCGTCGGCCAGGTCGGTCAGGGTCAGGTCACGGCGTGCCCGGAGCTGCTTCAGCCGTGGTCCCACGGCATCGAGGGTGTGGTCCATCGAGTCACTCATGCCTCGAAGTTTGCCATTTGGCAACGTGTGTTGCAAAACCGTCGGCCGACGGACATCCTCGAAGAAGAAGTCGCTGCCGACCGGCAACGGCGTGGACGACTGAGGGAACGCCCATGATCACATCGAACGCTGATTCCACAACGAACAGCGAAGAGACCGCGACGCACCCCTTCGACGACGAGTACTGGGACCAGATCTGGCAGGGCGATCGCGCTGCGGCCATGGGAGCGGCTCGCCCCAACCCACACCTCGTCCGCGAGATCGGCGATCTCACACCTGGGACGGCCCTCGATGCGGGATGTGGAGCCGGCGCCGAGGCAATCTGGCTCGCAGCGCGTGGCTGGCAGGTCACGGGAGCCGATATCGCCGCCGAGGCACTCCGCCGAGCCGCAGAGCGGACCGCCGCGGCCGGAGTCTCCCAACAGGTGCAGTGGGTGCAGACGGACCTGTCGATATGGGAGCCAGGCACGCGCTACGACTTGGTCACGACCCACTACGCGCACCCCGCGATGCCGCAGCTCGAGTTCTACGACCGCATCGCCACCTGGGTGGCCCCCCGAGGCACGCTCCTCGTTGTGGGTCATCTCCATCACGACGCCGCTGCCGACGAACCCGACCACGAGGACGCTCACGGACATCACGCCGACGGCCCGCCCGATTCGGCGTCGGCGACCGCGGCCTCCATCACGGCACGCCTCGACCCGACACTCTGGGACGTCGTGACCGCCGAGGAGTCGCACCGGACCATGTCCGGTTCCGACGGCCGCACGACGCCGATCCATGACGTCGTCGTCAGAGCGACCCGTCTCAACTGATCAGCGTGGCGGTCGCAGCGCCACCATGAGGCTGATCCGACCGCTCTGAACTTCTTCGTTTCGCTGGTTGTACAGCACGAGCGAGCGGTCGAGCACGCCCGCATCTCCTCGGCTGGTGCGTCGAGCACCCAGGATCTCCACCTCACATCGAACCGTGTCCCCCGCCACGACAGGCCGGACAAAGGCCCAGGTCTCAATGCCGAGAAGAGCTATCGAGCATTTCTCGAACACACCGATGCGTGAGACCAGCCCCATCAATACCGACAGTCCCAGCACACCGTGCGCGATGGGTTCTCCGAACCTTCCCGCACTGGCGTGGACGACATCGGTGTGGACCGGATTCGTGTCCCAGCTCCAGCCGGCGAACGAGGCAATGTCCGACTCGCGGATAGTGCGACCCTGTGACGCGAATTTCTGACCGACCTCGAAGTCCTCGAACCACCATTCACGATCGTGCATCATCGGACTCCCCTCAGCGTTCACTGCCATTTCCTCATCCACCTCAACCTTGGTCGCGGGATCCTCGAAAGGTGCTGTCGGATCGACTCCCGCCATGTTGACCCATTGCCACGAATCATGGCCACCGCCTCTCCATCTCACCGACCAGTCGCGTCGGGAGGAGGCAGATCCAGTCAGCTGCCGATCCAATGCACCGCATCGCCGACGGCGGCCCTCGTCGTCCGGAACTGGTTGACGGGATGGTCCACGTCGGCGTGGCCGAATGAGACACCGAGCAGCACGAGTCGATCGTCAGGCAGCTCGAAATGCTGCCTGACAAGATCGGAGTACATGGCGATCGCGGCCTGCGGCACGGCAGCGATGCCGAGGCTCTGGGCCGCCAGGAGCAGCACCGACAGATAGGCGCCACTGTCGACATATCCGTACGGCCCGAGTGCCGCATCGGTGGTCACGATCGCCACGTGGGGCGCCCCGAACAGCCGAAAGTTCTCCAGCTCCTGCCTGCGGCGGCCCTCACGGTCGGACCGCTCGATCCCAAGCTGCTCGTACATCGCGAAGCCGGTCTCGCGCCGACGTTCGAGGTAGACCCCCCGGTACTCGGTCGGACCCGGCACGTCCGAGCGCGGTTCGGTCTCGAGAGCGGCGGCGTGCAGCGCGGCGCGAAATCGCTCGGTCCCTTCACCGTGCGTGACGATGGTCTGCCACGGCTGGGAGTTGCACCACGACGGCGCGCGCTGGGCCATCTCCAGCATCTGCTCGATCTTCGCCGGTTCGACTTGCTCGGGCAAGAAGGCTCGACAGCTGTGGCGATCGCTGAGCAGCCCTGCGAGCGTCTCGCTCGCATCGTGGCCGCTCACGACGCTGCGTTCACGAGTGCGCCGCCGGACAGCGCGAGACCGCCGTCGACGAGCACCTGCGAACCGGTCATGAACGAGGCGATCGGCGAGAGCATCACCGCCGCGATCCGGCCGATCTCACGCGAGTCGGCGAACCGGCCGAGCGGCACCGAATCGACCCAGGCCTGGCCAGCGGACGACTCGGTGAGCCGCTTCATGCCCTCAGTGCCCGACACGGGTCCGGGCAGGATCGAGTTCGACCGGATTCCGTACTTTCCCCACTCGAGCGCGAGCGAGCGCATGAGCTGGTCGACCCCGGCCTTGGCCGCACCGACGTGCGCCTGCGAGAGCAACGGCATGACCGACTGCCCGCCCGACACGAACAGCACGCTGCCTCGGGTGGTGCGCAGCTGCTCGAACGCCGCGCGAGCAGCATGGAACGAACCCAGCAGATCGATCTCGACAACCGCCTTGAACCCGTTCGTCGAGATCGACTCTGCAGGCGCGACGAAGTTTCCAGCAGCACCACAGACGACGCCAGAGACTGGCCCGAGCTCGTCGAGCGTACGGGCCAACGCAGCGTCGACGGCGTCGCCGTCACGCACGTCGGCGACAGCCGTCACGACCTTGCCGCCGTGAGCCCGGAGCGTCTCAGCCGCCGTGGCGAGGCGTTCGGGGGTGCGGCCACAGATGGCGACATCGGCGCCGAGCGAGGCCACGGTCTCGGCGATCGCGAGGTTGACTCCGCTACCGCCTCCCGACACGAACACGACCTGTCCCGCCATGAGGCTTGGCGCGAGAAACTCCGACATTCCTTCTCCATCCTGACCGCTGTGCGGGCGCGCGGTTGACGTCGAGCCGGGCGCTGATTTACGGTCTACTTAGCGAGCGCTAATTAAAACACACCGGAGGAACCCGTGCCAGAAGCAGTGATTGTCGACGTCGTCCGTACGGCCTCCGGGCGCGGCAAGCCCGGAGGTGCTCTCTCCGGCGTCCATCCCGCGAATCTGTTGGCTGCGGTCATCGCTGCGGTCGTCGAGCGCAACGGCATCGACGGCGCAACGATCGACGACGTCATCGCCGGCTGTGTCGGGCAGGCCGGCGACCAGGCGCTCAACATCGGCCGAACCGCGGTTCTCGTCGCCGGCCTGCCCGAGTCGGTTCCCGCCACGACGATCGATCGTCAATGCGGCTCCAGCCAGCAGGCGCTCCACTTCGCGGTGCAGGGTGTCATGGCCGGCAGCTACGACATCGCGATCGCTTGCGGAGTGGAGAGCATGAGCCGCGTGCCGATGGGCAGCGCCAACGCCGGCGGCGACGCCTTCGCCCCCCTTGCCGCCCGGTATCCCGCGGGACTCGTGAACCAGGGCGTCTCGGCCGAACTCATCGCCAAGAAGTGGGACCTGTCTCGAGCACGTCTGGACGAATATGCGGCTCGCTCCCACGAACGTGCATCGTCCGCAGCCCGCGACGGCGCCTTCGAGCGGGAGATCCTGCCGATCCCCGTCGCGGGCGCCGACGGGAGCATGACCGCCCACCTGGTCGACGAGACGGTCCGCGCCTCGACCACCGCCGAGGGCTTGTCGGGCCTACGGCCGTCATTTCGCACCGACGAGCTCGCGGCCCGATTCCCCGAGTTGACCTGGGACATCACGCCCGGCAACTCCTCCCCCCTGACCGACGGTGCGTCGGCAACGCTCGTGATGAGCGCCGACCGCGCTGCACAGCTCGGCCTGAAGCCCCGAGCACGGGTCACCGCGATGGCCGTCACCGGCAGCGACCCGCTGCTGATGCTGACCGGTGTCATCCCGGCGACCGAGAAGGTCCTGGCCAGGGCCGGCCTCACCCTCGACGACATGGACGCCTACGAGGTCAACGAAGCATTCGCCCCCGTACCGCTCGCGTGGGCCGCCGAGCTCGGCGCCGACGAATCGCGTCTCAACCCCTTGGGTGGCGCCATCGCGCTTGGTCATCCCCTGGGCGGTTCAGGAACCCGGCTCCTCACGACTCTGCTGCACCACCTCGAGTCGACCGGTGGACGCTACGGCCTGCAGACGATGTGCGAGGGCGGCGGCATGGCGAACGCCACGGTCATCGAACGGATCAGCTGACCGTGGAGCACGTGCGGTACGCCGTCGAGGGCCATGTCGCCGTCATCACCCTGGACCGACCCGACCGGCTCAACGCCTTCACCGACACGATGGAGCGCGAGCTCATCGAGTGCTTCGACCGCAGTGACGCCGACGACGAGGTACGCGTCGTCGTGCTGACCGGCGCTGGTCGCGCGTTCTGCGCCGGCATGGACCTCGCGGAGACGGACCCCCGCGACACCTTCACATCGTGGCGGGCCAGCGCGTCGGCCCCGGCAGGCACCCAGTTCGACGTCGACGGTTCCGACCTGCCCGTGCGCCGCGACGGCGGTGGCCGCGTGGTCCTGCGTATCTTCGACTCGCTCAAGCCGGTGATCTCCGCGATCAACGGTCATGCCGTCGGAGTCGGCGCGACCATGACGCTGCCGACCGACCTGCGTCTTGGCGCCGACGGTGCCAAGTTCTCGTTTCCATTCGTCCAGCGGGCCTTCGTGCCCGAGTCGTGCTCCTCCTGGTTCCTGCCCCGCGTCGTGCCGGTGCAGGTGGCGACCGAATGGATGCTCACGGGACGGACCTTCGACGCCGCCGAGGCCCTCCGTGGCGGGCTGCTCCGCAGCACCCACCCGGCCGAGGACGTCCTGCCCACAGCCATGGAGCTCGCCCACGAGATCGCCGAGAGCACGTCGGCGGTGTCCGCCTCGGCGACCCGTCGGATGCTCTGGGCCATGCTGACGGCCAGCCACCCCATGCGGGCCCATGAGATCGAGACCCTTGCTCTCAACGACCGCGGGGTCAGCGCAGATGCCCGCGAGGGCGTCGCAGCCTTCGTGGAGAAGCGGCGGCCGACCTTCGGCGATCGCGTCTCCAGCGACTCCCCCGCCGTGCTCGACACCCTTGTCCGTCCTGCCTACACACCTCCCGGAGACCCCCGATGACCGAGGAACTCGATCTGCGCCTCTCTGCCCACGCGACCGCGCTGCGGGCCGAGCTGGTCGACTTCATGCAGACCCGCGTGCTGCCAGCGGAGGCGTCGTACCACGCGTACCGGCACGCCGGTGGCCGCGACGACCACACCGTGCCGCCCGTCGTCGAAGAGCTCAAGGTCGAGGCACGGGCGCGTGGCCTGTGGAACCTCTTCCTGCCGGCCGAGTCGGGACTGACCCAGCTCGAGTACGCCGCGCTGGCCGAGCTGACCGGCTGGAGCCTCGAGATCGCCCCCGAGGCCATCAACGGTCAGGCTCCCGACACCGGAAACATGGAGCTGCTGCACCTGTTCGCGACCGACGAGCAGCGCAGGCAGTGGCTCGAGCCGCTGCTGGACGGCAGCATCCGGTCGGCTTTCGCGATGACCGAGCCCGACGTCGCGAGCAGCGACGCCACCAACATCCAGACCAGGATCGAACGCGATGGCGACGACTACGTCATCAACGGCCGCAAGTGGTGGACCAGCGGGGCAGCAGATCCCCGGTGCCGATTCCTCGTCGTGATGGGCAAGACCGATCCTGACGCGGCCACCCACCGTCAGCAGTCGATGGTGCTGGTGCCGATCGAGACGCCCGGCGTGACCATCGTCCGAGACGTGCCGGTGTTCGGCCGTCACGACCAGCACGGCCACTGCGAAGTGCTGCTCGAGGACGTCCGGGTCCCGGCCGCGAATCTCCTCGGAGAGGAGGGGGGCGGATTCGCGATGGCACAGGCTCGTCTGGGACCCGGTCGCATCCACCACTGCATGCGGGCCCTGGGCGCCGCAGAGCGAGCCCTCGCGATGACGGTGCGCCGAGCCGAGGACCGGATCGCCTTCGGCGGTCCACTGATCGACCAGGGCACGGTCCAGGCCTCGATCGCCGAGTCCCGCATCGCGATCGACGGCGCACGCCTGCTGTGCCAGCGCACAGCACGCACGATCGACCTGCACGGCAACGCGGCCGCCGCGACGATGGTCGCGATCGCCAAGGTCGAAGTGCCCCGTGTCGCGACGGCTGTCATCGACCGGGCCATCCAGGTCCACGGTGGCGCCGGAGTGAGCGATGACACTCCGCTGGCCGCGATGTGGGGCTGGCACCGGGCTATGCGCCTCTTCGACGGACCCGATGAGGTGCACCTGCGCGCGATCGCCCGCCAGGAACGCCGTCGCCCACCTGCCCTGGACCTGCACGCGATCCCACCTGCCGATCGTTAAGGTGACGCCATGTCCCTTGCAGACCGTCCGCTTGACGAAGTACTGACTGCGTCATCCGCGCCCATCGTGTTCGGCTCGATGCTCGAAGCCGCGCTCAACACGTTCCACGAGCACGGCTACGGCGGATCGTCCGTGCGCGATATCGCGAACCGCGTCGGCGTGACCGTCCCGGCGCTGTACTACCACCACGAGAACAAGGAGGCGATGCTGTACGCCCTGCTCGAGCAGTCGATCAGCCGGCTCCACGGACTCGTGGCCGATGCCGCAGCCGCGACGACGCCGGGAAGTGGCCGCCTCGACGCGATGGTCGAGGTCCTGGTGCGCCACACCGCGGTCAACGGCCGGCTCATGTTCCTCGACTCCGAACTCAGGTCATTGACCCCGGAGCACCGCGAGGCCTACGTGGGTCGCCGAGCCGACATCGAGCACCAGGTCCTGCAGGCCGTCGAGGACGGCATCGCGGACGGCGACTTCAGCCTCGACCATCCCCGCGACGCCGTGCGCGCGCTGCTCGGCATGATTCAGGCGATTGCGGCGTGGTTCCGCCCCGACGGCGAAATGTCCGTCGATGCCCTGACCAGCCGCTACCTGACTCTGTCGCGTCGCCTCATCGGCGGTCACTGAGCCTCATCCCCCGACCTCGGCATTACCGCCACGCTCGTCGCACTGAGCGAGCGATACATAAGGAGAATCATGGAAATCGCTGGAAAGACAGCCCTCGTCACCGGAGGGGCCTCCGGACTCGGCCTGGCCACCGCCCGCCGTCTCGCGGCCGGCGGCGCCCGCGTCGTCATCGTCGACCTCGAGACATCGGCAGGTCTCGAACACGTCGAGGAGCTCGGCAACGGATCGGTGTTCGCGCCCGCCGACGTCCGCGACGAGCAGCAGGTACAGGCCGCAGTCGATCTGGCCAATGTCGACGGCACCCTGGCCGTCGCCGTCAACTGTGCAGGCATCGGACCGGCGACTCGGGTCGTCGGCAAGAACGGACCCGCACCGCTCGACGGCTTTCAGCGCATCATCGACATCAATCTGGTCGGCACCTTCAACGTCATCCGGCTCGCTGCCGCCGCGATCAGCGCGAATCCAGGTGATGCCGCCGAGCGCGGCGTCATCATCAACACCGCTTCGGTTGCCGCATTCGACGGCCAGGTGGGCCAGGCCGCCTACTCAGCCTCCAAGGGCGGCATCGTGGGCATGACCCTGCCGATCGCCCGAGACCTGGCTCAACACCGCATCCGGGTGGCCACGATCGCTCCGGGCCTGTTCCTCACCCCGCTGTTCGAGACCCTCCCCCAAGAGGTGATCGACTCGCTCGGAGCACAGGTGCCGCATCCGAACCGGCTCGGCCACCCCGACGAGTACGCACTCATGGTCGCCCAGATCATCGTGAACCCCATGATCAACGGCGAGACGATCCGTCTCGACGGTGCCATCCGGATGGCACCTCGATGAGCGCGCAGCACGGACCGTTCGCGACGCTGACGGTGTCGGACGGCGTCGGGCTGCTGACCCTGCGCCGTCCAGAGGCCCGCAATGCAGTCAATGCCGAGCTCTCCCTCGCCGTGGGCGAAGCTCTCGAACGCGCTGACACCGACCCTGCCGTCCGCGCCGTCGTGGTGACAGGTGAGGGAGCAGCGTTCTGTGCAGGCGCGGACCTCAAGGCCTTGGCCGCAGGCCGCACCCTCACGGCTCCCGGCCACCCGGAGTGGGGCTTCGCCGGACTCGTCGAGCACCGTGTCTCGGTGCCGCTCATCGCTGCCGTGAACGGTCACGCGATGGGTGGCGGTGCCGAGATCGTGCTGGCGTCCGATCTGGCTGTCATGGCCGATGACGCTCTCATCGGGCTGCCCGAGGTCAGACGCGGGCTGTTCGCCGCCGCCGGCGGGACGATACGGCTCCCACGCCAGGTACCACCGAAGGTCGCCCTGCGCATCGGTCTGACCGGCGAGCCGGTCAGCGCCGACGAGGCACTGCGCTGGGGCCTGGTCAACGAGGTCGTGGCTCGCCAGCACGTGGTCGAGCGGGCCACGGCGCTGGCTCGGCAGATCGCCGCCAACGCGCCACTGGCCGTGGCGGTCACCAAATCGATGATGCACGCGGCAACTGCCGCAGGATCGAGCTGGGACATCGAGCTGTGGCAGCGTCAAGACGCAGAGATGGCCGCGCTGCTGACGTCGCACGATGCACTCGAGGGTGCCACGGCATTCACCGAGAAGCGCGCACCCGTGTGGAGCGGGCACTAGGACAAGGAGCAGAACCATGGAGCGTCACCTGTACGAGCAGGACCACGATCAGTTCCGTTCCGTCGTGCGGACATTCGTCGAGCGCGAGGTCGCCGACCACGTCGAACGCTGGGACGAGCAGCGGCTCCTCGACCGCGAGCTGTACGCGACGGCGGCCCGACAGGGCATCCTCGGCCTGTCGGCTCCCGAATCCTTCGGCGGCGCCGGGCAGGAGCACGACTACCGCTACCGCAACGTCGTCCACGAGGAACTCGCCCGCGTGCACGCAACCGGCGTGTCGTCGTGCTTCGCCCTGCACGACGACATCGTGGTGCCCTACTACGCGGCCCTCGGCACGCCAGAGCAGAAGGACCGCTGGCTCACAGGACTCGCGGCGGGCGAGCTGATCGCCGCCATCGCGATGACCGAGCCCGGCACCGGCAGCGACCTCCGAGGGATCCGCACCACAGGAAAGAAGGTCGACGGCGGCTGGATCGTGAACGGCGCCAAGACGTTCATCAGCAGCGGGCAGCAGGCCGATCTGGTGGTCGTCGTCGCCAAGACCGACCCGGACGGTGGGGCTCGGGCGTTCAGCCTGCTCGTGGTCGAGGCAGGGATGGACGGCTTCAGTCGGGGTCGCAAGCTCGCGAAGGTCGGCATGCACACCCAGGACACTTCAGAGCTCGCCTTCACCGACGTGTTCGTCCCCGACGCCAATGTGCTCGGTGACATCGGCGGTGGCTTCGGCCAGCTGGTGACGAAGCTTCCGCTGGAGCGGCTGTCCCTCGGTGCCCAGGCCATCGCGATCGCCGACGTCGTCTTCGCGACGACGCTCGACTACGTCAAGGAACGGCATGCCTTCGGCCAGCCGATTGCAGACTTCCAGCACACCCGGTTCGAGCTCGCCCAGATGTCGGCCGAGCTGGATGTGACTCGGGCCTACGTCGACCAGTGCATCCGCGCTCACGGCGCCGGCGAGCTCACGGCCGTGGACGCGGCGAAGGCCAAGCTGTGGGCCACGGAGACCCAGGTCAAGATCGTGGACCGATGCGTCCAGATGCACGGCGGCTACGGCTACATGCTCGAGTACCCCGTCGCTCGCGCCTACCAGGACTCGCGCGTGCAGCGCATCCACGGCGGGACCAGCGAGATCATGAAGGAGATCATCGGGCGCGATCTGGTCGGGCGCCGCTGAGCCTCACCGGCGCCGGTAGACCGGCGGCCGCTTCTCCAGGAACGCGGCCGTCGCCTCGGCCCGGTCATCGGTGAACGACGCGACCATCTGCTGACGGTTCTCGAACTCGATCGCCAGGTCGAAGGTCGCCGTCTCGACCGCAGCCCACATCCCGGTCTTGGTCAGCTCGACCGAGAGGGGCGCGTTGAGCAGTATCTGCTCGGCCTTCGCGATGGCCGCGTCGACCACTGCGCCGGGCGCAGTCAGCTCGACCAGCAGTCCGATCCGGTACGCCTCGTCGGCGTCGAACCGGCGACCCGTCAGCATCAGCTCGTGTGCGCGCCCCACCCCCACGAGCCGAGGCAGCATCCACGACAGCCCGATGTCGCAGGCGGAGTACCCGGCCGTGATGAAGGAGACCGCGAAGATCGCATCGGTCGAGGCGATTCGCACGTCGGCGGCGCAGACCAGAGCCAGGCCCGCACCGGCGGCCGCTCCGTTGACCGCGGCGATGACGGGCTGACGGAGGTCCCGTATCAGCTGCACGACGGCTGCGATGTCCTGCTGACGTCCGTAGGTCGACCACATGGGGCCTTCTCGCTCGACGCGGTCGTCATCACCGTAGCCACGCAGCTCGAGTCCCGCGCAGAAGGCGCGTCCGGCCCCGGTGAGCACCACGACCCGTACCGAGCTATCGGCGTCGATCGCCCGCAGCACAGCCGACAGCTCGGCCACGAGGTCGACCGTCACGGTGTTGAGCCGATCGGGACGGTCGAGGGTGACGACGGTGATCCCGTCGGGGCGGTCCTGCCTCTGGACAACACTCATCGTGGCTCCGATCTGTACGGCACGTCCCGGAAGACATATGCTTAGCGAACGCTAACTAGTATACGCTCTTCGCGCCGTGGCGCCCGACATCCGAGGACATCCATGCCCGTACCCCTGACCGGACTCAAGGTCGTCGAGCTCGCCGGCATCGGACCTGGTCCGCACGCGGCCATGATGCTGGCCGATCACGGCGCAGACGTGATCCGGATCGAGCGGCCGGGCACGCCGACCGATCTGTCGCGCCACCACACGCTGCGATCCCGTACGACCGTGCAGGCAGATCTCAAGGATCCGGACGACGCGGCGATGGTCCGACGCCTCGTCGAGGTAGCCGACGTGCTGATCGAGGGATACCGACCGGGGGTCACCGAACGTCTCGGACTCGGCCCGGATGAGTGCCTCGCCGCCAATCCCCGACTCGTCTACGCCCGGATGACCGGCTGGGGACAGACCGGCCCCGGCGCCCCGACGGCAGGGCACGACATCAACTACCTCGCACTGACAGGCGTCCTGCACTCGATCGGCCCGGCCGAGCGACCCCTGCCCCCCGTCAACTTCGTGGGCGACTTCGGCGGCGGATCGATGATGCTCGTCACCGGTATCCTCGCCGCGCTGTTCGCTCGCGAGAGGACCGGCCGCGGAGATGTCGTCGATGCAGCCATCGTGGACGGCGCAGCCGCGTTGGCCCAGCACACCCTGGAGCTGCGCGCCGACGGGCTGTGGGCGAGTGACGAACGAGCAGACAACCTGCTCGACGGGGGTGCTCCCTTCTACCGGTGCTATCGCTGCGCCGACGAACGGTTCGTCGCGGTCGGCGCGATCGAGCCGCAGTTCTACTCGGCACTCCTGCAGGGGCTCGGTCTCGACGAGGCGAGTCTTCCTCCGCAGATGGATCGAGACGGCTGGCCGATCATCGCCGAGAACTTCACCCGAGTCTTCGCCAGCCAGGACCGGGACGCGTGGGCGGAACGCTTCGCCTCGACCGACGCCTGCGTGACACCGGTGCTCACATTCGAGGAGGCGCCCCGGCACCCCCATGTCGAGGCACGAGGCGCACTGGTCCGCACCGGATCGGTTGTCATCGCAGCCACCGCACCCCGGCTCGCGTCAGCCGCGGACGCGACCCGATTCGCTGCACGCGACCTGGAACTTGCCGAAGCGGTCCGCGGGTGGACAACCTGTCGATGAAGATCGTTCGTCCCTGCTCCGATGGGCAGGGACGAACGACCTTATCGGGGTCAGGGACGAAGACGCGGATCAGCGGCGGTGCGGGCGTTGTGCATCGCCCGCTCTATCAGCGGCGTCACCATGCCCCCGATGTCGTCGAACCAGTCGCCGGTTGTGTTGCCGTCGAGGTGCCGGGCATGGATCTGCTCGAGGATCACCGCGATCTTGAAGTCAGCGAACACCAGGTACCAGTTGATGTCGGGAAGATCGACACCACGCCGCGCGGCGTACTTGTCGATCATGCTCTCGCGTGACGGGAATCCCTCGTGCGCCGTGGCGCCAGCGGTGATCGGGTTGTACATCTCGCCCGGCTGATCCCAGAACGAGATCAGCAGGCCGAGGTCCGAGAGGGTGTCGCCCAACGTCGACATCTCCCAGTCGAGCAGACCGAGGATCCGCGACGGCACCGCCGCATCGACCATGACGTTGTCGATCTTGTAGTCGCCGTGCACGATCCCGGGGAACCGGCTGTCCGGCATCGCCGCCGCCAACCGGTCGAGCAGGATGTCGACCTCGGGGACCTCGCGGGTGTGGACCGCGTCCCACTGCTTGCGCCAGCGCCGGAGCTGGCGCTCCAGGTAGCCCGTGGGACGACCCCAGTCGCCCAGCCCCTGCTCGTGGGGGTCGAGCTGGTGCAGCGAGACCAACGTGTCGATCATCGAATCGCTCAGTGCCGCACGTTCGGCCGCAGACATCTCCGCGGTGTCGGCGTGGTCGCGGAACGTGCGGCCGTCGAGCCGGTCCATGACATAGAACGGTGCACCCAGGACGGCTGGGTCGTCGCTGTGGGCGACAACCTTCGGGACAGGCACGGCCGTCCCGGCAAGGGCCGAGATCACTCGACGCTCGCGGCTCATATCGTGAGCCGTGGGCAGCACCACGCCGTACGGCGGTCGCCGCAGGATCCACTCCCGGTCGCCATCGGTCAGGTGATAGGTCGGGTTCGACCGTCCACCGGCGATCAGCGATCCCCGCAACGGCTCGCTGAAACCACCCACTGCAGGCTCGAGGAACGGGGTGAGCCGATCGAGGTCGAGGCCCTCAGGTGCGGTCGCAACCGCCTGGGGCACGTCTTTGGGCATGGTGGTCACGCAAGCTCCTCGGGGGCGAATCGGGCACGCAGTTCGCGCCGCATCAACTTTCCGGTGGGTGTTCGGGGGAAGTCGTCGACGAAGACGAGGCCCCGCGGACACTTGAACCGGGAGAGCCGGTCGGTGCAGTAGGCGATCAGCTGCTCCGCCAACTCATCAGACGGCTCGTGGCCCGGCAGCAATTGCACGAAGGCATGGGCGCGCTCGCCCAGCTCGTCATCGGGCACACCGATGACGGCGACGTCCGACACGGCGTCATGGCCCATCAGGACGTTCTCCGCCTCCTGCGGATAGATGTTGACCCCTCCGCTGAGAATCAGGTCCGCGCGGCGGTCGCTGAGGTACAGGTAGCCGTCGCTGTCGAGATGTCCGATGTCGCCGACCGTCGTCCAGCCACGATCGTTGCGTGCACCCGCGGTCTTCTCGGGATCATTGCGATAGACGAAGTCGAGGCCACCCTCCGACCAGATATTGCCCGGCACGCCAGGCGGTAGCTCCTGCCCTTGGTCATCGAGGATGTGGGGCGTGCCGATGATCGCACGTCCGACCGAGCCTGGGCGGGCTAGAGCCTCCTGCGACCTGATCAGCGTCATGAGACTGTTCTCGGTCGACGAGTAGTACTCGTCGACGATGGGCCCGAGCCACGCGATCATGTCTTGCTTGACGGCCGGCGGGCACGGAGCTGCTGCGTGCACCAAGGCCCGCAGACTCGACAGGTCGTACGACAGGCGGACGTCGGTCGGCAGCCGCAGGATGCGCACCAGCATCGTCGGGACCATCTGGGTGTGGGTGACGCCGAACATCTCCACGGCCTCGAGCGCAGCTTCGGCATCGAACCGTTCCATGACGATGACGGTGCCGCCGAAGCGGTGGACCACGAGGCTGAACCGCAATGGTGCCGCGTGGTAGAGCGGGGCCGGAGACAAGTAGACCGTGTCGGCACCGAATCCCCAGGTCTCCTGCAGGAAAGGTCCCGAACCGCGATTGGTGCCCAAGGGCGCGAAGTCAGGCTTGACCGAGATCGCCTTGGGGCGCCCGGTGGTGCCAGAGGAGTAGAGCAGGTCGCTGCCCTCGCACTCATCGTGCGCAGGCTCGCTCGACTGATCCGGAAGCAGCGTGCTCAACGACTCGAAGCCGTCCAGCTCACCGTCGACGACGAACCGGAGCCCGACCGGCGACGATGCCAGTGCCTCGCGAGCCACGTCGGCGGTTTGCGTGCTGACGAAGACCGCGACCGCTGCGCTGTCCTGCAGGATGTACGCGGCGTCCGCAGCGTTCAACCTGGTGGAGATCGTGGTGTACACGAGGCCTGAGCGTTGGCAGGCCCAGGCGATCTCGAAGAAGCCCGGGATATTGGGCATCAGTATCGCCACGGTGTCGCCACGCTGGACACCCCGCGCTCGGAGCAGGTTCGCGATCCTGATCGATGTGTCGACCATCTGCGCGTACGACACCTCGGTCTCACCCACCCGGTACGCCACTCGATCCGGCGCGACCTGCGCGTGGTGGTCGGGGAAGTCCTGGCTCACTCGACGATTCCTCTCTCTTGTCCGGAAGCTACCGGACACTTACGTGGCAGCAGATCGTCGAGGGAGGCCCCCGACGAAGGGCCCGCGCCACACGTGCGGCGCGGGCCGATCGACTAGCTGAGACCCTCGTAGGGGTTGAACCACTCCTTGAGCGTCTTGAGCTTCCCGTCCTGGAACTGCAGGATCTGGATCTGCGGACGGATCATGGCCGGCGCGGCCTTCGTGGCGTACTCGCGGCTGAGCGGCTGCCCCATGAAGGTGGGGAAGTCCTTGACGTCGGTCAGGAACTTCTTCAGCGATGCAGCATCGAACGAGTCGACTCCCGTCTTCTTGGCGATCTCGGCCAAGGTGATGACGTTGGAGAAGCCCCACTGGTAGAACTCCGACTTGCCGTCCTTGCCGGCGTACTTCTTCATCGCGTCGCGGTAGATCTTGACCTCGGGATCGTCGAGACTGTCCGGGCTCGTGAAGGCGTAGCTGAAGGTCGCCCCGTTCGAGATCTTGCCGTCGACCTTGTCGAAGAAGCTCTCGTAGTCGGCGCCACCACCCTGTCCGAAGATCTTGTCAGCCGGGTATCCCTGCTGCGAGAACGCCGTGTAGGCCGACACCGCCTGGGCCCCACTCTGGTTGGTCAGCACCGCATCGGGCTTGAGCTGGACGGCCTTCGCGACGAACGGCGTCGGGTCGGCCGTGCCGCCGGGAAGGTAGACCGGCGTGACCTTGATGTCATAGCCCTTGGTCTTGACGTATGCCTCGACGCGGTTGAAGTGGTCCTGTCCGCTCGGGTTCTCGTCGGTGAAGACCACAATCGTCTTGGCCTTGAGGTCCTCGGCGACGTACTGGACCTGTGCTTCGTACTCCGACGAGCCGGCCATAACGAAGCTGTCCTCGCCGTCCTTCATGTCCTGGGGGTTGACCGGCGGGTTGAGGCTCGGGATGCCGGCCTTCTTCAGGACCGGGAAGCCGTTCTCGCCCCATGCGACGGACAGGCCCAACTTGGCCACGGCCTTGTCCTGCACGGCCTTCTGAGCGCAGGCCGTGGTGGCAGCCGGATCGGCCTTGCTGTCACAGGTCTTGATCAAGATGGGACGCCCGTCGATGCCGCCCTGATCATTGAGGTAGTCCTGGGCCGCCTTCTCGCCGACCGTGAACTGCGAGATCGCTGCACTGACTGCACCGAGTCCGGTCGCGTCGGTGATGTCGTAGAAGACGATCGGATCACCCTTGGGCAGGTCGACCGAACCGGCCTTGGACTCGGTCGAGCCGCCGTCGCCGGAGCTGGACCCGCAGGCCGCCACTCCGAGCGCGAGGGCCAGCACGACGGCGGGCGTTCGGATGAGGTGGTTCAACTTCATGGCATTGCTCCTGTTCGTACATTCATCAACTGGGTGAGCGCTGACCCCGAGGTTCAGACGTGGTGGCCACGAATGTGGCCGAGATGGTGCGGCGCGAGTCAGGACTCGACGCGTTCCTTGACCGGCTCGACGACGAGATCGCGCTCGGTGCGGGACGGCGTTGCGGCGTCAGCCTCGGAGGATTCGTCGGGCCGGGCGGGACGGCCGGGCTCAGGCCGAAGCCTCGATGCCACCCACGAGGCTTGCTGCTTGATCGCCACCGCGATGCCGTCGGGCTGGACCACGGCGTTGAACATCAGCAGGATGCCCGAGAGCACGATCCACCACGACGAGATGCCGTCGACCGATGTGAGCAGGACGTAGAGGACACCGCCGTTGGCGAGGATGCCTGCGGTCACTGCGCCGTACACCGTCGCGACGCCGCCGATGTAGACCAGCGCGAGCAACGAGATCGAGGCGATCGGCACGAAGCGGGTGAAGGCCACGGCACCGATCTGGTAGCCCAGGACACCTCCGCCGATTCCCGCGACGAAAGCCGACAACGCGAAGGCCTGGAGCTTGGTCATCGAGACATTGATGCCGGCGGCCGCTGCCGCACGCTCGTTGCTGCGCACCGCGAGCATGCGACGGCCCAAGGACGAGAGTCGGATGTTCATGACCCCGGCAACCAGGGCCACGGTGACCAGCACGGCGAAGATCCCGAAACGTTCCGGATGGGCCACCGCGTCGACCGACCAGCCGAACAGCTCAGGTGCCGGCACTTTGCTGCCGTCGGCGCCCCCGGTCCAGGACGCATTGCCGAACACGAAGCTGGAGATCGCGACTGCGGCGCCGAGCGTGACGACGGCGAGGCTGATGCCGCGCACTCTCAGAGCCGGCAGGCCCAGGAGGATCCCGATCGGGACCACGACGATCCCGGCGATGAGGATCGGCAGCGGGAACGGGATCCCCATCTCGACTGCGAGCTTGGACACGACGAAGGCGGCGATGCCGGCGAAGGCCATCTGCATCAGCGAGATCTGACCGACGTAGCCGGTCACGATGACGACGGACAGCGCGAGCATAACCATGACGAGACTGGTCGAGATCGCATCACGATAGGTGTTCCCGAGGGTCAGCAGGCCGATCACGGGGATGATCGCGATCAGCGTCAGTGGCAGCCCGCGACGCTTGACGGCAGGCGCGAGCGGGAGCCGCGAGACCTCTCGTGTGCCGCGGCCCGGGATGAGAGCGCCCGACGCGATCATGACCAGGACGATCAGCAGGAAGGGCAGGGCGTCGTTGATGCCCGGCTGAGTGACGAAGCGGGTCAGGATCGACTGGCCGACACCGATCATCACGGCGACGAAGGTCGTGAGACCAAACGAGCTGAACCGGCCGACGAGCGCCGCGGCGAGCGCCGGCACGACCAGCAGGCTGAGCGTCGAGATGTTGAGGGCGGTGATCGGGGCGAACAGCACGCCGGCCAGCGCGGCCAGCATCGAGCCGAGCATCCAGTTGGCCGCACCGATGACGTCTGGTGAGTAGCCGAGCAGCGCGGCACCCTGCTCGTTCTCGGCGACTGCACGAGTGGCCATACCGAATCGGGTGAACCGGTAGACAGCCCACAGGACGACGGTCAGCAGGATCGCGGTCCCGAGCAGGTAGAGACGGTCGACACCGAAGTTGATGCCGAACACGTCGATGCTGTCGGTCGGGAAGATCGCGGGCGCGATGACGGTCGGGACCTTCCACACCTGGCTGGCCAGGCCCTGGACCGCGAGCATGAGGCCGAGTGTCGTCACGATGCGGGCGAGGAGTGGCGCATTGCGCAAAGGTCGCATGACGAGCACGTAGAAGATCAGCCCGCCGAGCCCTGCCGTGACGATCGCCGTCAGGGCCGCCTGGACGAGTGGAGTGCCGTTGTTGCCGGTCGACACACCGAAGTAGATGGCGCACGCCCCGGCAATCGCACCTTGCGCGAAGTTGACCGCGCCGGTTCCCTTCTGGATCAGCACGATGCCGAGGGCGATCATGGCGTACACGGCACCAGCACCGGTGCCGAGGATCGCGAACAACAAGACGTCTTTCATGAGGCGACCTCCATGGCCAGATAGCTGGAGCGCAGCTGCGCCTTGTCAGCGAGCAGGTCGGCGGCCGAGCCCTCCAGCACGACGCGACCGCGATTGAGCACGTACGCGCGGTCCGCGTGCTGCAGCACGAGATCGATGTGCTGCTCGACGAGCAGGACCCCCGCCCCCAGCTCGACGGCGATCCGCCGCACGATGGGAAGCATCTGTTTGACCACGATGGGCGCGAGGCCCATGCTCAGCTCGTCGATCATCAGCACCTTGGGCTGGGTGACCATGGCGCGGCCGACGGCCAGCATCTGCTGCTCGCCTCCGGACAGCAGCCCTGCTCGGACGCCGAGTTTGGGCTTCAAGGCCGGGAAGTACTCGAGGACCAAGGCCTCGACGTCGGCGTGGCTCGTGCCTTTGGGCGTGCGTGCCAGCCGGAGGTTCTCCCGTGTTGTGAGGTTGAAGAACAACGAACGGTCGTCGGGAACCAGCGCCACGCCTCGGCGGGCCTGGAGATGTGGACGGCCCGCTCTGATGGACTCGCCCAGCGCGAGGACCTCACCGGTCTCGCTCTTGAGAATTCCTGCGAGGGTCAGGAGCGTCGTGGTCTTTCCGGCACCGTTTCCGCCCAGGAGGGCGACGACTTCGCCGCGATCGACGCGAAGGTCGACCCCACGCAGGACCGGCACACCGGCATAGCCGGCAGACACGTCACGCATCTCGATGGCAGCAGTCATGACAAGACCTCCGCGATCGCGTCGGCCTCGTGGACGTCCTGGCCGAGGTAGGCAGCGAGCACAGCCGGGTCATTCTTGACCTGGTCGGTCGGACCCGAAGCGATGAGCTTGCCGAAGTCGAGCACGTTGATCCGTTCGCACACGTCGAGGATGAGGCTGATGTCGTGGTCGACCAGCAAGATGGCGATGCCCTGGTCGGCCACCCGCTGCAGCTCGCGGCCCAGAGCGAGGCTCGCATCGGAGTCGAGGCCGGCAGCCGGCTCGTCGAGCAGCAGCATCTTGGGGCCGGTGGCCAGAGCCCGCGCGACGCTCACCAGCTTGCGCTGGCTGAGTGACAGATCGGGCGGGAAGGCCTCCATGTGCTCACCGAGGCCGACGAGATCGAGGACCTCCTCGACGACTCCCGTGATGCGGGCCGCGCGCCGGGGTTTCACGAACTCGACGACAGGCGACCACCAATGGGAGCCTTCCGTCGACACGAGGACGTTCTCGCGCACCGTGAGGTCTTCGAACAGCTCGAGACTCTGGAAAGTCCGGCTGACCCCGGCTTCGACCCGACGGTAGGCCGGCAGGGGCAGCAGCGGGGTGCTTCCCATGGAGACCGTCCCGGTCGCCTTGGCGAATCCGGTCACGGCGTCGATGAACGTCGTCTTGCCGGCCCCGTTGGGGCCGATGAGCCCGGCGAACTCGCCCGGCTCGACCGAGATCGACACCGAGTCGAGTGCCACGAGTCCTCCGTAGCGAACCGAGAGATTCTCAGTCCTGAAGGTGCTCCCTGACGTCATGGTGTTCCTTCCTCCTGCTGGCCGCAGCCCCATGGTTCGGCCACTACCCATACGATCGTTCAGTAAGTTTCTACAGTGAGTTTGACTTCGATCCGGGTCGGATGTCAAGACCTTTGCGAGATTTTCTGTGGCTGGCGTCACATCAAACTTCGACAAATACCCTGCTAATCCAAGACCTTTACGTCTGGAGATGCAGAAACGCCCGGCGCGCACTGCGTGCGGGCCGGGCGAGACAGCGTAGCTTTCCCGAACGATCGTTTGACTAAATATGGTCAGACCGTTGCGTAGCCTCCATCGACGGGAATGATCGCGCCCGTGATGTACGAAGCATCGTCGCCGGACAGGAAAGCCACCGTCCTGCCGATCTCGACAGGCTCTCCGAACCGGTCCATCGGGATGCGGTCGAGCAGACCCGCATACATCTCGGGCGCGACCTCCTTGGTCATGTCGAGCAAGGGCGTGTTGATCCACCCGGGGGCGATCGCATTCACTCGCACACCGTGCGCCGCGTAGGCCTGGCTCAACGATTTCGTCAGCTGAGCGATACCACCCTTGCTCGCGGCATACGCGGGGCTGGTCGCCGATCCGAAGAAGCTGTACATCGACGCGATCAGCACGATCGACCCACCGCCCGAAAACAGCAGCTCCTCAGCCGCGCTGCAGCACCGATGCACCGAGAGCAGATTGACCTCGATGACACGTGCGAAGCTCTCTGGCCGATGCTCCTCAGCTCCGAGCGACATGCCTGCGGCAGGCACCAGGATGTCGAGTCGTTCGAGCCCGCCGAAGAATGCCTCGACATCCGGCCCTGACGTCACGTCGAGCTCATGGAGCGTCACTCCGGGTGGGGCCGAAGCCGCTGCGGCGTTCAGCCCGACCGCGTGGACGACGGCGCCGCGCTCCGCCAGGAGTGCAGCCGTACCAAGCCCGATGCCGGATGTGCCGCCGGTGACGACGGCGACCTTGCCTTCAAGCGATGTCATGGGGACACACCTCTCTGCACAAGGTGACGGGGACCAGCTGACCGCCGGTCCCCGTCACGCAGGACTGGATGGATCAGCGACGGAAGAGCTCGTCGTTGACCGGGATGCCCTTGGTCTTGCAGTACGTCTCGTAGCGGTGAATGTTGTAGAACACGTCCTCCACCAGGGCCACCTGTCCGTCGGGCGCGTACCAGTCGATCGAGCCGTTCAGCACGAAGAAGGCCAAGAACCCTTCGGGATTGACGCTTCGCAGCGTGTGGATCGTGCCGGGGCTCTCCTGCACGACATCGCCCGCCTTGGCCTCCCAGTCGTACTCCTCGTACCCCCACGACCCGCTGACCGTGTAGGCGAGGACGTCGGAGCGGTGCTTGTGGACGCCCAGTACGCCGGGGCCGTCGGAACGGACCATCGCACCCCACTGGCCGAGACGGACGTCGAACCACAGGTAGCGGGCCCACATGCCCTCCGAGCCCTCGACGAAGATCCACGGCGAGTACTCCTCATCCGCAGGCGCGTACATGTCGGGCAGCTGATAGCGAACAGCCACGTCGGTGAGCTTGGCCTCTTCATTGAGAGTGATGTCTTCGGTCTTGATGTGCAGGTCTGCCATGGATCTCTTCCTTTCGGGAAATGCGTGTTGTAGGTGAATCAGGGGGTTTTCAGGTCGATGAGGACCTTGGAGGGGCCACCAGCGCGCAGCTCGTCGAACGTCGACAGCAGCTCGTCGAGGGAACGGGTCTCGACCCAGCCGCTGGGGTCGTAGCCGCCGGCGGCCATCGCCGCGATGACCGCGCGGTAGTCGTCATCGGTGTACGTGGAGGAGCCGATGACCGTGGTCTCGCGGTAGAGCAGGCTCGTCGGATCGAGCTGCATGGGCTTCTCGTGGAGCCCGACAAGAACGAGTCGACCGCGCGGGCCCATGGCCTCGATCGCCGCCGTGACGACGGCGCCGACTCCGGCCGCCTCCACTGCGAGGTCGAGCACCCGGCCGTCGAGGACGTCCACGAGGGATCTCTCGGCCGGATCGAAGACCTCGGCGCCGAGCGATGCGGCCAGGGCGCGGCGCGCCGGCGAGAGATCGGCCGCGATGACGTGCTGGATGCCTCGAGCCCGCAGCGCGAAGATCGCACCGATGCCGATGGGACCGGCTCCTCCGACGAAGGCGACGGTCGTCGCATCGGTGATGCCGAGCGCGACCGCGTGGTACGAGACCGCCATGGGCTCGACGAGCGCGCCCTGCTCGAGCGTCACACTGTGGGGCAGAGTGAATACCATCGACGCCGGAAGTACTGTGAAGGTCGACAGCCCTCCCCCTGGTCCGCTGAGACCGTGGAAGGCCAGCTTCGTGCATGTGTTGGGGTATCCACGCTCGCAGCTCGCACATTCGCCGCAGCTGTAGGTCGGCCGCACCGCGACCCGGTCACCCACGGCGACCGAGTGGACATCACGACCGACAGCAGCAACCGTGCCCGAGAACTCGTGACCCAGCACGACCGGCAGCTCGACGTGCGTCAGCGGATGCGGCTCCGCAGGTGTCACGGTCTGGCCGGAGAAGTACTCGTGAAGGTCGGATCCACAGACACCGCAGAAGGCGACCTCGACCAGCACTTCGCCGGCCGCGGGTTCGGCGATCTCGATCTGCTCGATGCGTACGTCGAGGACACCGTGGTAGCGGGCGGCGCGGGCACTGCGTGACGTCGACTGCGTACTGGGTGCCACGGCCGAGACAGTCATATATTTTTCTCCCAAGCGAGCGTTCGATTAGCAATCGCTACGGTATGACGCAGGTCACGACATGTCAAGAGACTCCTGGATCGACCCAATGTCGTGATTCAATGATCAAAGGGAATAACCTGGATCGTACGCTCACATGAGTCGCAGCCGATCAGTCGATTTCATACCGGGCCGACAACAGTGGCCAACTGAACGATCGCGCGGGAACACACCCCCGACTGCTACGTTTCGATACCTATCCATGACACAATCGGGACACCTCGTTCGGGGTGACAGGAAGGGACATCAGATGGCACCGGCCAGATCGCGATCAGGCAATGCGCGGGCGGCGCTGCTGGAGTGCGCTATCTCGAACTTCACCGAGCGCGGCTACCACGGCACCTCCATGCGAGACATCGCTTCCGACGCCGGCGTGACCGTGGCCTCGATCTATCACCATTTTCCCTCCAAGCAGGAGATTCTGCAGGAGATCATGGTGCGCACCATGACCGACACGATCTCCATGACGCGCTCCGCGCTGGTCTCGTCCGACAATGAGCCGGCACACCAGCTCGACGCCATCGTCCGCGCCTGGACGCTCTTCCACACGACCCGACAACAAGAGGCCCTGATCGGCGCTTCCGAGCTGAGAAGCCTCGACGACGTCGGGCGGAAGCTCGTCGTGACCTTGCGGGATGAGCAGGAAGCGATGTTCCGCGAAGTCATCGACCGCGGTGTCGCATTGGGCACCTTCGCCACTCCGTTCCCGCGAGAGGCCGCGCGTGCCGTCATTAACATGGGCTACGCGATTGCCTCCTGGTACAGGGCCGGCGGCAGCATCCAACCGGAACAGATGGCCGAGCGCTACAGCGAGCTCGCTCTAGGAACGGTGCGCTCCGTTTCAGTGTGAGGGCCCGCTCCGGGTCAGCATTCCTGATTTATGGATCGGGCGGGAACCTCGATCGAATCCGTATCGCCGCGGGCAGCAACATCACGACATACCGTTCGTTCCGTAACCGAACTTTCGACGACTGGCCGCTCTGATCTCGATACGTTGCTCCGGCGGACTGACGACATCGTTGGCTTTCATGACGTCGCCAATCCACCGGAGCAGACCGATCAGCTAGCGCTTGACCTTCAAGGACTTGCTACTTGAACTCGAGCCGTTGAGGTTGCCAGATCCTGTGAAAACAGCTCGCAGCTTGTGACGACCGGGCTTCAGCACTGGCAGCTTGACCGTGGTCGATCGTCCTGCCTTGACCGAGAAGGTCGAAACTGTCTTACTCCCCGCCATGATCCTGACCTTCCCGGCCGCACCAGTCGTCGTTCCGGGCACCTTGACCGTCACAGTGACTTTTGCCCGGCTGTGACGCTTGATCGTCGAGTGCTTGATGGACAGACTCGTGACCGTTCGGGCTTTCGTCACTGTCAACTGCGTCGTCGCTGATGAGGTCGCAGCCGAGAAGTCGCCACCGTAACTGACACTCAGATTGTGCTTGCCAGCCGCCAAGCCCGCGCCCACCTGGACAGTCGCCTTACCGTCGCGAAGCGCCGACTGGGCAACAGTCTTCGCGCCGTCCTTGACCGTCACGGTCCCTGTCGGTGTGGTCGAGTCTGACGAGACCGTGATGGCCAAGCTGGTCTTGGCGCCGAACGACACCGAGCCCTTTCCGAGCTTGACCGTGGTGGTCGATTCGGCCTTGTCCGCCTGGTGGATCACTCGACCGTCGAAGTAGACCTGCGCGGGTGCCGTCTTGTGAATCTGACCGAGCTTCACGTCGAACAGGTTCTGATCGAGCACAAGCAAATCTGCATCCTTGCCCACCTCGATCGATCCGATCTCGTTCCAGAGCCCGATCTGCTTGGCCGCGTTCTTGGTGATCATGGCAATCGACTGCTTCAGGGTCACGGCGTCATCCGGCGAGAGCGCGCCGGGGTGTCCGTCGTAGCCTGCCGCGCCGGTGCGTGTGACCGCTTGCTCGATCATCCGCCAAGGGTTCAGCTCATCCACCGGCCAGTCGCTGCCCGTCGACACAGTGGCGCCCGTGGCCGCGATTGCACCGATCGGATACAGGCGGCCGGCGCGTTCGGGGCCGAGGTAGTCCGCGAGGTTGTCGACTGTGTAGGCATCGCGCTGGGCCCACTGCGGCGAGAAGTTCGCAATGACACGAAGCGACGCGAATCGCGGGATGTCACTCGGTGCGACCAGCTCATTGTGCGTTGTGGAGAAGATCGTGTCAGTGACCCCGTTCGCAGCACGCGCCGCTGCGACGCCATCAAGAACTTGGCGTACCGCGCGGTCTCCGATCGTGTGGAAGTGGCCATTCCAACCCGCCTTGTCCAGTGCCACCACCAGAGTCTTCATCTGCTGATCACTGAAGTAGCTGGGGCCACGATTCGAGCTCGGCACCCATTCGTCGTCGACCTTCGTCAAGTAGGGGTCCAGCAACGAAGCCGTGAACGCCGGATACTCCATGACCCCGTCAACCAGGATCTCGCCGACAGTGTTGACGTGCACATTGCCGTTGTCGTACAAGGCCTTCTGCGAATTCAACGTGGCAATCAAGGCATCCATGTCACCGGTCAGATCGCCCGATGCTGCGGCGGAGACTCGTGCCGTCAGCTCGTCCTCGTCTTGGAGTTCGTTGTAGTTCTTCAGACTTCCGCTGTTTCCGAAGAATGCGGTGACGCCGGTCGCGTTCAGGGCATCCAACGATGCCTTGAGATCCCGTTTCGTGTCGGCATCGCTCTTGCTCGGAATGTGCGACGTAACCAGGCTGTTGGCGTCCGAGAAGTAGCCCGTCGGGTTGCCGTCCGGGTCGCGCTCCATGAATCCTCGCGCGGGGTCAGGTGTGTCTTTCGTGATTCCAGCCACCTGAAGCGCCTTCGAATTGGCCAAGCCGTTGTGGCCATCTGTCGAGACCATGAACATCGGTACCGTGGTGTTGAGCCTGTCGAGGTCCAGACGCGTCATGGTGGTGCCGGCAGGCTTGAGTCCTTGCAGATTCCAATAGCGGATCTGCAGCCACCGGTTATCGGCCGGGCCGACGAATCCGCGCTCGTCATCGATGCAATCTTGGACCGCCGTCAGCGTCTCGTCGACCGTCAGCTCCTGATAGTCGAGGCTGCAGCCGGTGAGACCAGCACCTGCCCCACCCGGATGGGCGTGGGCGTCGATCAGGCCGGGCATCACCATGCGCCCCTGCACGTCTTCGACCTTGGTCTTCGGGCCTATGTAGCTCTGCACGCCAGTTGACGTGCCGACGTAGACGATCTTCCCATCGCGAATTGCGACGGCCTCGGCTTCAGGACGCTTGGTGTCCACGGTGTAGACGTACGCATCTGTGATCACGGTGTCGGCCGGTACTTGAGCTCGGGCCTCTGCCGAGGCTCCCGTCGCAACTGCCGCGGATCCTGCCAGAGCGGCGGCCGCGAGTGCTCCGACTCCACGCCTGAATAGGGGCTTCATGAGTTCTCCTCCAGTTTCGCTTCGACCTCGTGGCCGCTAGCTCTCGCCCCAATGGCATCGACCACCAAGTCGATGGCTGTGACGAAGATTTGATGGTCATTGACCTGGACTTCGTGGGGTCTGGTCTCGGCGACAGACGGGAAATCGCGGGCCGAAGCGCCGCCGAATCGGGTCATCCACGCAACCTCGTCGCGTGAGCGCGCTTCGGGGTTGATCGACGCGTAGGTGGCATCGAAGCAGGCCCATGCCAATACCGTGTCCTCGAAGGCGCGGTAGTACAGCGCCCGCTCTTCCGGCGGAATGCCGGCGAACTTCAACGTCCGCAAGATCAGTTCTGCAACCCGCAGCTCCGATGTTCCGACCGCGGTGCGCGCCGACACGAGGACGGCGATCCGTGCGTGTCCGACGTAGGCGCCGTGCATCGCGTAGGCAATGGATCGAAGTGTCGTGCGCCAGTCTTCGGATTCGTCGACTGCCACGAACGCCTCGTCCAGGAGCCGATCCGCCATGGCGAGCAGCAGTTCGTCCTTGTCGCGAAAGTGACGATAGACGCTTGTCGGGCTGACCTTGAGTTCATCGCCCAGAGAACGAAACGTCAACGCATCATCGCCGCCCTCATCGACCAAGGCGATGGCGGCATCCACGATCACCGTCGATGAGAGATAGCCCCGCTTCTGGCGACCTTCTCGTGCATTCAACTTCGGCACTGGCCTGTGATCTGGAGCACGCATGCGAAATAGTTGCACGAGATGAACGTCTTAGTCAACGGTGTTCACTAAGGAATTTTCCCCAGGATTTCAACTTGAATCGGCAACCGACGCTTTCGGCAGAGCGTGCGAGATCTCGCTGCTCAGGTCCTGTCTTCGCGGCCTCTGCCGACGAGAACAGGATCGTCGCTTACATCAATCAGCTCACGAGGCCGATACGTGGAACTGGCCCGACTCACCGAGCCGCGCGTTCACGTTTGCGCAGGTCAACAGCGACCTCGACTGCCCCCCAAAAAAAAACACACCCCGACTCGGGTCCGCGTCGGTGAGTTGCGAGCACTATCCCGGGTGGCGACGCCAAACACCTAGGGCACCGCCTCACGCATTGGGCGTGTCGCCATCGCAGTCCCGTTACGCACTCTCAGACCCGGGGCGTCCTCCTGCTGCCGTTTGCTCGGTAGGCGAGCGCCGTTCGTCGCGCGAGGATGAGCCAGCACAGAATCGCGACACCGGAGAGCAGCGCTGGAACTGCGTGCCCGAGCAACCAAGAGGCCGCGGTGGCACAAACGAAGGCCACGAGGTTCGCTACTACGTCGTAGACCGGCGCGATGAACCGGCGGTTGAAGACGTGAGTGACTGCGATCACAACGCCGCACGCAAACGTCACGGAAAGCAAAAAGTTCACCACAAGGTCCGAGTATGAAGACATCGTCAAACATGTGAGAACTTGCGGTGAGGATGGCACCCTCGATTTGGAATTGTGGAGCCTCTCACGAATCCAGGGCATTGACCTTGACCTGGAGGATGTGGAGGACCCCGCGTTGTTCATCCAGGTTCATTGAGGGGAGCCGGTGGCCCGCCCGCTCGGATAATCCCAGCAGCGCGACCACCCGGTCCTGCTCTGACTGAGGGTCCTGCCGCTCTGATTCGAACCGGTCGCGGTAAGTCGGTCAGGGTTCGAGAGGATGGATGCGACCTCACGCCTCACGCCATACCTGCCGGTCGAGCCAGTCTGCGTCGGTGCGCGCGCAATCGCATCGTTCGGCACTGTCCGCGCTCAACTTAGACCGGTTGCACCTGTACGGCGCAAGTGACGTTCACCCCGTCGTTTCCTAGGGTGCCGTCTGCGAAGAACCAACATTCGGACCAGAGCCCGAGACACGTGCTCGGCGTTCGGCAGGGATCAAGAGTGCAAGCGGCGCCAGGCACACTGCGGAAACCACAAGCACCCACAAGAATGCGTGACCGAATCCGTCGGCAGCAGTTGCCGCAGCGGACCTTCAGCACCAGCTAGACCGACCACATCGTCATTGTGTGGGTCAAAGCGTGGGTTTCGAGCGATTTACCAGAGACGAACTCGGCATTTATGCAGGTCACAGAACCTTTGGAGCCTCCGACAGGATTCGAACCCGCGACATCCATATTACAAGTATGGCGCTCTACCAACTGAGCTACAGAGGCGTACGGACCGAGGTCCGAGACATCATCTTAGCGACCCCTAGATCACGCCTTCACGGCACCGCTTCAGATAGTTGCCGTCGACCTGTTCGTCATCGTCCAATGCGGGCATCTCGACGGCGTCCTTGCTGCCTACCGCGATGAACTTCTTCAGATCCGCATCCGACCCTTCGACGTCCGCATCGGGGATCAGTGAGTCGTCCAGGGCCAGGGAGCAGTTGCCTGCGCCGAACTCCTGCCAACCGCTACTGACTCCGAAATCATCCGTCGAATCGGCGAAGGCACTCAAGGCGTGTACTCGGAGCATGCCGATGACCCGACTGGGGCCGTTCTCGCCCAAGCGCACTTCGTACGCCGCCCGGGTCTGCAACTCCAGGACCGTATAGGGCTTCTCGGTGTCGTCATCGACGGTCTTGACCTGCCAAGCCGTCGACACCTTGGGCGAACCGATGATCTTGACCCGATCGGAGAACACATTGGCCGCCGCCAACCGCGGTGAGGCCTGATCCTTGGTCTGAGCCAGAAGCGTCGCCGCCGTCTTGTCAGGCAGACCTTCGGCGACCCGGTCGAATGGCGCCTTGCTGTGCCAGACCTCCTCGTCGACCGTGCTGGCTGTCGCCCAGGCTTTGAGATCGGTGACCATCTGGTCGTAGATGTCGGAGCTGAGGCCCTCAGGCGCCGGCGGCGGGTCGACGACGTCGAATTTTCCGTCAGCCGTGGGCCAGTCGAGTTCGAGCGATTCGAGGGTCACCGCCCGAGACGTGCCCGTGCTCGGAGTCGAGCCGGCCTGCTTCTCGGGTCCGTCCGAACCGTCGGAGCACCCACTCACGACGAGCAGCACGACGAGACCGATCCCAAGAAGCTTGCGCATCAGCCCAGTATCCGCGACCGACACCCCGCAACCCGACATGGCCGGGGTGTCGATCACGTCACTGATGCATCACGGCGCTCAGAAGTACTGGGATCCGCCATCGACACTGAGGTGCTCCGACGTGATGAAGCTCGACTCATCCGAGGCCAGGAAAGCGACCGCATGGGCGATCTCGTCGGCATCAGCCGCGAACTGCGGCAGGAAAGGGGTCCCCATCTGGTTGAGTGGCGGATTGGTCTGACCGGCGCGCTCCAATGCTCCTTGCATGTCGCCCGATCCCATCGGAGTGTTGACCGCGCCCGGATGGATGCTGTTGACCCGGATCTTGTGCCTGCCGAGTTCGGCGGCGAACGCACGCGTCATGCCGGTCACGGCATGCTTGCTGGTCGTGTAGCTGACCATGAACGGCTGGACCTTCTTGCCCGCGTACGAGCTGATCAGCACGACCGAGCCACCGCCACGCTCGATCAGGTGCGGAGCCGACACCATGACGGTGTTCCATACGCCCGTGACGTTGATGTCCATGGTGTCTTTGAAGATCTGCGGCGTCACTTCGTCCCACGTCGCCGGGATACAGATGCCGGCGTTGGCGACCACGATGTCGAGTCCACCGAGTTCGGCGACCGCCTCGTCGACGAACTCGCGCATCGCATCGAGGTCACGGACATCGCCCTGGCGTACGACGATCTTGCGTCCCTGCTCCTTGACCAACCGCACCGTCTCGTCGAGATCCGCGGGTGTCGGCGAGTCGTAGGGGACGCCCGGCAGGGGCCCGGCGAGATCCAACGCGATGATGTCGGCACCCTCGGCGGCAAGACGCACGGCGTGCGCCCGTCCTTGCCCGCGCGCCGCTCCGGTGATGAATGCCACCTTGTTCTCCAGCCGAGTCTTGGTCATATCGATCCTCCTGGGTCAGTGTGTCCTTCGTCTCAATAATAATGGCACTCAGCGCCAAAACAAGGAGACACCGAGATGCGACATACTGACGAAATGTCAACACCGTTCGACCGGCTCCTGACCGCGACCAGCAGCCTCGACACCCCATTCGCGATCGTCGACTCCCCCGCGTTGTGGGCCAATGCCGACGATCTTGTACGCCGAGCGGACGGAGTCCCTGTCAGGGTCGCGAGCAAATCCGTGCGCGTGCGATCGATCCTCGAGCAGACACTCGCACGCGATGGATTCGCCGGGATCATGTCGTACTCCCTGGCCGAATCGAACTGGCTCGTCGGCCGGGGTTTCGACGACATCCTGCTGGCCTACCCGACGACCAGCCGCGAAGCTCTCATCGATCTCGTGGCGGACGATCGCAGGCGCGCGGCCATCACGCTCATGGTCGACAGCACCGAGTCACTCGACCACATCGATTCCCTGCTCGGTCCCCAGCACCCCGATATCCGGGTCTGCATCGACGTCGACTGCTCGCTCAAACTCGGACCGATCCACCTGGGTGTCCGACGCTCCCCCGTCCACACAGCGCGTCAGGCCCGCAAGCTCGCCGCCGCGATCGAGCAACGGCCGGGCTTCGAACTGGTCGGCGTGATGTTCTACGACGCACAGATCGCGGGACTGCCCGACTCCTCTCCCGCCGTCCGACTGGTCAAGAAGCGTTCGGCCGCCGAGCTGCTCGAACGCCGCAGCAAAGTGGTCAGTGCTGTCGCCCAACATGCCGACCTCGAGATCGTCAACGCCGGCGGAACCGGAAGCCTCGAGGTGACCGGCGCCGATCCCGCCATCACCGAGCTCACGGCCGGCTCGGGGTTGTTCTCGCCGGTGCTGTTCGACGGCTATGACGCCTTCCAGTCACGACCCGCCGCATATTTCGTGCTCTCGGTCGTCCGCAAACCCCGGCGCGACATCGTCACCTTGTTCTCCGGCGGCTACATCGCATCAGGCCCGACCAACAAGAACCGTCAGCCGTTGCCGACCTGGCCCCAGGGCCTCAAGCCGATCGGCACCGAAGGTGCGGGTGAGGTGCAGTCGCCGTTGAAAGGCCAGGCCGCACGGTCCTTGTCGATCGGTGACCGGGTTGTCATGCGGTACGCCAAAGCCGGCGAGATGTGCGAACGCTTCGACCAGGTCGCGATCGTCGACAGCGGCGGAGCAGTGCAGCTCATGCCGACGTACAGAGGAGAAGGAAAGAACTTCGGATGAGTTCCGCACAGACACGACAGACCTGGCAGAACTGGGGCCGCAGCGCCGAGGCCCATCCCGTTCGCATCGCTCACCCCGCCTCGACTGCCGAGGTCACGACGATCGTCCGCGAGGCCGTTGCTTCGGGCCAGCAGGTCAAGGCAGTCGGTGCGAGCCATTCGTTCACCGCGATCGCCGCAACTGATGGAATCCTGTTACGCCTCGATCGGATGAACGCGATCGTGGGCGTCGATACCGAGACGAGTCGGGTCCGGGTCCAGGCCGGCATCTCCTTGCACGACCTCAATCCGCAGCTCAAGTCCCGCGGACTGGCACTGCCGAATCTCGGCGATGTCGATCCACAGTCCGTGGCCGGCGCCATCTCGACCGGGACCCACGGCACGGGCGGCAAGCTGTTCGGCATCTCGCGGGCCGTCGTCGGAGTCCAGCTCGTGACAGCAAGCGGTGAGGTACTGGAGATCGACGAACAGCACCCATGGTTCGGCGCCTCCCGCGTCACGCTCGGCGCGCTCGGCATCGTCACCGAGGTGACACTGCAGTGCGTCCCGGCATTTCTGCTGCACGCGCGCGAAGAGCCCATGCCGCTACCCGAAGTCATGGGCCGACTCGACTCCCTGGTAGCTGACAACGATCACTTCGAGTTCTACTGGTTCCCGCACACCGAGAAGACGTCGATCAAGCGCAACAACCGCGTTCCTGAAGGCACCGAGCGCAAGCCTGTCAGCAAGTTCCGCCACTGGCTCGACGACGAGTTCCTCAGCAACACCGCCTTCGAGGGCATCAATCGGGTGCTGACCCGCAAACCGTCGTGGATCCCACGGGTCAACTCGATCTCCGGCTCGGTCCTGAGCGCCCGGGAGTACATCGACGACTCCTACAACGTCTTCGTCTCGCCACGGACAGTTCGATTCCGCGAGTCCGAATTCGCGCTGCCCCGGGAGGCCCTGCCCGGCGTCCTGACCGAGCTGGCCTCATGGTTCGGCGCCGGTCACGAGAACATCTCCTTCCCGATCGAGGTGCGGTTCACCGCCGCCGATGACGTCTGGATGTCGACCGGGCACGAGCGCGACAACTGCTACGTCGCGGTGCACCAGTATTGGCGCACCGACTACACCGACTACTTCGCCGCCGCCCAGGACATCTTCACTGCTCACGAGGGCCGACCGCACTGGGGCAAGCTGCACACCCTCGACTCGAGCTACTTCGCGGAGAGGTACTCGCGCTTCGGCGACTTCGTAGCAATCCGCGACGACCTGGACCCGGCCAGGACGTTCAGCAACGACTACCTGAACCGGGTCCTCGGCTGACCCTCCGCGGACGCCGGGGCTCAGTGCACGTGCGGGGCGTTGACAACCGTCAGCGACGTCGGGACGTCGTCCAACGTGACCCGGGTGCGCTCCTTGCCGGTGCCGAGTTCGAACAGCGCAACGGACTTGTCGCGTGGATCGGTGACCCAGGCGAATCCCCCGCCAACGGCAACCTGCGGCTTTGGATCGCTGTACTCCTCGGTCAGCTCCCACGGCTTCACGACGTCGAACTTCTCGACGACCTTGCCTGACGCCTCATCGACGACGTGCAGGGCGCCGTCCGTGCCGAGGGCGACGGTCTGGCCGTCCGCGCGGACGAATCCGGAGTACGCCACGCCCAGATCGACCGCCGTCGCCTTGGCCGCCTCGACGTCGTAGAACACGATCTGTTGCGCCAGGTCGGCGTCCTTCTCGCTGGAGAGGTTGCCGACGAGCAGATCGGACTCGTGGTCCCCGACCAGAGTGCTGGTGCCAGCGCCCTTCACTGGCGACTCGATCTTCGACCCCTTGCCATCGTCGACGACGAGCACTCCGTCGGAGCAGCCGAACGCGTACGCGTCCTCCCCGGTGTGTGTCTCACCGTGCAGACCTTCGCAGCCGTCGATGCGGCCGGTCTCCTTACCGTCTGCGTCGAGGACGAGCACACCGGCGGCGTCTTCGCCCTCCGGGTAGGAGGCGAGGAATCCACCGTCAGAAGTAGGAGCTGCCACTCCGTGGTGTGGCGAACCGGTTTCGACCCGCTGGATCGACACGTCGTCGTCCTCCAGTCCCTTCCAGTCGAAGGCTTCGAACGAGCCGTCATCGTCGAACCACACGATGCTGCGCTCGTCATCGCTCACGGCGTGATAGCTCGTCCCGCGGTCGAAGTCGGTGTCGAGCAGCGAGGGCGCGGTGACGTATGAGTGGCTGTGGTCGCCGTGCGCCGCCGACCACGTCCCGGCGTCGACGACGCCGACCTTCTTGGCATCGGACTGCAGGACGAAGACGTGTCTGCCGTCGCCGGCGACCTGCAGCTTGGGCCGGCTCGCCAGGTCGTACTGGTCGAGCTTCTTCAGGTCGGCCCCGGCGACGATCTCGACGCCGGCGTCTGAGCCGATCACGAGTCGCGGCTGGGCGGTCGCGGTGGCGGTGCGGCCTGTCGTCTCCGCAGCAGACTCGGCGGTGCTCTCGGAGCCGGAGTCGGATTCGGCGCAGGCCGCGACGGTCGAGCCGACGGCCAGCAAGGTGATCAAGGTGCGTGTCATGTGCTTCTTCATGGCACGCAGTCTCACGTTAACTGAGAATGATTGTCAAATTCATGTGGACGCCGACGCGCCGTACTGCGGTCACCCCGCCTCGACCAGGCTGCCGAAACCGCTGCGGTGGAAGACCAGCGGCCCGCCAACCTCCGACGGTGACGGATGACCCACCGCGTGCAACTCCAGCAGCACGATCGTGTGGTCGCCGGCCTCGACCTCGCGGTAGATCGTCGTGTCGAAGAAGGCGATGCCGCCATCGATCGTGACCGCTCCATGATCCGTGACCTGGACCGGCAACCCGTCGAAGCGCTGGTCGACTGACCCGGCGAGCTGCCGGGCCACCTGGCCGTGATCGGACGACAGGATCGTGACGCCCAGATGATCAGCCCGGCGCAGATCGGGCCACGTCTTCGACGCCGCTGCGATCGAGAACGAGATCAACGGAGGCTCCAGGCTGACCGAGCTGAACGACGACGCTGCCAGGCCGGTCAGCACTCCGTCGACCTCCGCCGCCACCGCGACGACGCCGGTCGGAAAGACACCGAAGGCGTGCCGCAGCCGCACCGGATCGAGGTCCTGGTTCGTCGGGAAGGCCGCTGCCACGGCCGTCTCGGTCACAGCTGCCCCTGCGGGCGCGGGCGGGTGCCATCGACTGCCCAGCGGCCCAGATGGTGCACCTTCCACGCCGCAGGGTCGTGCAGCGTGTGCGTCCGCGCATTGCGCCAATGACGGTCGAGGGACTCTCCGGCGAGAGCCGATCGGGTGCCCGCCACCTCGAACAGTCGGCTCGAGACGTCGACCGCCGAGCGACTCGAAGCCACGCGCGCCGCCGCGACCGAGAGGCTCGCAGCGGCAGCCGACTCCTCGGTCAGGTCGGCGTTCGCCGCGTCGACCGCACGCGCCGCCTCGACCAGCAACGACTCCGCTGCGCGCACCTCGAGCTCCATCTCGCCCAGCGCCTGGACGACCAACGGGTCGTCCGCCGCCCGTTCGGCACCGTGCAGCTCGACCGCGTCGGCGAACGGCCGACTCAGCTCGCGGACGAATCGGGCCGCATCCTGCAACGCGGCCCGGGCGATCCCCGTGTCGATCGCCGCATGCAGCACCTGCGCGAAGGCGCCGTACGTCGTCGGCCCGGTGAACGTCTCGGCGTAGTCGGTGATCAGGTCGTCCGTCACCCGGACCCCCTCCAGCCGGACCGTCCCGCTGGCCGTCGTCCGCTGGCCGACGGCGTCCCAGTCGTCGACGATCTCGAGACCATCGGATCCCCGCGGGACCCACGCCACGTGCATCGGTCCGTCCACCCCGAGATGCGCCAGCACCGGGATCCAGTCGGCGAAGGCGGCGCCCGTGCAGTAGAACTTGGTGCCGTCCAGGCGCCAGGCGTCGCCGTCGCGGGTCAGGGTCGTGCGGAAGTCGCGGACGTGCTTGGTGCCTCGCTCGCTCTGCGCATTGCCGATCGTCCGTCCGCTCAACACCTCACCGAAGATCCGAGCCTGCTGGTCGGGGCTGCCCTGCAGCCGCAGCTGGTTGACGTAGGCGAAGTGGCTCAACGGGATCTGTCCCACGTTCGGGTCGCCGACCGAGATCAACCGGATGACCTCTGTGACGACCTCTACCGGCAGATCTGCACCGCCGTGGGCGGCCGGGACCGTGATGGCGAGCAGGCCGCTCGAGGCCAGCTCGGCAACCTCCTCGAACGGCAGCAGCCGGTCGCGGTCGCGCACCGCAGCGCCTTCAGCGAATCTACGGCCGAGCGCGTCGGCTCTACTGACAGCCTCGGCGGCCGTGAGGTTCAGCGTGTCGACGGCCACGTCACACCCCTGCCCGCTCTGGCACCTGCGGTGCGGCGAACGCCGGGCTCGGCAGGGTCCCGTTCACGGCGAAGTCACCCACGAGTCGCGCCTTGTAGATCGACGGATTGTGCGAGGACACCGCCCGGGCGTTGCGCCAGTGCCGGTCGAGGGCAAGGTCGAGGTCGAGGGCCGAGGCGCTGGCCGCGTCGAACAGCAGCCAGCCGACCTCGCCGGCCAGGCGGGAGTTGACGACCTGGGTCTGCGCCGACTCGACCACGACGTGCTTGAGGGCCTCAGGCCTCAGGTCACCGCCACTGACCAGGTAGTCGTCGATCGTGGCGCCGAGCGCCGACACCGTGGCACGGGCCGTGAACGCGCGGGTCGAGATCTCTCCCACGACCCCGAGCACCTGCGCGTCGTGGCGCGGCTCCGGGTCGGCCGCCAACGGATAGGAGCGACGTCGCCCTCGCACCAGACGGGCCACGTCCTGCGACGCCCGATGAGCGATTCCGGCCTGGGTCGCGGAGTGGATGAACTGGTAGAACGCGCCGAGGAGCTCAGCGACCTCGGCGTCACGGTGCGGCAGCACGAAGTCCTCGCGCACCGCGACCGCCTCGAACGTCGCCGTGCCGCTCGCGGTCATCCGCTGCCCGAAGCCGTTCCAGTCGTCGACGACGCTGACCCCTGGATCGGTGCGCGAGACGACGACCTCGACGAAGCCGCCCTCGTGCGGCACCAGCACGTTGATCCAGTCGGCGTACAGGCTTCCGGTGCTGTAGTACTTGGTCCCCGACAGACGCAGTCCTGCACCGTCGTCGTGCAGCCACACGCCGTCGGTCAAGGCCAGTGCTGCGCTGCGCGGCTCGCCATCGGCCGGCGCACTGGCACCACCCTTGGACGAGGCAGCGGGACCGAAGAACTCACCCCGGCCAGCAGCGGCGAGCAGCTCCTCGGCGGCCGGATCGTCCTCGCGTTGCAGCAAGAACTCTACGAATCCGAGATGCCCACGAATGATCTGGACGAGATTGGACTCGGCCGCAGCCAGCTCGACCAGGACGGTTCCCAGCTCGGCGACCGACGTGCCGATGCCCCCGTAGCGTCGCGGCACCCGCAGTCGGCCGATCCCGGTCGCCAGCAGGTCGGGCACGACGTCGGCGAGGCCGAGGTGGTCGCGCTCACGAACCGGAGCCTCGTCATGCACGCGCGCGGCGAGTCGACGAACCGCCAGCTGAACACCGCCGAAGTCTTCATCGCCGATCATGCGAACGACACCGCCCCACGCAGCGAGGCGTACTCGAGCCGCGGAAGCGACTCCAGCAGCCGTTGTGTGTAGGGATGCTGTGGATGGGAGAAGATGTCGTCGGCCAGGCCTTGTTCGACGGCGTGACCGCCCTGCATGACAAGCACTCGATCGCTCATGTGGTGAATGACTCCTAGGTCGTGGGAGATGAACAGATAGCTGACGCCCAGCTGCTGCTGGAGGTCGGTGAGCAGGTCGAGGATCTGCGCCTGCACGGAGACGTCGAGCGCCGAGACGGCCTCGTCGAGCACGATGACTTCTGGCCGGGTCGCGATGGCACGGGCGATGGCGACCCTCTGACGCTGCCCTCCCGACATCTGCCGGGGCCAGGCAGCCAGGTGCTCTCGCCCCAGCCCGACCGTCTCCAGCAGCTCGACGGCCCGGTCGGCAGCACGGTGCGCGTGCTCGGGATCTCCGAGCTCGATCGCGTCGGTCAGGATCCGCGAGACCCGCCACCGCGGATCGAACGAGCTCAACGGATCCTGGTAGACCACCGCGATCCGGCGCCGGATGGCCCGCTGGTCGGCCGCTGACGCCGTCGTCCACGGTCGCCCGAGGAACTCGACGTCACCGCTGTCAGGGGTCTCCAAGGCCAAGGCGACACGCGCCAAGGTGCTCTTGCCCGACCCCGACTCCCCGACGATCCCGAGCGTCTCACCCCGGGCCAGGTCGAACGACACCTGGTCGACCACGGTACGTCGCACCTTGTCGGGCCCGACGAAACTCTTGACCACACTGTTGGCGCGCAGGACGACGTCGGTGGTCTCGCCGCCCGCTGGCGCCGAGGTGAACAGCGATGCCGCACTCACGTGAGCTCCGCGGCCGAGCCGGGTGCCCTTGGTGTGCTCGCTGGGAACCGCGTCGATGAGCTGCTGGGTGTAGGGATGTTGCGGATCACGCAGCACCCGGTCGCTGTCGCCGGCTTCGACGATCCGGCCGCCCTGCATGACCAGGATGACATCGGCCAGCCGTGCCACGACCGCCAGGTCATGGCTGATGAGGATGACGCTGGTCCCCTCGGCGAGCATGCCTTGCAGGACGTCGAGAACCTGCGCCTGCACCGTGACGTCGAGCGCGGTGGTCGGCTCGTCGGCGATGACGATGTTCGGGTCGAGCGCGATGGCCGATGCGATCAGCGCCCGTTGTCGCAGGCCACCTGACAGCTCGCCGGACCGTTGCCGGGCACGTAGCTCCGGCTCCGGGACACCTACCCGGTCCAGCAGCGCGAGCACCTGCGCGGCATGGGTCGATCGCGCACCGTGACGATGCAGCCGCAGCGGCTCGGCGATCTCCTTGCCGACCGGGCGCAGCGGGTCGAGCGAGACCAGCGCGTCCTGCAGGATGTAGCCGATCCGAGATCCGCGAACTCGGCGCCACCAGCTGCCCGGACGACCGAGCAGCGTCTCACCCTCCAGCTCGAGCGTCGCGGCGTCGACGAGGGATCGGTCACCGGCGAGGCCGACGAGCGAACGCGCGGTGACGCTCTTGCCCGAGCCCGACTCGCCGACGATCGCCACGCACTGGCCCGCGTGCAGCTCGAAGCTCACATCCTTGACGACGTGCTTGAGCTGTCCGTCCTCGCCGGCGAACGAGACGTTGAGATCGCGCACCTCCAGCACCCTGTCGCCGATCGCGTAGTCCTCACGGTGGTTCGTCATGAGACCTGGTCTCCTTCTACGAGTGCTTGGATATAGCGGCCGATCAGCGTGAACGAGAGCGTCACGAGCACGATCGCGATGCCGGGGAAGATCTCCAGCCACCACGCGACGGTGATCTGGGTCTTGCCGGAGTTGAGGAGCAGCCCCCACTCCGACGACGGCGGCGCCACCCCGAGCCCGAGGAACGACAGCCCCGAGGCCCAGACGACCGAGGTGCCGATTCCCAGGGCGATCAGCGCCACGAGCGGACGGAAGGCATTCGGCACGATGTGCTGCGCGACGATCGTGCGGCGGGTGTGTCCGAGCGCGCGGGCGGCCTCGACGTACCCGGATCGCTTGACGCTGATGGTCTGCGCTCGGATGAGTCGGGCGTAGCCGGGCGCCTTGCTGATGCCGACCGCGATGATCAGGCTCTGCGCCGAGGGGCCAAGGAGCGCCACGAGCAGCAGCGCCAACAGCAGGGTCGGGAAGGCGAGCAGCACCTCGAGCAGACGGTTGACCGGCCCGGCGACCCATCGCGGTCCCAGACCTGACGCGAGCCCGAGGACGACCGCGAGCACCATGCCCAGTGCCATGACGCCGATGCCGATGAGCAGCGACGGCCGAGTGCCCCAGACGATACGGCTGTACAAGTCACGGCCCACGTCGTCCGTCCCGAGCCAGTGCTGCGGCGACGGGCCCCGCAGGGCGTTGGGGAGGTCGGTGCTCAGCGGGCTGTGCGTCGACAGGAGCCCGGGAAGCACGGCAGCCACCAGGAAGAGCAGGACGATGAGTCCTGAGACGACGACCGAGACCGGCACGCCGGGTCGACCGCGACGTGTAGACCGGCGTTCCGGTGCTGTCGGGAGGGGCAGGACGGTCATAGCGAACCTCGCAGTCGGGGGTCGACGAGCACGTAGATGATGTCGACCAGCAGGTTGATGACGACGTACAGCGCGCTGATCAGGACGACGATGCCCGCGACGACAGCCAGGTCCTTCTGGCTGACGGCGGTGACGAGCACCGCACCGAGGCCGGGTCGGGCGAAGACGGTCTCCACGAGCACCGCACCCGACAACAAGGAGCCGATGGCCCAGCCGGAGAGGGTGATGCCGGGGATCAAGGCATGTCGCAGGACGTGCCGCCAGCGAACCTCGAGATCTCCCATGCCCCGTGTGCGCGCTGACAGGACGAAGGGCTCGCGGATCGCCCGGTCGAACTCGGTCCTGGTCGCCTGACCGAGGAAGCCGGCCAACGGGACGGCGAGCGTGACCACTGGCAGAACGGTGCCGGCCAACGAGGTGCCGCCGATGACCGGGAACCAGCCGAGGTTCGCGGCGAACACGATCAGCAGCAGGATGCCGACCCAGTACTGCGGGAGGCCAGCCGTGATGGTCTCGCCGGCCGAGCCGAGCGAACGCAGTCGCGGTCCGCGGCCCGCCGTCACCAGGGTCCACGCCACGGTCAGGAGCCAGGCGAGGACCAAGGAGGCGATGGCCAGGACGAACGTCGGACCGATCTGCTCGCCGATGATCGTCGAGACGGGACGACCCGACTGGTAGGAGAGTCCGAAGTCGCCGCGAACCAGGTTGCCGAGGTAGTCGACGTACTGGACCAGCAGCGACCGGTCGAAGCCGTACTCGCGGTTGACGGGCGCGAGCTCGGCGGCGCTGCGCGGGATGCTCAGGCCGGACTGGACGTTCAGCAAGATCGTGGCCCGGTCACCCGGAAGCACCGACAGGACCACGAACGTGACGGTGACAGTTCCCCACAGGACGAAGATCGCCGCGAGGATCTTTGTCCCGACGAGCCGGGCGATGCGGCGCGCCCGGCCCCCGATCGTGCCGTCGACATCAGCCGGCGACACGATCGAGGCGGGTGACGAGACCACGGTCATCAGGACCCCGACACGAAGTAGGCGTCGTTGAAGTTCAGCAGGCCGTTGCTGTTCTGGTCCTGCCACACTCCCTTCAGCTTCGGCGACACGGCCGCGTTGTACGTCATGTCGTAGAAGCCGCCGACGATCGCCTCGTCGGTGAACCACGTCTGCAGCGCGTCGTACTGCTGGGTGCGCTTCGCCGGATCGGTCTCGACCTGCGCCGCCTGGATCTTGGCCTCGATCTCCGGGTTGTCGAAGAACGAGGTGTTGTTCCCGTTGGGCGCGTCACCCTGCTTGGCCGCAAAGGTGATGTCGAGGATGTTCGGGGCGCCCCACACCCAGTAGCCGAAGCTGAGCTCCTTGTCGGTCGGAGCCGACTGCTCGCCCGAGAACAGCTGGGTCTGCGTCAGCGGGATGAGCTTGAGGTCGATGCCGGCCGCCTTGACCTGGTCCTGGACCGCCTGGAGGGCAGCCGAGCCCTCGGCCGTCACGATGGAACCGTTGCCGAACGGCAGACGCACGGTCAGCGTCTCGCCGTCCTTGACCCGGATCCCGTCCTTGTTCTTGGCGCTCCACCCTGCCTCGTCGAGCAGCTTCTCGGCCTTCGCGAGGTCGAACGGGTACGCGCTGTTCACGTCGAGGTAGTCGGCCTGCGAGCTGGCCAGGGCGCCGTTGCCCTCGAAGGGCACCGATCCCTTGAAGACCGCTTCGACGATCGACTTGCGGTCCGAGGCATACAGGAAGGCCTGACGAACACGCTTGTCGGTGAAGGGGCCACGCTGGACGTTGAACGAGAACACCTGCGGCCGACCGCCGGCGACGAAGTTCAGCACCTGGAAGTTCTTGTTCGCGGTCTCCCACTGGACGGCGGGCACGTCGTAGACCACGTCGGCCTCACCGGTGTTGAGCGCCGACCACCGGGTCGTGGCGTCCGGCACGAACTTCCAGTTCAGCTGCTTCTGGTAGGCCGGACCGTCGTGGTGCGCGTTCTCCGGGGCCGAGTTGTAGTCGTCGTTGCGAACGAACGTGATGCCGTCCCCGACCTTCCACTCCTTGACGATCCAGGGGCCCGAGCCCACCGGCTGGTGGCAGTTCTTCTCGGTCGACTGCGTCTTCAGCGCGGTCGGCGACTGGATCCCGTAGTGGCCGTTCGACAGCTCCTGGAAGATCTCGGGATTGCGCTGCGAGAGGTGCAGCTCGACGGTGTGCTTGCCCGTGGCCTTCGCGTCGGTCAGGTACGTGAAGCTGTTCCAGCCGATTCCCTTGGCCCAGTTCTCGTTGTTGGCCACGACAGCTTCGGCGTCGAACGGTGTGCCGTCGGTGAACGTGACGTCGTCACGCAGCTCGAAGGTGACGGTCTTGCCGTCCTTCGAGGTCTTCCACGACCTCGCCAGCCAGGGGACGATCTTGCCGTCGTCGTAACTGACGAGCGAGTCGAACACCTGGCGCGAGAGGTAGGCCTGCTGCACCCAGCCGCCCCACAAGCACGGTGGCTCCTGGGCGTGGGCGTAGGTGATGGTCTGGTCGAGGATGCGCTTGCCGCTGGCGCCCGCGGCGCCGTTGGTGGTGCTGCCGCCGCACGCTGCCGCGGTCAGACCACCGACCACGACGAGCGCCACGGCTCCGAACAGCTTCTTGAACTTCATGTCACTTCTTCTCTCTGAAAAGTCGGATGCTTCTGGAAGGTCGGGCTCAGCCGGAGAAGGCGGGAGCGGACAGGCCGAGGGTCCGGCCGTGATGGGCCTCAGGAAGACGGTCGCCGCGGCCGAACAGCTTTTCGCGCAGCGTCCCTTCGGCGTACTCGGTTTGGGCGAGACCGCGGGACTGCAGGACCGGGACGACGTGGTCGACCCATTCGTCCCACCAGCCGAGCGTCGTGATCGGGACGACGTTGAACCCATCGACTCCGGCGTCGACCCAGGTCTGCACGTGATCGGCGATCTGCTCCGGGGTTCCGGCGAACTTGCCGGGCAGCAGGGCGTGGTCGATGAGGTACTCGCGCCAGGTCAGATCGCGGCCGGCACCGAGATCGGCGTCGACGATCGACCGGAAGATCGAGCGCACGTGCTCGCCGAGCTGGACCTGGTCGCGCAGGGCCTTCAACGGTGTCTCGGGATCGATCGACGTGAAGTCGATGCCCGAGCCGCCGCTGTAGAAACCGACCAGTCCACCGAAGTCGATGTTGTCGCGCAGGTGCTGCTGCTTGCGTCGAGCCTCTTCCTCGGTCGAGCCGATGACCGTCGACAACTGCACGAGCGTCTTCAACGAGCCCCGCTCGCGACCGTGCCTCTCGACCGCATCCTGCAGGATCGCGATGTCCTTGCGTGCCGATTCCGGGGTGAAGGACGGCAAGAAGGTGACTTCGGCGTTGCGTGCCGCGAACTCACGGCCGGCCGCAGAGTTGCCGGCCTGGAACAGCACGGGCGTGCGCTGCGGTGACGGCTCGACAAGGTGCGGACCTTCGACCTTGTAGCGCGCGCCGACGTGGTCGATCGTGTGGATCTTGTCGGGATCGAAGAACACCCCGGTCGCGGGGTTCTTGACGACAGCGCCGTCCTCCCACGAGTGCTCCCACAGCTTGTACGTCACATCGAGGTACTCCTGCGCCCACACGTAGCGCTCGTCGTGCGACACGATCTCGTCGTAGCCGAAGTTGCGGAAGCCGTTGCTGAGGTACGACGTGACGATGTTCCACGCGACCCGGCCCTCCGTGAAGTGGTCGAGCGACGAGAGCTTGCGGGCGAACGAGAACGGGTGGTCCTGGATCACATTGCTGGTGATCGCCAGGCCGAGGTGCTCGGTGACGTAGCCGAGCGCCGACACGATCGCGGCGGGATCGTTGCCCGGGAACTGCGACCCGGCACGGATCGTCCCGCCGCCGTCGCCGTATTCGCGATCGTAGACGCCGACGACGTCGGCGATGAACAACGCGTCGAACCGTCCGCGCTCCAAGGTCTTGACGACGTCGACGTACGGGTCGAGGTCCTTGTAGCCGTACTGGACCTGCCCTTCCTCGGTACGCCAGTAGCCGTGGCTGTGGTGGTTGGGGGTCAGGTGCAAGAACCCGTTGTAGATCGGTGGGCGTGACATGGGATGGGGCCTCCTAGACGTCGAGCGGCCCGAAGCACACCCGAGAAACTTGTGTTGCCCACGACGTTAGGAAGCAGCAGCGGGGTCACAGCGCCCGTCTCACTCTGCGTTCACCGCGCATTTCCGATGGGGTGATCGGCCACCCCATGCACCTCTGAGACCTGCGTCACGAACGGTGTGCCAGGCCGACCGGATCGTGAGATCTGTCATGTGCCGGCGCCGGTCGGACGTCTAATGGCGACTGTCACCGCTGCTCCTCAGAGCCGCTCCCGACGGAAGGCAGGTCCGATGCGCATCGAGCAGCTCGAGTACCTCGCCGCGGTCACCCAGCACGGCTCGCTGCGCAGAGCCAGCGAGCAGCTGCACCTGTCGCAGTCGGCGCTCAGCGAGGCGATCCGCGGCCTGGAGCGCGAGCTCGGTGTCCCGCTGCTCGAACGGCATCGATCCGGCGCCCGCATCAGCCGTGATGGCAGTGACCTGTTGCCGATCATGGCCGAGGTGCTCAACGGGATCGCTCGGCTCAAAGAGGCGGCGGGCGACCAGAACCGGGCGAGTCGGACGATCCGGGTGGGCACGGTGAACGCCGGAACCTCGGCGATCCTTATCCCGGCCGTGCAGGACTTCGGGACCCGGCACGCGACCACCACGGTCGACGTCGCGACGATGTTCCAGGCCGACATCCAGCAGAGCCTTCTCGAAGGCAGGCTGGAGATCGGGTTGGTCAACATCTTTCCGGGCGACGACATCCCCACCGCGCTGACCGCGGTCCCCCTACTGGAAGGCACCCCGGTCGTGTGCGTCCACACCGGCGATCCACTGGCCACCCAGGACGAGATCAGCGTCGACGACCTTCGCCATCGTCCCTTCGTCTCGTCGCGCCCGGGCTACGTCATGAACCGGCTCACGCAACGACTGTTCGGCTCACGCCCGCCGGCCACGACCTACTACGCCGACGGCGCCGAGATGGCCAAGTCGCTTGTCGCCAAGGGCGTCGGCCCCTCGGTCCTGCCCGACTACAGCATCACGGGTGATCCACTCGAAGAGGCAGGGATCATCACGGCTCGCCCTCTTTCGGCCCCGACGCCGTCGGTCACGATGCTGCTCCTGCGGCGCGACTTCGAGCGGATGCCGGCCGACATCGCCGACTTCGAGGACACCGTCGCGGGCATCGCGCGGGACCACCCGCAAGGACGGGTCAGCGCCCAGGCGTCCTGACCCGCACCTGCCGTTCACCGGTTCCACGATGCAAGACGCGTCGCTCGGGACGGCACTTTGAGATGAGACTCGATCCATGGCTCTCACGTTCGACTGGTTCCTGCCCACGACCGGCGACAGCCGAGCTCTCGTCGGCGGCGGTCACAGCGTCCCGTCAGATCTCGGCCGCGCAGGCGGTTCGATCGACACTGCCGGACGGTTCCGCGAGCCCGACCTTCGCTATCTCGCCCAGGTCGCGCGCACTGCGGAAGACCTTGGCTTCGACGCCGTCCTGACCCCCACCGGCACCCCCTGTGAGGACGCCTGGGTCGTGGCGTCGGCGCTGATCCCGCAGACCGAGCGGCTCAAGTTCTTGGTGGCGCTGCGGCCCGGGCTCATCTCGCCGACACTGCTCGCGCAGATGTCGTCGACTTTCCAGCGACTGTCAGGCAACCGGCTGCTGCTCAACGTCGTGGTCGGCGGAGATCCGTCCGAGCAGCTGCGGTTCGGCGACCGGGTGGCCAAGGACGACCGGTACGCACGGGCCGCCGAGTTCCTCCAGGTCTTCCGCGAGGCGTTCACCGCGGCGGGCAGCAACTTCACCGGTGACTACTACGACGTCGACGACGCCCGCACGCGACGTCCGGCACCCGTGCCAGAGATCTACCTCGGCGGTTCGTCGGCGGCCGCCGGTCCGGTCACCGCGGCGCACACCGACGTCTACCTGACGTGGGGGGAACCGCCAGCCGCCGTCGCGGAGAAGATCGCCTGGATCCGCAAGCTCGCCGACGAGGAAGGCCGCACCGTCCGCTTCGGGGTGCGGCTGCACACCATCAGCCGCGACCACTCCGATCAGGCCTGGCAGATCGCCGACGCGATGCTGGCCGAGCTCGATCCAACCGACGTCGCCAAGGCGCAGGAGGCCCTGGCGAGCAGCGAGTCCGAAGGGCAGAAGCGCATGCGCGAGCTGCACGGCGGGCTGACAACGTACACCGACGCCCGCCAGCTCGAGGTGCATCCGGCCCTCTGGTCGGGCATCGGCCTGATGCGCAGCGGGGCGGGCACAGCACTGGTCGGCAGCCACACTGAGGTCGCCGATCTCATCGAGGAGTACGCCGCCGTGGGCATCGAGGAGTTCGTGATGTCGGGCTACCCGCACATCGAGGAGGCCTACTGGTTCGCCGAGGGCGTCCTGCCGATCCTGCGCCGCCGCGGTCTCCTCCCCACCGTGCCCTGACCCACTGCTAGAACCCCTGGTGGGTGCCGAACGTCCGTTGCCAGTACGTGAGCGGCGCCGCCCCAGACGAGTCGGCCGCCTCGACCAGCCCGAGGACGAGCGTGTGGTCACCGGCCACGACCAGCTGGTCGACCGTCACCGCGACCCAGGCGTGCCGGTCGACCAGTGCGGGCACGCCGTCCTCCAGCTGCCACGGGACGTCGGCGAACTTGTCGTCAGCCTTGCCGGCGAAACGCAAGGCGACCTGGTCCTGGTGCGATGCGAGCACGTTGATCCCGACCCGCGAGCCCTCCCGCAGCTTGGCCAGCAGACCTGACCGGTTGTCGAGCGACACCAGCAGCATCGGCGGATCCATCGACAGGGACGCGAAGGCGCTGACCGTCGTCCCATGCGGCTTGCCGTCGTGGACCGTCGTGACAACCGAGACGGCGGCCGCGACATTGCCCATCGCGGCGCGGAACGACTTCTGCAGCACCGCTTCGTCGAGCACGAGCTCGGCGTCAGGCGTCGATGCGGTGCTCATACGGTGATTCCTGCGGCGGCACGCACGACGGGCGCCCACCGTTCGAGCCAAGCCAGCTCGACCGGATCCGGCTGCTCGGCACTGTCGACCAGGTAGAGCGCCGGCGCCGGAACTGTCGCTCCGAGCTCGACGAGCACCGGCTTGAGGTGCAGCTCCGGCGACAGTGCGTGGGACGGCCCGGCCCCGAGCTGCACCGGCACCGCGACAACACCCTCGAGTCCGGTCGAGCCGGCGAACTGGTCGAGGAACAGCTTCAGCAGACCCGTGTAGGTGGCCTTGAACGTCGGTGAGGCGATGACGACGAGATCACTCGCCGCGATCTTGTCCACCGCGTCCTTGACAGCAGGATCGCCCCAACCCAGCAGGCCCGGGCCGATATCCACGACGTCGATCGCGGTATCGACCTGTCCGACCAAGGCCTCGGCGATCCGATGCGCCGCATCCCAGGTGCGCGAACGCGGCTTCGGATTGCCGACGACGACAGCGCCACTCATCAGATCGCCTTTCTCGGATTGAGGATGCCCGCAGGGTCGAGCAATGACTTGATGGAGCGATGCAACTCGTCGATGTCGGGACCGACCTGACGGACCACCCAGGCCTGTTTGAGGGTCCCGATCCCGTGCTCTCCGGTCAGCGTCCCGCCGAGTTCGAGGGCCAGGGCGAAGATGCGATCGGCCGCCTCGACCACACGGGTCGGCAGCGGTTCGTCTTCGAGCCCGTCGACTGCGATGATCGGATGCAGGATGCCGTCACCGGCGTGCGCGAACACGTAGATCTCGACGCCGGTCTCGGCAGCGATCGCGTGGACCCCGCGCACGGCGTCGACCAGCCGTGACGGCGGCACTGCGATGTCCTCGATCAGTGCCCGTCCTCGCGCCTCGATCGCCGGCAGGGCGAGACGTCGTGCCGCCAGCAGCTGCGCGCTGACCTGGGCATCGGTGGACGACTCGATCGACGTCGCACCGTGCAGTGCCGCTTCGACGGCGGCCAGCTCGGCGGCGACGTCGAGACCGTCGACCTGGACGAGCAGGAAGGCCTCGCCGCGCTCACGCAGCGTCGTTCCGGACAGCTCGTCGATGGCACCCAGGGTCGCCCCGTCGACCAGCTCGATGACGGCCGGACGCGCACCGCACGCCCGCACCTCGACAGCCGCAGCGGCTGCTTCCTCGAGCGTCGTGAAGTACGCCGCCACCGTGCCGATCTCCACGGGCCGCGGCAGCAGCCTGACGGTCGCCCCGACGACGATCCCCAACGTTCCCTCCGAGCCCACGAACAGCCCGAGGAGGTCGTAGCCGGCGACGTTCTTGGGGGTGCTCGCACCGACCTGGATGAGTCGTCCGTCGGCCGTCACGACGTCGAGCGACAGCACCGCATCGCGCGTCACGCCGTACTTGACCCCGCGGAGCCCGCCGGCGTTCGTGGCGATGTTGCCGCCGATCGTCGAGATGTCGACGCTGCCCGGGTCGGGCGCGTAGAACAGCCCGTGCTCGGCGGCCGCCGCATCGAGGACACCTGTCACGACGCCGGGCTCGACGATCGCGATCTGGTCGTCGGCCCGGATCTCGACGATCCGGTCGAGCCGGCTCAGGTCGAGCACGATCGTGCCGGTTCCGGCCACGGCGCCGCCGGCCAGCCCGCTGCCGCCGCCACGCGGCACGACCGCGATGCGGTGCTGGTTCGCGAACCTCACGACCGCCTGCACCTCCTCGACGCTCGTGACCCGCACCAGCAGCGCGGGGGTTCCGGCCGCGGGCGAGCCCGACCGGTCGGCGCTCACAGCCGCCAGCTCGCCGTCAGCGACGCTCCAGTCGCGAAGGGTCGACGTCAGAGCAGTGAAGTCGACCGTCACGCCTGGCCCTCGGTCGCGATGGGTCGAAGATCGGCACCGCGCTTGAGCCGTTCGAGAAAGCGGATGATCGTCGCGGCGACCGTGCGGTGCGTGACGTCGTTCAGCGCATCGTGCAGACCGTCGTCGATCGTGACGAGCTCGGTGCGGGCCGCGAGCCCGCCGACGACCTCACGGAGCCGATCGACGGGCACGATCTCATCGGCCTCGCCGTGCACGACAAGCAACGGCACGCCGATCGATCCGCTGACCGGACGAGCGATCGCGACCTGCTGTCGACCCAGGGCCCGATCGACACCTTCTCGTCCCAGGACACCCCGATGGTTGGGGCAGGCCGTGCGCGCACTGATCTCGTCGTCGAGCGCGGTCCCGTCGTCAGGGAATCGCAGTCCGGCGACGACAACCGCATCCGGCTGCGCCAGATCTGGATGACGTCCGATGTAGTCGAGCACGATCGCACCACCGGTGTCCGAACCGATCAGCACCGTCGGCAGCACGGTCTGCGGATCGGCCAGCACGCCGTCGAGCCGCCGTTTCACCCCAGCGATGTCTGACAGATCACCCTCGACGAACCGCACGCGGTAGGCGTCGAAACCCAGGCGACGGCCGAACCGCTGGTAGACCGCGGCGTTCTCGGCAACACCTCCGACGACGACGAGCGTCCCCCGCGGAGCGATCCCGTCGGGTTCGTTCCACTCGGCCTGCAAGAGGGTCTCGACGGTCATCGCGTCACCTTCATCATCCATGTCGAAGTCACGTCAACACCCTCGCAAGCCCACTGCGGAAGCGTCCAACACAGATCGTTGATAGTCATTCATGACCTATCGTGATCGATCAGTTCACCAGATGAGATGGGTCGGTTCGACCTCCTGCCATAGCTGAGGATCGGGATATGGCCTCCTCCCTTGACCTGGAACATCTCCGAACCATCGTCGCGATCGCCGAGTGCGGCGGATTCAGCAAGGCTGCCGCCGTACGGCACATCAGTCAGCCCGCGCTGAGTCAGCACGTACGGCTGCTCGAACGCGGCCTCAAGCGCAAGTTGTTCGAGAAGGACGGCCGTGGCATGAAGTTCACCACCGCCGGCGAACAGGTGCTGGCAGAGGCCCGACACATCCTGGGCGTCCACGACCAGGCCCTCGAGCGACTGGACGCCCAGACCGAGCACGTCATCGTGGTCGGCTCCAGCGAGCACTCGGCCGAACAGCTGCTGCCCGAGATGATCCGCGGTCTGCGCGAGGCGTTCCCGTCCGTGACGACTCGATTCGAGATCGGCCGCTCGACCCAGCTCGCCGACGCGGTCACGAAAGGCACCGTCGACTTCGCCCTGATCTTGGCATCGCGCGGCAACGAAGGCGGCCGTGAGATCGGCCGCATCCCGCTGCATTGGTACGCAGCGCCCGGATGGACTCCGCCAGAAAACGGCGGCCCGATCCCGCTCGTCGCCTTCGAGGAGCCCTGCGCGCTGCGCGAACGGGCCATGGCCGCGCTCGGCGGCGACGGACACCGGGTCGCCGTCGCGGGTCAGTCGACGACACTCGAAGGCGTTCTCGCGGGTGCCCGAGCGGGGCTCGGCGTTGCACTGCTGCCCAGCATCGGCGGCAATCCGAACGGGCTCGAGGCCCGCGACGACCTGCCGGACGTCGGCTGGGCCGGACTCAACGTCCTGTCCCGACGAGGGCTCGACCCCGACATCGAGCTGACCGCGATCGAGGCCGCTGAGTCATTCTTCGCTCGCCGCAGCCTCCAGCTGGTCAACCTCGCGGGCTGAACCATCACGGCTCCTGATCGGCACCCATGACTCTTCGGTATTGGACGCTTCGTCAGGCCGCTCCCTAACCTGGCAGCATGACCGTCCTCATCACTGCTGGTGACCTCGCGACCGCTCTTCGCACCGACCATCCGCCCGTCGTCCTCGACGTGCGGTGGAAGCTCGGCGGGCCTCCCGGCCACGGCGAGTACCTGACCGGCCACGTCCCGGGCGCGGTCTTTGTCTCGCTCGACGATGAGCTCGCCTCGCACGGAGCGCCCACCGACGGACGCCACCCGCTGCCCTCGGTCGAGACCTTGCAGGCCGCAGCCCGTCGGTGGGGAATCCGGCACGGCGACACGGTCGTCGCGTACGACGGGGACGGCAATCTCGCCGCTGCGAGGGCCTGGTGGCTGCTGCGCTGGGCCGGAGTCGAGGACGTCCGACTACTCGACGGCGCTCTTCCGGCTTGGATCGCTGCTGGCGGAGAGCTGGCAACCGACGACGTGCAGCCAGAACTTGGAACGGTGGATCTGACACCCGGCCGGCTGCCGACGCTCGACCTCGATGCCGTCGCGGACTTCCCGGCCACCGGGGTCCTGCTCGACGCGCGTGCCGGTGAACGGTTCCGCGGTGAGACCGAGCCGATCGACCCCAAGGCGGGTCACGTTCCGGGAGCGACCAGCGCTCCGACCGGCGCCAACCTCGGCGCGGACGGTCGCTTCCTGTCGGCCGACGCCCTCGCTGAGCGGTTCGCCTCGCTCGGCGTCGACGGATCCCGTCCGGTAGCGACCTACTGCGGCTCGGGCGTCACAGCAGCGCACCAGGTGGCTGCCTTGGCGATCGCCGGCATCGACGCGATGCTCTTTCCCGGATCGTGGTCGCAGTGGAGCAATCACGACCTGCCGGTGGCGACCGGCGCCTAGCGGGCGGAACCCAGCACCTCGTCCACGTCGTGCACTCCCGCGCTCTCCCCTGCGGCGAAGGAGGCTCCCAAGATCCGCTGGATCGCTTCGTTGAGCGGTGTGTCCACGCCGTGCAGACGGCCCAGCAGGACGACCTCGCCGTTGAGGTAGTCGACCTCGTGCCCACTGGCGTCAGATCGCTCGAAGCTCTGCCAGGTCGACATGCCTCCGGGGCGTCCCCGCGGATGCTCCGCGATCACGAAGCCGCTCGCATCCAGGGTCCGCTCAGACGGGTCGGCGATGTCGATTCCGGCCGCCGTGAGCACCGCGCGCGCCTCGTCGACCAGACCCTGCTTGAGCCGCGCCACCGCATCGGGCGCCCCGGTGAGCACATCGACGGCGTTGTTGACGTTCCAGAGTAGCTTCGAGGCCTTCCACCGCACGATGTTGTCGGTCGCCTGCACCGCATAACCCGAACGACCCCAGTCGTCCGCGACCTGCTGGGCGAGCTCTGAGTGCCCGGCGGGGAACGCCCCCACGAGGACGAGTCCGACGGTCGGCGCAGACCGCACCTCCACGACCCCCGGCTCGACATAGCGCCCGGGCTGGTGCACCGAAGCGCCCAGCACCGTCGCATAGCGACGAAGCGCGAGTGGCTCTGCCGCGAGACCGTTCTGGACGGTGACGACAGGAAGGTCCGCCACCACCGTGCCGCCCTTGACCGAACGCCAGGCCCAGTCGTCGAGCGCCGCCTCGAGATCCTGCGACTTCGGTGTGAACACCACGACGTCGTCCGGATCGAGGGCATCGATCTCCTCGGCACTTGTCACGTCGAGCGTCAAGGTCACCTCTTGTCCCGGTCGCACGTATCGCAGCCCCTGGTCGCGGAGCAGGGCCAGCTGGCGCGGCCGGGCCACGAGCAGATACGGCACTCCCGACTCGTGCAGCTGCGCGGCGAGCGAGGCGCCGATCGCACCGGCTCCGACGATGACATACCGCGGGCTCACAGGCCCAGCACCTGACGTCCAACGGCCACTCGGGCCGCGTCTTCCTGCGGTGGATGTACTCGCGCGCACAGGACGTCGCGCAAGTGCCGCTCCAGCGGGTTGGATCGCGAGAGCGCCGGATTGCCGAGCGCCGCGACCGCGACTTGGACGGCCTCGATCGCCCCCTTGGCGACGAGCGGCTTGGCGATCTGGGTACGCCGGATCGCATCGACGTCGCCCGCGTCTGCTCGCGCGGTCAGCCCGTACAGCAGCTCCTCCGCCTGGACGATCAGACCTTCGATCTCGCCGGCGATCGTCTGGATGCGTTCGGTCGTGGCGATCGAGCGTCCCAAGGCGCTGGGTACCCGGTCGTGCACGAACTGACCGAATGCCGCCTGAGCCGCGCGGGCCACGCCGACGTAGATGACGGCGTGCAGCAGGCTGGATGCGCCGCCCCGTCCGACGGGGTCGACGTAGCGGCCGTCGACGAACGGGATCTCGATGAAGTTCCCGATGGGCACCTCGACATCGGTGTAGACGACGTCGTGCGTCGCACTGCCTCGAAGCCCCAGGTGGTCCCACGTCTCGATGACCTCGATCCCCGGCGTCGCAGCTCCGTCGGTCAGCCGCGGCACGATCACATGGCCCACGCGCACCTGAGGCTCATCGGTCTTGACCCACACGAACTGCCAATCGAGGTGGCTGCTGCCCGTCACGTACGACTTGTGGCCGTTGACGACCCAGCCGTCGGCCGTGCGGTAAGCCGTCGTCTCCGGCAGCCCGCCGCGAGCAGGGGCACCGAGATCGGGTTCGGCCCGCGCGGAGTTGAGGTTGACCGGTCCACTCTGGGTCGCGGTGACGAACTCGGCGTAGAGCTCCTCGGGCCACACCCGCTGGGCCTTCTGCTTCTCGACCGCGTGGATCGTGTTGACCAGGATCAGGCCGGCCGAAGGATCACCTTGGGAGACCGCCTGAACGACGCGCGACAGGTCGACCAGGCTGGGCCGGTCAGCGCCCTCGGCGAACAGCACGTCGTGGACGCCCGCTTCGTACAAGCGCCGCAGCGTCTGCGCCGGGAAAGCGGCGTCTCGGTCGTTCTGCTCCGCATCCTGCGCCGCGAGGGCGGTCAGCGATGCCAGTCCTTCGACCGACAGGAGGTCGGCGCGACGTACGTCCTGGGTGATGATGCTCATCAGATCCTGCTCCCTGCTCCCACGCCCAGATTCGAGCGAAATGTCGTGCCGTCGTATTCGGTGCGGAATCGGCCGCGTCTTTGCAACTCCGGCACGAGACCGTCGACGATCGCGGTGATGCCACGCGGATTCGATTCCACGTTGAAGGCGAAGCCGTCAGAGGCGTCGGCGTCGATCCAGGTCTCGAAGTCGTCGGCGAGCTGCTCCGGGGTGCCGACGACGACCCGGTGCCCGGCCAGGAAGTTGTTGAGCAACACCTGGTGCGTCGACAGATCCTTGTCCTTGGCTTCCTGTACGAGGTTGCCGCGCTGCTGACGGTCATAGGGTGATGCGTTGTCGACCTCGATCGCGCTGTACGGCAGCGGTTTGGCCGGATCCAGCAGCGAGGACGCGATGCCCAGCTTCTCGGCCAGAGCTTCGCGCAAGTAGTCGAGGTCGAGCTGTTCGTCGAGTTCCTGTTTGATGGCCCAGGCCTCCGCCTCCGTCGACCCGAGAATCGGCAACAGGCCCGGAAGCACCAGAACGTCATCGCGCGATCGGCCGGCGTCCTGCGCGAACGCCCGTGCGCCGGCGGTGAACCGCTGCCCCGACTCGACCGTGCGGTGCTTGGTGAACAGCGCGTCGGCCCATCGCGCGCCGAACCGCTGGCTCTGCTCCGAGGCTCCGGCCTGCACGATGACAGGCTTGTTGCCCTCGAACGGCGGGACGGGGCTGATGCCCCGGCTGGTGAAGTGCTTGCCGCGGAAGTCGACGGGTCGCGACAGCCCCAGATCGACGTAGCGATGCGTCGCAGCGTCTGCGACGATCGCCTCCTGCGGCAGAGAGTCCCACAGCGCGTGGACGACCGTCAGGAACTCTTCGGCCCGCTCGTACTTCTCATCCCGCTCATAGACCGTCTCGATGCCGAGGACGTCCAAGGCATTCGCGTTCTGGCTCGTGATGACGTTCCAGCCCGCACGACCACGGCTCAGGTGATCGAGCGAGGCGACGTCGCGCGCCACCTGGTAGGGCGATCCGTACACCGCGTTGATCGTCGCGATCAGACCGATGTTCTGCGTCGCGACGGCGATCGCCGCGAACACGACCGTCGGGTCGAGCGAACGCCACGGTCGTCTGGGTGGGCTGTCGAGTTCGAGACCGCCGTAGCTGTCGGGCATGAAGATCGCGTCGAGCTTGCCGCGCTCGGCGATCTGGGCATTCTCGACGAGTTGCTCGATGTCGGTCGACAACGTCGAGGCTGCGTCCTGCTGCTTCCACGCCGCATCGTGTATTCCAGACGGCGTCAGGTTGAAGACCAGCCGGATCGGCTTCTTCTGGGACATGGTGCGTGCTCCTGCAGGTGGGCTTGGACGGGCTGGACCTCGACGCTAGATCGCTCGCCCCCACGCCGTCCAAGCGCAAATGTCGATGTGTTTCGATCACCATCCGCGATGGCGTCGCGAGCCCGGAACGTATCACCGCGACGGCCCTGCGAATCGTTTTGACCGACGCCTGAGATGGGCCAGGAAATGGTCTGTAGAAACGTGATACTGGCATGGAATTTGGCTGTCACCTCAAGGAATTCGACTCATCACGAACCCTGATCCAATCCGATCCGGCATGACTGTTGGACGTGGCCGGACAGTGCCGCCTAGCGTGATCGATCGTCACCTCCGAACGCACAGAAAGGCCGATCCATGGCTGAGCGCAAGCCGCTGATCTTCAGCGCTTTCAACATGCTTGCCCCGTCCCATCACGACCACGGCCAGTGGGCCCGAGACGACAGCCGCCAGCTCGAGTACACGACTCCCGGCTACTGGGTCGACGTCGCGCAGACCCTCGAACGCGCACGTTTCGACCTGCTGTTCTTCGCCGACGTCCTTGCGCCGTACGAGCTGCATGGTGGAAGCCGCGACGCCGCATTGCGCACCGGCCTGCAGGCGCCGGTTCTCGACGCCGCCAGCATCATCGCGCTGCTGGCCTTCCACACCGAGCACCTCGGCTATGCGTTCACCGAGAACGTCCTACAAGAACCGCCGTACTCCTTCGCCCGACGCGCCTCGACCCTCGACCACCTGACCGGCGGTCGGGTCGGCTGGAACATCGTGACGGGCTCGATCCCCGGCACCGGACGCAATCTCGGCTGCGGCGGACTGCCCGAGCACGCCGACCGGTACGCACGGGCCGAGGAATTCCTCGAGGTCGTCTACAAGCTGTGGGAGCAGAGCTGGGAGGATGACGCCGTCGTCCGCGACCGGGTCGCCGGCATCTACGCCGATCCCGACAGGATCCACTCGATCGACCACACGGGTCACTTCTACGACGTTCCCGGCGCCCATGCCTCCGAGCCGTCGCCGCAGCGCACCCCCGTGCTGTTCAACGCCGGAGCGTCCGACCGGTTCGCCCGGTTCGCGGCCGATCACGCCGAAGGCGTGTTCTCGTCGATCGAGGTCGGCGATCCGAGTGAGAACATCACCCGGCTCCGCAAGGCTGCCGCCGACGTGGGCCGCGATCCGTCGAGCCTGAAGATCATCAGCAAGTTCGCCTACGTCCTCGGCAGCACCGAGGCTGAGGCCCGCCGCCTCGACACCGAGCTGGCCGAGACGCGCTCGGTCGAGTCGCTGCTGATCAAGCTGAGCGAGGGAGCACACAAGGATCTGTCCGTCCTCGGCCATCAGGAGAAGATCTCCGACATCCTCGACCGCACGACCCCCGACGATCTGGGATCGTTCCACGCCAGACTGCAGGCCGCGCCCGACACAGGTTGGACGCTCGAGGCCTTCGTCCGCTGGACGGGACAGCAGCACACCGTCGGAACACCTGACCAGATCGCCGACGCGATCGAGCACTGGGCCGATCTGGGCATCGACGGCCTGAACGTCCACTATCTGACCCAGCCCGGATCGTGGGAGGACTTCGCCGACCACCTCACCCCCGAACTGACGCGCCGCGGCCTCATGCGCGCTGCCTACGACCCTCCGGGAACCACGCTGCGCGAACGCCTGTTCGGCGCCGGTCCCCGCCTCGCACCCACCCACCCCTCCCGCCGCAGTCCGCTGCTGCCCCATCAGAAAGCACGTCCATGAAGATCGCCCGATTGTCTGCTGTAGTTCCCCTGGCGTTGGCCGCAGGACTGCTGAGCGCCTGCGGCGCCAGCGACGAACCCTCCGACGCAACTGGCGGAGTCCTGCGTTTCGGTGACAGCGTCCTCGACTGCGCCGATCCGCATCAGCGGGGCAACAATCCGGCGAGCTACCAGCTCAAGCCGGCCACCGACTCCCTGCTGGCGCAGGACCCCGACACCGGCGACTATCTGCCCTGGCTCGCCAAGAGCTACTCAGTCAACGACGATGCGACGCGGTTCGACTTCGTCCTGCGCGACGGAGTGACGTTCAGCGACGGCACTCCGCTCGACGGCAAGGCGGTCGCGCAGAGCTTCGACGCGGTCGTCAAGACGCTCGGCGCCGCAGCCCCCTTGGCGATCGGCTACCTGAACGACTACGTCAGCACCGAGGTCAAGAGTGCTGACGAGATTGTCGTGAAGTTCTCCAAACCCAATATCGCCTTCCTGCAAGGAACGGCGACCAGCAACCTCGGCATCGTCGCCCCCGCGACGTCCAAGCTCTCAGCCGACGACCGTTGCGCTCAAGGAGTCATCGGCACCGGCCCGTTCGTGATCGACGAGTTCGTCGCAACCCAGACGTTGAAGTATTCCAAGCGCAAGGACTATGCCTGGCCCAATCCCTTGGCCAAGAACAAGGGCGCGGCGTACCTCGACGGCATCGAGATCGTCAGTGTCAAGGACACGTCCGTGCTTGCCGGAAGCCTCCTGAGCAACCAGATCGACGCCTACTCGGTTGCATTGCCCCAGGACGCCGAACGGATCAAGGCCGCCGGCGGTCACATCTACACCACGACGAACGCGGGTTATCCCGTATCGATCCTGCCCAACACCGCCAATCCAGTGTTCGAAGATCCGGCTGTGCGCAAGGCCGTCCAGATCGGCTTCGACCGCAAGAAGGCGATCGACGGCGTGATCGGCGACTGGTTCCAGGCGTCGACCTCGGCTCTCAGCTCCGCGACCGTCGGTTACGCCGACCAGAGCACCTTGCTCGCGTACGACCCGGCGAAGGCCGAGCAGTTGCTCGACGATGCCGGCTGGAAGCCCGGCTCCGACGGAATCCGCCAGAAGGACGGCACCCGCCTGACCTTCGACGTCTCGTGGGAGTACGACTGGAACGCCACGTCGAGCGTGCTCGCGGTCATCAAGGAACAGCTCAAGGAGATCGGCGTCGAGCTGACGATCAACCTGCTGCCGACCGGCAAGTCCGCAGCCGTCTACGAGAGCGGGGACTACGGATCGCGGTGGGTCAACGGCTACACGCCTGAGCCCGACACGCTCCGGGCCGTCCTCAGCGTCGACGCGAACAACTGGTCGGCTCGCACCAAAGCAGAACCGCTCGACGACCTTCTCGCCGGGCAGCTCCAGGCCGTCGACCCGGCCAAGCGCAATGCGATCTTGGCGGACGTCCAGAAGTCCGTCATCGAGGAGGGCTACCTGATCCCGATCTACGACTGGGCCCAGTCCTTCGTCGTGTCGTCCAAGGTCAAGGGCGCACAGCTGGCCTATCTGTCGGGTCCGGGTCCGATCTACTCCGACATCTCGCTGGACAAGTAGGACACAGATCATGAACCGCATCGTCCTGCGCCTCGGTCAGGCCGCCCTGGTGGTCTGGGGCGCTTTCACGGTCTCGTTCGTGATCTTGTACCTGACACCCGGTGACAGCGTGAGCGTCCTGCTCGGCGCCGACGGCGGAACAGCCGTCAGCGCCGAGCAGGAGGCGCAGCTACGCAGCTCGCTGGGTCTCGACCTGGGGTTCTGGCACCAGTACCTCACGTTGCTGTGGAACTACCTGCACCTCGACTTCGGTGGCTCGGTGCGCTTCGGCGTCCCGGTGACCGAGCTGCTGGCCCAGGCGCTCCCCTCGACCGTGATCCTGACACTGACCGCAATGGTGCTGTCGATCGTTCTGGGCTTCGCTTTCGCCATCGTGGTGTCGTACCGGTCGGAACGCCGCATCGCCCAGCTCGTCCGGATCCTCCCGGCGTTCGGCAGCTCGTTCCCGACGTTCTGGATCGCCTTGGTGCTCCTGCAACTGTTCAGCTTCCAGCTCAATCTCTTCCCCGCCGCCGGCAACGACGGCTGGACCGCTGTCGTCCTGCCGGCCGTCACGATCGCGATCCCGTACGCCTCGATGATCGCCCAGGTGACGCTGGACGGGATTTTGCGCGCACGTGCCGAGCTCTACGTCACTACCGCGATCTCGAAGGGGCTCAAGCCCGTCGACGTCCACGTGCGACATGTCCTTCCTGCGGCGCTGCTGCCGACGGTCAGCATCGTGGGGCTGCACTTCGGCACGCTCCTGGCCGGTGCCGTCATCTCCGAGACGGTCTTCTCCCGCCAAGGACTCGGCTCGATCATGCAGACCGCCGTCCTGCAACGCGATCTGCCGCTGGTTCAAGGGGCCATCGTCGTCACGGCGGTCCTGTTCGTCGTCGTCAACCTCGTGACCGATGCCATCTACCCCCTCGTCGATCCGCGCGCAAAGGTGATCCGATGACCGCACCACCCCTGACTCCACCGCTGGAGACCTTGGCGCCGGGCGACGTCGCTGCTCCGCAACCTCGGCGCCGCAACCGTCGTCCTCTCGGCGCCCGAATCGGGCTGGCCATCAGCCTGACAGTCATCGGTCTCGCGGTGCTCGCGGCGGTGTTCCCGTCCCTGTTCACTCACACCGACCCGTACAAGATCTTCTATGGCGACCACCTTCAGCCGCCCTCCTGGGAGCATCCGTTCGGCACCGACAACCTCAGTCGTGACCTGTACTCGCGAGTCGTCCACGGCGCGAACATCTCGCTGACCGCGGGACTGCTGGCCCTGGCGATCACCTTCACCGGCGGCACCGTGCTGGGGCTGCTGGCCGGATACGCCGGTGGGCTCGTCGACAACGTCATCATGCGCCTGACCGATCTGATGATGTCGATCCCCAGCCTCATGATGTCACTGGCGATCGTCGCGGCATTGGGCTTCGGCACGATCAACGTCGCGATCGCCGTCGGTGTCGCCGGCATCGCCGCCGTGACCCGGCTGATGCGATCCAGCGTCCTGGTGGTCACCCGATCGGCGTACGTCGAGGCCGCGGTGCTGTCGGGCGCCTCCCGACCCAGCATCCTGGTGCGTCATGTGCTGCCCAATTCGTTCGCTCCCGTTGCGGCCTACATCGCCCTGGAGTTCGGGGCCAGCATCATCGCGATCTCCTCGCTGAGTTTCCTGGGTCTCGGCGTCAAGCCGCCCAAGCCCGAGTGGGGCGCGCTCGTCGCGGACGGACGCTCATTCCTCGCAACGGCCTGGTGGATGACCACGATGCCCGGGTTGGCCCTGACAGCGGTCGTCGTCGCCGCCAACGGCGTGTTCCTGTACTTCCAGTCCCAGTCGAGGGAGTCGCGATGACCGTTCCCGTGCTGTCGATCACCGGGCTCGGCGTGGCCTACGAGTCATCGCACTACCGCGAGGTCGCGGTAGAGGATTTCGAGCTGTCGATCCTGCCCGGCGAGATCGTCGCGGTCGTCGGCGAGTCCGGTTCTGGCAAGACGACTGTCGCCAAGGCCGTGACGGGACTGTTGCCGAGCAGCGCGCAGGTCTCCCCCGGCGGGAGTATCAGGATCAACGGCGTCGAACTGCTGGACGCGCCCGGATCTGTCGTCGAGGCGCTGCGTGGCGCGGTCGTGAGCTTCGTGCCCCAAGATCCACGCCGGAGCCTGCACCCGCTCAAACGGATCGGCGCCCAGATCGGCGAGGTGTTGCTACGGCATCGTGTGTGCGCCCGCGACGACATCAGGTCTCACGTCGCCGAGCTCCTGGAGAAAGTCGGCATCGACCACCCCGCACAACGCGCGCGGCAGTATCCGCACGAGCTCTCCGGGGGGATGCTGCAGCGCGTGCTCATCGCGATCGCGATCGCCGCCAAGCCGGCGCTCGTCATCGCCGACGAACCGACCAGCGCCCTCGACGTCACGGTGCAAAAGCAGGTTCTGACCCTGCTGACCGGTCTCGTGGCCTCCGACGGCATCTCGATCCTGCTCGTGACCCATGACCTCGAACTCGCGGCCGCCTATTCCGACTCGACCGTCGTCCTGCACCGTGGCCGGTTGGTCGAACGTCGGGTCACCGGTGACTTCTTCGCCGGACCGATCACCGACTACACGCGAGCGTTGCTGCGCGCCTCACCGACGCTGACCCCACGGGAGCCGCGCGAACGTCCCGCAGCGCCGCCGGTCCTGAAGGTTGAGAACGTCGTGCGCGAGCTACGTCTGCGCGGCGAAGGACGCTGGACCCGTTCTACCCCGTTCCGTCCCGTGGACGACGTGTCGTTCGACGTCCCGGAAGCATCGACCGTCGCGATCGTCGGCGAGTCCGGCGCCGGAAAGACATCGCTCGCCCGACTGGTCCTCGGTCTGGACAAGCCGCAGGACGGACGCATCGTGTTCGACGGACATGACATCGGCCGCCTCGACCGCGCAGGGCGCCGCACGTTCCGGCGTGCGACGCAGTTCGTGCCCCAGAACCCGGCCAGCTCGTTCGATCCGCGGTTCAGCGTCGAAGCGGTCATTGCCGAACCGCTGCGCCATGCCGGAGTCACCCGCGGCGACGCCAGGCGGCAGGTCATCAAGCTGCTCGATCAGGTCGGGCTGCCGGGCAAGTTCGCCGACAAGGGTGCACTCGAGCTGTCGGGTGGTCAGCAGCAGCGGGTCGCCATCGCCCGGGCCATCAGCCTGAGGCCCCGCTTTATCGTCTGCGACGAGCCGACCTCAGCCCTCGACGTCACGGTGCAGGCACGCATCATCGAGCTGTTGCGCGATCTCCAGGAGGCCACTGGCATCAGCTATGTCTTCATCTCCCATGACCTCGCCGTGGTCAGCGAGCTGGCCGACGAGATCGTGGTGCTGCGGCACGGATCAGTCGTCGAGAGCGGTAGCGCTGCCGACGTGCTGACCCGGCCGGTTCACGCCTACACGCGAGAGCTGATCGCCTCCGTGCCGCATCGCCAGACGGACGTTCTCGGGTCACTGTGACTCCCAGATACACCCACCACCCCCTGCAGGAGCGCGTCGTCCGAGGGATGGGACCGACCCCGGGAACCCTTTGCGTGTCCCTACCGTTTCGGACGTGTCCCGCCTCCCCGCTCTGTCCCGCTGGCTGCCGCCCGTCGCTCTTCTGGTCGTCCTGCTCCTCGTCTGGACGGCAGTGGCAGCAGCCGATCTCGTCGAGCCGCACTACCTGACGCCGAGCCCGCTCGAGGTGTGGGACGCCTTCGCCCGGGCCAACACGCACCACGCGATCGGCGGCGGAGTCGACCGGGTCGTGCGCGGCGAGGAGAACTACTTCCTGTGGGAGCACCTCGTCGTGAGCCTGCGCCGGATCGGGCTCGGCCTGCTGTTCGCGATCATCGTCGGCATCCCGTTGGGTCTGCTGATGGGGACATCGCAGTTCGCTGGACGTCTGCTCGGTCCGTACCTCGACTTCCTGCGCTCGATCCCACCCCTGGCCTACATCGGCTTCCTGGTCGCCTGGTTCGGCATCTACGACACGTCGAAGGTCTGGCTGCTGTTCCTCGCGGCCTTCCCACCCATCGCGTTGGCCACCCTGAACGGAGTCCGCGGAATCCGCACGGACCAGGTCGACGCGATCCTCACTCTTGGCGCCTCACGGCGTCAGGTCGTCACGCAGGTGACCCTGCCCGCCACGCTCCCCGACATCTTCAGCGGCCTGCGGGTCGCCGTCGGGTTCGCGTGGACCACGGTCGTGGCCGCCGAGCTCGTGAACGGACTGCCCGGCATCGGGGGCCTGGCATATCTCTCGGGAACACAGAACAAGATCGCCCTGTCGATCGCCTGCATCATCGTCATCGGCCTCACCGCGATCGCCCTTGACGCACTCATCCGCACCATCGAGAACACACTCGTCCCCTGGCGAGGAAAGGCCTGACCCCATGAAGCACCTGACCGTGAAGAGCCACCTGCCCCCGAAGCGCAAGCTCCTGGCACTCGGCGCCGCCGCTGCGCTGTCGCTGTCGCTGTCTGCCTGTGTCGGCGGGAGCAGCGACGACGACACCGAGAACGCGAGTGCGTCGTCGGCCTGCCCCTGGGAGGCCGACGAGTCGGTCACCGCCAAGGTGCGTATCGGCTACCAGAAGATCCCCAACGGCGACGTCGTCGTCAAGGACCAGAAGATCCTCGAGCACTGCCTCCCGAATGCCACGATCGAGTGGAGCAACTTCGCCTCCGGCGGCGACGTCGTCCAGGCGTTCGGCGGCAAGAGCCTCGACATCGGCCTCGCCGGATCGTCTCCCAGCACCAAGGCGCTGTCGGCCCCACTGAACCTGCCCGTCTCGGTCATCTGGGTCCACGACGTCATCGGCACCGCCGAGTCCCTGGTCGTCCGTGACGGCGCCGCGTCCGACATCGCCGGGCTGAAGGGCAAGACGATCGCGACGCCGTTCGGCTCGACCGCGCACTTCTCACTGCTCCAGGCCATCGCCGATGCCGGCGAGGACGCCAAGGATTACAAGCTGATCAACTCCGAGCCCGAGCAGATCGCCCCGGCCTGGAGCCGCGGCGACGTCGACGCCGCCTGGATCTGGGACCCCACGTTGAGCGAGCTGACGAAGGACAAGGGCGAGGTCATCTTGTCGAGCGAGGACACCGCGAAGGCCGGCAAGCCGACATTCGATCTCGCGATCGCCTCGAACGACTTCATCGCCAAGAACCCCGCCGTCCTGGAAACCTGGGCCAAGGCTCAGGACTTCGCGGTCAAGCAGATCCGTGACGAACCTGCCCAGGCTGCCGAGAGCGTCGCGGTCGAGGTCGGCGTCAGCACTGCAGAGGCCCAGAAGCTATTCGACGGCTTCGTGTTCCTCGATGCATCCGAGCAGATCGGCCCGGACTACCTGGGCGGCAAGCTGGGCAAGGACCTGTTCACCACGGCCGGGTTCTTGCTGACCCAGGACGGTATCGCCAAGGTCGCCGACGAGTCCGTGTACGCCGAGGGCGTCGACAAGGCTCCGGCGGAGGCCGCGGCGAAGTGACCGCCAACCCTGGCACGATCGCGTCGGCCACCCGGCACGATCTCGCGGTGACCGTCGCGGGCCTGGTCGGACCGTCGGGATGCGGCAAGTCGACGTTGCTGCGGATCATCGCCGGCCTGCAGCAGCCGAGCCGCGGCACGGTCGAGGTCGGCGGCAGATCCGTCACCGGCCCCGGCGTCGAGCGCGGCGTCGTGTTCCAGCAGCCGACCCTCTATCCGTGGCTCGATGTGCGGGGCAACGTCGCGCTCGGGCTCAAGCTCCGAGGTGTCGCGAAGGCCGAACGCTTGGCGGCGGCTGATCGGTACCTCGAGCTGGTCGGTCTCGGCGACTTCGCCGGTCACCGTCCATACGAGCTGTCCGGCGGCATGCAGCAGCGCGCCCAGATCGCCCGTGTGCTCGCAAACGACCCCGACATCGTGCTCATGGACGAGCCGTTCGGCGCCCTCGACGCCCTGACCCGTGAGCGGTTGCAGGAAGAGCTGCTCGCGATCTGGCGCGCGACCGGCAAGACGATCCTGTTCATCACCCACAGCGTCGACGAGGCTGTCTTCCTCGGCACCCGCGTGCTGGTCATGAGCCCGCGACCGGGCCGGATCGTGCTCGACGTCGCGGCCCGCTTCTCGTCCGCGCAGCATCCGATCGCACCAGAAGAGCTGCGCAGCCTGCCGGAGTTCACCCAGCTGACGACGCAGGTGCGCGAAGCCATCACTGCCTGAGCGCGGATGAGCGAGGTTCAGTCGTCGTGCGTCGCCCCCATGAGCACCTTGCCCAGGACAGTTTCGCCATCCTCGGCGTAGAGCGGCACCCAGATCTCACCGTTCGCATCCGGCTGGACCATCGCCTTGAGGCGAGCTTGCTCGGCTCGCAACTCCTCGGGAGTTGAGACCACCACGTCTCCGCGCGCCGCTTCAGCTGTCATCACGTATCCGTCATCGACATCGGTCCGCTTGAGGTACCCGGGCGTTCCGTCAGCGAGCTGGGACGCGACATAGTCCGGACGCTCGTCGATCGGAGTGTCGAGACGCCACAGCCCGACAGTCTTGCCGTTGTTCAGTTTCACCGCTGGGGGCAGCTCGTCCTTCGGTTCCAACTCGGCGTACGTCTTGCCCGGGTCATCGGCTGACGTCGAGGCTTCCTGACCGAAAGCTGCGTGATAGGTCACTCCGCCGACGAGGCCTAGCACCACGGACGCAACGAAGCTTGGAATAGCCCTTTTCGCAACGAGTGATTTCATGTGCACTCCTATGTCCAGGTGAAGACGAGGTAGATGGGCGGTGAAACGCGATCCGTGATCGTGTGAATAGCGCCCGCGTCTGACTTCCGCTTGTTGATCGCGGCACCGACATACACAGCCGCACCACACCACGCGAACTGCGACCCGATACTTGCACTCTGACGAGATTCGCCGGAACTGTTCCACCTGTCGTGAGTGTCTCCGCAGACAGCGTTGTCGCTCGCCCTCACGAGGACTGCTCTTGCTCCGAGGTAGTTTGCCGGCACAGTGACGGCAGCATTCGATGAACTACACCCACGCTGATTGCGTGTGAGCGCATTCGCGGTCTTCGTACTGTCGTTGATCGATGAACGGCCTATCGCACACGAGGTGGAATGTCCGAAGATCTTCTTCCAATTACTGGGATGGATGGTGGCCGCTGCGGGTGACGCAAGTACGCCGACCACCAGTCCCAAGCCCACCACCAAAGGCAAAATGATCCGTTTCACGCCAGTTCCTAGGATTCGTGCGAAAGCGAGTGGGTGCCGCGGGGCATGCTCTGCGCCGCTCATCGACTCTTGACCACGAAAGCCCGCGAATCAGGCCTCTGTCAACGACAAAATCACGAGCCCAACTGAAAGGCCCCATAGATTGTCACAGGCGTGACAATCTATGGGGCGTAGTCCGCCGCATCGCCGGTACGCGATGCCGCCACTGCCTGACCGCGAACGACGCGGTCTGCAAGTTTCAGCCTCGCTGCTGCGCGATCGCGTACAGCGCTATGCCGGCGGCGACGCCGGCGTTGAGGCTCTCAAGACCCGTGGCCATCGGGATCGAGACGATCTCGTCGCAGGTCTCACCGACAAGCCGTGACAGTCCCTTGCCCTCGCTGCCGATCACGACGACCAGCGGGCCGTCGATCATCTGCGAGTCGGCCACATCGACGGTCCCGTCGGCGGCCAGACCGATGACCATGCAGCCATCGTCCTGGAAGTCCTTGAGAGTCCGGGTGATATTGGTGACCCGGGCCACCGGCACACGTGCAGCCGCACCGGCCGACGTCTTCCAGGCAGCTGCCGTGATCTGCGCGGCACGACGTTCGGGGATCACCACGCCGTGAGCACCGAAGCCCGACGCGGAGCGGATGATCGCACCCAGGTTGCGGGGATCGGTGATGCCGTCGAGCACCAGGATCAGCGCCGGCTCGTCGCGTTCGGCGGCAAGGGCCATCAGTTCGTCCGGCGAGGCGTACTCGTAGGCATTGAGCTTGGCGGCGATGCCCTGGTGGACGGCTCCACCGGTGAACTTGTCGAGCTCGACGCGTCCGACCTCGAGCAAGCTGACGTGCTGCTCGGCCGCGAGTTTGAAGATCTCGCGGATCTTCTCGTCGCGATCGGTTCCTTCTGCGACGTACAACGCATGCACCGGCACGGTCGCCTTGAGCAGTTCGAGAACCGAGTTGCGTCCGGCCACCCACTCGGCGGCGTCGCCCTGCTTGCGCTTGGGACGGGCCTGCTCGCGCTTGGCGGTGGCGTTCTTCATCTTGTAGATCTTGTGATTGGGCCGATCTTCGGCGCGCGGCGTCGGCCCCTTGCCTTCGAGACCCTGACGGCGACGTCCACCCGATCCGGCGGTGGGATTGCCCTTGCCGGTCTTCTTGATCGCACCCTTGCGCTTGCTGTTGCCTGGCATGTTCTCTAGCCCTTCACGGACCAGCGCGCACCCTGCGGCGTGTCCTCAATGTCGATGCCCGCCGCCGCCAGCTGGTCGCGCACCCGGTCGGCGGTGGCGAAGTCCTTGGCGGCACGTGCTTCCTGGCGCTGTTCGAGCAGCCCCTCGACGAGGGAGTCGATCACCTGCGCTGAAGCCGCATCGTTACCTCCACGATCCCACGTCGGGGACACAGGATCCAAACCGAGCACGTCGAGCATCGTCCGGACGTCGGCCAGCGCGGCTGTCAGCTCGGCCGAAACTCCGCCGGAGAGCAAGGAGTTGCCTTCGGTCACTCTGCTCTGCAGCACCGCGAGCGCGGCCGGGACCGACAGGTCATCGTCCATCGCGGCGGCGAACGCTTCCGGCACGTCACCGAGCTCGCCGGCTCCGGTGATCTCGATCGCGCGACGGACAAATCCCTCGATCCGGCCGAATGCCGTCGCGGCCTCGGCCAGCGACTCCTCGGAGAATTCGACGATCGAGCGGTAGTGCGATGCCGCGAGGTAGTAGCGCAGGTCGATCGGCCGGACCCTTTTCACGACCTCGCTGACCATCAGAGTGTTGCCGACCGACTTGCTCATCTTGGCGCCGGCCAGGTTGAGCATCGCATTGTGCATCCAGAACCGGGCGAACTTCTGCCCCGCCGCCCGCGACTGGGCGAGCTCGTTCTCATGATGCGGGAAGCGCAGATCGAGGCCGCCGCCGTGGATGTCGAATTCATGGCCGAGGTATTTGGCGGCCATCGCCGAGCACTCCAGGTGCCAGCCGGGCCGTCCGCGTCCCCACGGCGTCTGCCACGAAGCCGACTCCGGATCGCCGTCCTTGTGCCCCTTCCACAGCGCGAAGTCGCGCCCATCGCGCTTGCCCTCAGGCGGCGCGTCCTCGGCGTTGAGCATGTCGTCGACCTTCTGGTTCGACAGCTCGCCGTACGCGGGCCACGAACGTACGTCGAAGTACACGTCGCCGGAGCCATCGCTCGCGGCGTAGGCGTGACCGTTGTCGATCAGGGTGTGCATCATCTCGATCATCTCGGGCACGACACCGGTCGCACGGGGCTCGTACGTCGGCGGGATGCAGCCCAGCACCTCGTACGCCGCGTGGAGCGCGCGTTCGTTCTCATACGCCACCGCAAACCACGGTCGGCCCTGCTCGACGCCCTTGGCCAGGATCTTGTCGTCGATATCGGTCACATTGGCCACGATCGACACTTCGAGTCCCGAACGCATCAGCCAGCGACGCAGGACGTCGAAGACAACTTCCTTGCGGATGTGGCCGATGTGCGGGGGACCCTGCACCGTCAGCCCACAGTGATAGATCGACACCTGTCCGGGGATGACCGGGACAAGCTCGCGAATCTGCCGGGACGCAGTGTCATACAGGTGAAATGCCACGGGGCAACCCTATCGGCTCCCTGGCTCGGTCGAGCCATCGCGAACTGTCACATCAGCCCCATGGGTCACATCCGTCGCATACTATGGGCCGATGCGTCGTCATCTTCCCCCGCTCGTCGCCCTGTTCCTCGGCCTGACCATGCTGTCGGCCGTCCCCGCGAGCGCAGCATCCGACCAGGCCGCCTTCGCCCGCTGGACGTACAGCCGCGACTTCGCGAAGGGAACGTCCACCGGGCTCAAGGCCGGCACCGGCAAGCTGACCCTCGGCACGGGCACCAAGGTCTACAAGTACAAGGACTCACGGGTCTCCGGCAGCAAGAAGTCCTACGATCGCGGCTACTGGACCGGCCCGTGGACCAAGACCGGCTTCAGCGCCAAGAGCCTGATCCCGTCGTGGAGCATCACAACGCCGACGGGCACCTGGGCCCGCATCGACGTTCGCGTCCGCAAGGGTGCGACGGTCGGCAGCTGGGACAACGTCGCCCGTTGGGCGACCGACACCTCGCATATCAAGCGCGCGTCGTACGGCACCCAGACCGACGACCTGGCTCGCCTGTCGACCGACACCGTCATCGCCAATTCCGGCAAGTCATTCGACCAGTGGCAGGTCAGAGTCGTGCTGCACAAACCGAAGGGCTCCAAGACCGGCCCCACCTTGCATGCCGTCAACGGCGTTGCAGCAAGTTACACCGCACGCAATCCCAGCACGACAACAGCCACGACGATGACTAAGACAACAGACCTCGCGGTGCCGATGTCATCGCAGATGATCCACCGTGGCCAGTTCCCCCAATGGGGTGGCGGCGGTGAGGCGTGGTGCTCGCCCACCTCGACCTCGATGATCCTGCGGTACTTCGGCAAGGGGCCGAAGAAGGCCGACTACACCTGGTCCAAGTACGCCGACTCCTTCGTCGACCACGCGGCGCGATACACCTTCGACTACGCCTACGACGGCACCGGCAACTGGCCGTTCAATTCCGCCTACGCCGCAAACTATTCGCTCGACACCTTCGTCACTCGCTTGTACAACCTGCGTGAGGCCGAGGCCTTCATCAAGGCCGGCATCCCATTGGCCGCCTCGGTGGCCTTCGGGAAGGGTGGCCTGACCGGGGCCCCGATCTCGTCGACGCCCGGCCACCTGATGGTGATCCGCGGCTTCACCGCCGACGGCCGAGTCATCGCGAACGATCCGGCGGCGGCAAACAACTCCACGGTGCGCCGGATCTACTCGCGGGCACAGTTCGAAAAGGCCTGGCTCAAGGGCAGCGGCGGCGTTGTCTACGTCATTCGCCCGGCCAGCAAAGCACTGCCCAAGGACACCGCCCGCTGGTAACCCCGGTCGACGGAAGAATCGGGTTTTGTCCGCGGTATCGCGGACGGAACCCGATTCTCTCGTCCACCCGTTATCGTGCCGAGACCTGTATCGAGTGATAGCCCGTCGCACCGTCGGGCAGGACGTCCGCCCGCTTGGCGGTCTGCGTCCGACCGTCGCGGTCAGTGGCCCGCACCTGGATCTCGTGATCTCCCTCATCGGCCGACCAGTCGACGCTCCACTGCACCCACGTGTCGACGTTCGGGACCTCGCCCAACCTCGCCTCGCGCCACGGTCCACCGTCGATGCTGACCTCGACCTTCTCGATGCCGACGTGCTGCGCCCAGGCGACACCGGCGACCTTCGTCGCGCCGACACCGACCGAGGCCCCGTCGCGGGGTGCATCGATGCGTGACTGGGTCTTGACCGGGCCCCGCTCTCCCCAGCCTCGTTGGGTCCAGAACGCTTCGAAATCGGCGAACCGGGTCACCTCCCAGTCGGTGACCCACTTGGTCGCCGAGACATAGCCGTAGAGGCCGGGCACGACCTGCCTGACCGGAAAGCCGTGCGGGACCGGCAGCGGTTCACCGTTCATCGTCAGCGCCAACATGGCATCGCGACCGTCGGTCAACGCGTCCAGCGGCGTGCCGCACGTCCACCCGTCGTCCGAGGTCGACAGCAAGGCGTCCGCGCCCTCGCCGATTCCAACCTCGTCGAGGATCGACTTGATCGACACCCCGCCCCACAGCGTATTGCCGATCAGATCGCCCCCGACCCGGTTGGAGACGCAACAGATCGTGATCCACGCATCGTCGAGGCCGCGATCCAGCAGATCCTGATAGGTCAGGGTCAGCTCACGTTCGACCATGCCGTGGATCCGCAGTGACCAATCGTCCGGGTCGATCAACGGCGGCGTGAGAACTGTGTCGATGCGGTAGAAGTCGCGATTCGGCGTCAGCCACGGTCCCTGACCCGACACGGCCAGATCTGTTCCACCCGGCACCGTGACTCGGCTGGCCGGCAGCCTCAGCGTGGCCCGAACCTTCTCGATGGCCTGCCTGCGACGGTGACGCGACGCCAACAGCTGACTTGCCCCGCCCACGACGACGGTCGCGACGACCAGGCCTCCCATGAGCCGCAGAAACGCGCGCCGACCCTGCGGTGCGAGCAGCTCATCGCGCAACGACAACCGCAGCACCACGAGCACCACGAACCCGGACGCCACGCAGGCAAACACGCCCGGCGCGGAGCTGTACGGCCGCGACAGCACCGAGACGACAGACACCGACACCAACAGGGCCACCAACAGGAAGGAACGCAGACGGTGCACGCGCCACCACGAACCGGCCAGCGCCCCCAAGGCGACCGTCCCGATCACAACACTCGCTACCGCCAAGGGCTTGTCCTTGGTGCCGACGACCTCGATGATCGCGTGCGCGACTGGTCCCGGCGTCACGTCGATGACCGACTGACCGACCGACAGGATCGGGGACTCCCGAAGGTCCAGCAGCGCGGCAAGACCTTCGCTCACGGCGATCGCCGCGCAGGCAGCGATCGCCCCACAGACTCCAGACACTCGTGATCTCACCAGATCATCGTCGCCTGGATGGCCAAAGCCCGCAGAACGTACGGCATGATCGTCTTGTGAGTTCTGTACGCATCGGTGTCGGCACCGACGTCCACCGTCTCGTCGACGGCCGTCCCATGTGGTTGGCGGGACTCCACTGGCCGGACGAAACCCAGGGTCTCGAAGGCCACTCCGATGGCGACTGTGTCTCCCACGCGATCGTCGACGCTTTGCTGAGCGCCGCCGGACTCGGCGACATCGGCAGCAACTTCGGCACCGGGGATCCGGCTTGGGCCGGCGCGGCGGGCGTCGACTTCCTGGCCGAGACTGCCCGGCGTCTGAGCGAGAACGGCTGGGCAGTCGGCAACGTGTCGGTCCAGGCGATCGGCAACCGTCCCAAGATCGGCACCCGCCGCGAGGATGCCCAGCGCGTGCTCAGCCAGGCGGTCGGCGCCCCCGTCAGTCTTTCGGCCACGACGACCGATGGCCTGGGCCTGACCGGTCGCGGCGAGGGCATCGCGGCGATCGCCACGGCGCTCGTCCACCCCGCCTGACCCAGTTCGCGACCAACGACGAAGCCCCCGTCTCAGCGAGACAGGGGCTTCATTCGTCACAGCGTCGGTTCAGGAAGCGAGAACCTCGTCGAGGCGCGTCTCGGCCTTGTCCTCATTGGTCTTCTCGGCGAGCGCAAGCTCGGAGACGAGGATCTGGCGCGCCTTGGCCAGCATCCGCTTCTCACCCGCGGACAGTCCACGCTCGTGATCGCGGCGCCACAGGTCGCGAACGACCTCGGCAACCTTCAACACATCACCGGAGTGCAGCTTCTCGAGGTTTGCCTTGTAGCGGCGCGACCAGTTGGTCGGCTCCTCGACATGCTCAGCACGAAGGACGCCGAAAACCCGCTCGAGTCCAGCCTCGTCGACAACATCGCGAACTCCGACCAGATCGAGGTTGCATGCCGGAACACGAACCACCAGATCGTTCTGCGAAACGATCCGCAGGACGAGGTACTCACGCTCCTCACCCTTGATCGTCCGGGTTTCGATATCTTCGATGACTGCAGCTCCGTGATTGGGGTATACAACCGTTTCGCCGACAACAAAAGTCATAGAGAAAATGCCTTTCCTAGACCACTAGGATACCACGCGTAAACGACGTCTACCGCTGTCGTTTCAGGCCTTCGGCGCCATAGCAGACGACCTACGAGCAGGTCAAAGGCAAATGTCTGCGGCCGTTCGGATAGCATCTCCTCGGGTACCCAAGCCCCCGAGACACCGACCGAAAGCAGTGATCTGGTGAGCCCTGTACGACGTCGCCGCGTGGCGGCCGCCTCCCTTGCCCTGGCAACGATGCTGGCCCTTGGTGCATGTGGCACGGGCTTCAGCGCCCAGACCAACCAGGTCTATCAGCCGGCTGTGGGAGCCAACGCCCGGGGAGACGTCGATGCGTTGAACACGCTCCTGGTCGCCAACTCCAATGGCACCGCGACGCTCTCGGTCGGTCTGCAGAACAACCTCGACGAGGCGCAGCAGTTGTCGTCCGTTGAGGTCACGACGCTGGACGACAAGGCCCTGACGGTTCGTAGCCCGAAGATCCTGCTGCCGCTGGAGCCCCACGAGCTCACGACTCTGGGCGGAGTCAAGGGCTCACTCGTCTTCGTCGTGACCGAAGGCGCCGACCCGGGCAAGTACGTCAAGGTGACATTCACGTTCACCGACTCGGGATCCCTCACCGTCGAGGCCCCGGTCGTCGCACGCACAGCGGAGTACGACTCCGTTGCCGGTAGCGCTTCCGCGGAGTAACTCACACGTCGCCACGAGCCCTTGTCCGTCCGACGGACAAGGGCTCGTGGCTTTTTGTGGGCGACCCACGGCCAGAACGACAGAACCCCCGCAGCGGCAGGCAGCAGGGGTTCAGATCGAAAGTCGTCCTAGGAGAGTTGTCCCGTGACGAGGAAGACGACCCTGCGGGCCATCGACACGGCATGATCGCCGATGCGCTCGTAGTAGCGGCCGAGCAGTGCGACGTCGACGGCCGGCTCGACGCCGTGGTCCCATGAGTCGCCGAGCAGCGAGCGGAACAGGTCCTTGCGCAGCAGATCCATCTCGTCGTCCTCGGACTCCAGAAGCGCCGCCTTCGCGACGTCCCGGTTGGCCACGATGCGCGACGCCGAATCGATCATGGAGTCGGCGACGGACGCCATCGACAGGATCGTCGGATGCAGGTGATCCGGTACCGCGGAGTCAGGCATGCGACGCCGAGCGATCTTGGCGACGTGCACCGACAGATCTCCCATCCGCTGCAGATCGGCCAGCATCCGCAGCGTCGCGACGAGCTGACGAAGGTCGGTCGCGACCGGTTGCTGGGTCGCCAGCAACAGGAGCGTGCGCTCCTCGATCGTCTCGGTCGCTTCGTCGATGTCCTTGTCGCCGGCGATGACGGACTCGGCAATCTGGCCGTCTGCTTCGAGCAGGGCTTTGGTCGCGTCGGCGACGGCACGCCGGACTGTCCCGGTCAGGTCCACCAGGTCGTCGACGATGGCATCGAGCTGTTCGTAATACTGATCGCGCATGTCCCACACCTTAGGCACGCCGGGTGAACGGACGGCGACGCCCGGTGAACGGGACGTGAACGCCAGTGGAAACCCCGCTGCTACAAGGGCCTATCGGGCGGCTGCAGGGTGAATGGACCCCTACGATCAAGGTGTGGACACCAGCGCAGTCATCGCGATCGCCGGAGCAATCGGTGCGGTCGTCGGCGCCGCCATCACCTATCTGTGGCGATTCAGCGAAAGGCAGCAACAGGCCGTGGAAGAGCCGCCTACCGTCGTGCCCCCGGGCGCCGAGCTCGTGTTGTCGGTCCTGTCGTCATCAGCCGTGCTGATCGACTCGGGCGATACCGTCGTCAAGGCATCGGCCCCGGCCTTCGCGATGGGTCTGATCAATGAGGACCGTCTGGAGTCCGACGAACTGATGAGCCTGGTCCGGCAAGTACGCCGCGACGGGCAGGTCAGGGAAGCCGACGTCTCATTGCAGCCCAAGCGCGGCAGCACCGCATTCATCCACGCCCGGGTCGCACCGTTGACGTCCCGCCTGATCCTCGTCCTTGCTGACGATCGCACCCGTGAACAGCGAGTCGAGTCGATCCGCCGCGACTTCGTGGCGAATGTCAGCCACGAACTCAAGACGCCGGTCGGGGCACTCACTCTGCTGGCCGAGGCAGTCGGCGAGGCCAAGGACGATCCGGAGGCGGTGGTGCGGTTCTCGGGCCGCATGCACCTGGAGAGCGAGCGTCTGACTCGTCTGGTGCAGCAGATCATCGACCTGTCGCGTCTGCAGAACAATGTGCTCAGTGACGAAGCGGCCGCGATCAAGATCGGCGATCTGATCTCCGAGGCGTGTGAGCACTCGGCCACCGAGGCAGAACACAAGCACATCGAGATCGTCGCATCGGTCGAGCCCGATCTGTTCGTTCACGGCGACCGCGCCCAACTGCACGCGGCGGTCAGCAACCTGGTGGAGAACGCCGTCACCTACAGCCCTGACGGCTCCCGCGTCACGGTCACCGGGCAACGCGACGGCCTCGACGTGCGCCTGACCGTCACCGACAACGGCATCGGCATCCCGGGCGACGAGCTCGACCGGATCTTCGAGCGGTTCTATCGGGTCGATCCCGCCCGCGCCCGATCCACCGGGGGCACGGGTCTGGGACTGTCGATCGTCAAGCACGTCGCGGCCAGCAACGGTGGCAGCGTCGAGGTGTGGAGCGAGCCGGGTCTCGGTTCGTCGTTCACACTCGTGCTGCCGGCCCATCATCAAGACATCGAAGAAGACATTGAGAGTCTCGACAACATGAAGGGGAACAAGTGACCAAGGTACTGGTCGTTGAGGACGAGGCGAGCTACAGCGAGGCGCTGTCGTACGTCCTGCGCAAGGAGGGGTTCGACGTCGCGATTGCCGAGACGGGCCCCGATGCGCTGACCGAGTTCGACCGGGGCGGGGCCGACATCGTGCTCCTCGACCTCATGCTGCCGGGTCTGTCCGGCACCGAGGTGTGCCGGGCACTGCGGCAGATCTCGTCGGTGCCGATCATCATGGTCAGCGCCAAGGACACCGAGGTCGACAAAGTCGTCGGTCTCGAACTCGGTGCCGACGACTACGTCACCAAGCCGTACTCGCCCCGCGAGCTGGTGGCTCGGATCAAGGCCGTCCTGCGTCGCGGCGCGACCGACGATGTCGACGACAACGCCTCGCTCGAGGCGGGTCGGGTACGCATGGACGTCGACCGCCACCTCGTCACGATCGATGGTGTCGCGGCCAAGTTCCCGCTCAAGGAATTCGAGCTGCTGGAGTACTTCTTGCGCAACCCGGGCCGGGTTCTGACCCGCGGCCAGCTCATCGACCGGGTCTGGGGCGCCGATTACGTGGGCGACACCAAAACCCTCGACGTCCACGTCAAGCGCCTGCGCGCCAAGATCGAGGCGGACCCCACGAACCCCGTCACCCTGACAACCGTCAGAGGCCTGGGCTACAAATATGACTCGTGACGAGGCCGCCCGCGGCCGAGCTCACGAGGCAGGTTGAGCGACTCACGGCGAAGCCGTCAGCTGTCGAAACCAGGTGAGCTGACCGCACAAAGTGACCCAGCGCTAGCGGCCCTGATTGGCCACCGCGGCTATGGCGGCTTCGGCCGCTGCCGGATCTAGGTACGTTCCGCCCTCAACGACCGGCTTGAGGTCGGCGTCTAGTTCGTAGACCAGCGGGATGCCGGTCGGGATATTCAATCCCACGATGTCGTCCTCACTCACACCGTCGAGGTGCTTGACGAGCGCCCGCAACGAGTTGCCGTGCGCCGTCACAAGCACGATCCGGTCATCGAGCAGGTCAGGGACGATCGCGTCGTACCAATACGGCAGCATGCGGTCGAGGACGTTCGACAACGCCTCGGTCCGTGGCAGGAGTTCATCGGGCAGGGAGTTGTACCGCGGATCGGCGGCCTGGCTGAACTCCGAGTCGTCGTCAAGCGCCGGCGGCGGGGTGTCGTAGGAACGGCGCCACGTCATGAACTGCTCTTCGCCGAACTCTTCCAGCGTCGCCTTCTTGTCCTTGCCCTGCAGTGCACCGTAGTGACGCTCATTGAGGCGCCACGAACGCTTGACCGGGATCCAGTGACGGTCGATGCCGTCGAGGACGATCTGTGACGTGCGGATCGCACGACGCAGCAAGGAGGTGTGCGAGACATCGGGCAGCAGACCCGCATCGGCGAGCATCGTGGCGCCGTTGTGGGCCTCCTCGACACCCTGCTCGTTGAGGTCGACATCGACCCATCCGGTGAACAGGTTCTTGGCGTTCCACTCGCTGTGGCCGTGACGCAGCAGGATCAAGGTGCTCATGACATCGAGCCTATTGGGTCATTCTCCCGCCGATTCGGCGCCCTGCCACTCTTGAAAGATCCGATGCAGGGCTTGTACGTAATCGTTCTGCGACTGGATTCCGGCCAGAACCCATCGCTGTTCGATCACGACGTAGGGCAACTGCTCGATCTCGAGGCTTGCGGCGGTGTCGGCCTGGGTCCGGACCACGTCGGCGTACTCGGTGCTGGCCAACAGGCCTTCGGCCGTCTCCAGATCGAGTCCCACCAGCGCAGCCCGCGTGGCCAGCGTGAACGGATCCCCGATGTCGGCACCCTCCAAAAAGTGGGCCCGCCACAATTGGTGCAGGAGATCACGCTGGATCCCCGGCCCCGCCTCATAGGCCCAGGTCAGCAGACGCCAGGCATCGAATGAATTGGCCGCGACTGCCTCATCGAAGTTGAGATCGATCGCGGTGATCTTCGCCGCCGCAGTCACCCTCGCGTTGATGAGCTCGACCTGATCACGACCACCCAGGCGCTTTTCGAGCACCTTCATGAGCGGGAGACCGTCATTACTCTCGTCAGGTTCGAGCAGATGCGCCCGGTAGGCGATCTCGACCGGCTCACCGGTCAGGATCGAGAACATCGCCGCCGCCCGCTCGAAGCGGGTAGCCCCGATGTACGCCCACGGGTCCGTCACATCGGCAAATATGATGACCTTCACGACAGAAACGCTACGCGATCGCTGGTCATGAGGTGACAGTTCCCGTTCAGGGCTTGAGATGTTTGAACGCGTCGAGGTTGCGGGTCGACTCCCCGCGCGATTCGCGCCACTGCCATTCCTTGCGGATCGACGATGCGAAGCCGAGTTCGAGAATCGTGTTGAACGACTCGTCGGCGTAGGTCAACACCGCGCCGAGCAACCGGTCGATCTCGTCGTTCGTCACGGCCTCCAGCGGCAACCGGCCGTCGAGATAGATGTCGCCGGCCGAATCGACCGCGAATGCGACGCCGAACATCTTGAGATTGCGTTCGAGCAGCCAGCGGTAGACAACTTGGTGATTCTCATCGGGGTTACGCGCGACGAATGCGTGGATACCCAGCGAATGCTTGCCGATCTCGAGACGGCACGTCGTCTGGAGCTTGCGTTCACCTGGCAGCGTGACCTCGAAGATGCCAGGCCGATGTTCGGTGTAGGCCAGCTCGGCGGCGTCGAGCGCCTCGACGATCGTGGTCCTGACTTTGTCGGTCATGGCTGCTGCTCCTCCTGATGGGCCGTGACGGCTTCTGCATAGACAGCCAAGGTCCGATCGGCCGTGACATCCCAGCCGAAGCCCTCGGCATGACGGACGGCCTTGTGGCTCATCGCCTCCCGCACCTCGGGCTCGGTGAGCAGTGGATGGATCGCGGCGGCGAAGTCGGCGGGGTCGTGGCCGTCGACCAACACACCGCTGACACCGTCGGAGACCGCCGTCGTGAGACCACCGACCCGAGCTGCCACGACGGGCGTGCCGCAGGCCTGCGCCTCGATCGCCACGAGTCCGAAGGATTCGTTGTACGAGGGCACGCACACGACCGAAGCAGCGGCGTACCAGTCGGCCAGCTCCCGCTGCGAAACCGTGGGCACGAACCTAACGACGTCCTCGATACCCAGATCGGAGGCCAGATCGGTGAGCATCGTCGGCTGGTCGAGACCCGAACCCGAAGCCCCGCCCACCACCGCGACGACCAGCCGCTCACGCAACCCGGGATCACGCGACAACATGACCGCGGCTGCCCGCAGGACGACATCGGGGGCCTTGAGTGGCTGGATCCGTCCGGCGAACATGAGCAGCGCGGCATCCGGCGCGATACCGAGCAGCTCGCGCGCCTCGTCATGCCGTCCGGGCCGGAACACCTCGACATCGACGCCGGGATGCACGACCGCGACCCGGTCAGGCTCGGCTTCGTACAGGTCGATGAGTTCACGCCGCTCTTCGGCGGTGTTGGCGATCAACCGGTCGGCAAGCCGGACGATCTCTTCCTCACCGTAGATACGACCGATCGGCTCGGCCGCATCACCTTCGGCGAGAAGTGAGTTCTTGACCTTGGCCATGGTGTGCATCGTGTGCACCAAAGGGACGTTCCACCGCTCGCGCGCAACCGTCCCGACCTGCCCGGACAGCCAGTAGTGCGAGTGCACGAGGTCGAAGTGTCCGGGTTCGCGCTCCACCTCGGCGCGCAGCACATCGCGCACGAACGAGCACAGCTGTGACGGAAGATCATTCTTTTGCAGGCCCTCGAACGGACCGGCGGCCACATGGTGGACCCGGATTCCTGGCTCGGCGTCGACGAAGGGCGGCTGATGGCGTGATGTCGCACGGGTGAAGATCTCGACCTCGATGCCACGGGCCGCCAGCTGACGGGAGAGTTCCAGAACGTAGACGTTCATGCCACCCGCGTCACCATCTCCTGGCTGTTCGAGTGGAGAGGTGTGCGCCGAGAGCATCGCGACTCGCCAAACCATGTGCACCGCCTTTCCGTTCCATAGTCCCACCCTGCCCCCACACCGCATCGTCGGCTGTCTGTCACGATGGGCTCATGCCCACAGCCGTCGTCACCGGAGCCAGCAGCGGTATCGGAGCTGCCACCGCCCGAAAGCTCGCCACCGCCGGATTCCACGTCTTCTGCGTGGCCCGCCGAACCGACCGCATCGAGGCACTCGCCGCCGAGATCGGCGGCACCGCCGTGACGTGCGACGTGACCGACCCGGATCAGGTCGCTGCGCTCGCAGACACGGTCGGGCCGACGCTCGACCTGCTGCTCAACAACGCAGGCGGCGCGATCGGCAGCGATCCGGTCTCGTCGGCGGATCCCGATGGCTGGCGACAGATGTACGAGGTCAACGTCATCGGAACGCTGCTGGTGACCAAGGCCCTCCTCCCCGCGCTCGTCGCGAGTGGCGCGGGCACCCTGGTCAACCTGGGCTCTATCGCTGGGCACCTGACGTATGAGGGAGGTGCCGGCTACACCGCTGCCAAGCACGGCCTCACCGCGATGACCGAGACCTTGCGACTCGAGCTCAACGGCCAGCCCGTGCGGGTCACCGAGATCGCCCCCGGCATGGTGCGAACCGACGAGTTCTCGCTCAACCGGTATCACGGTGACGCGGCGAAAGCCGATGCCGTGTACGCAGGAGTCCGTGAGCCGTTGGTCGCAGACGATATCGCCGACGCGATCGTGTGGGTCGCAACCCGCCCCCCGCACGTCAACATCGACCTGATGGTGCTCAAACCCATCGCGCAGGCTGCACCGCACAAGGTGCACCGAGAGCTCTGATCAGCCGCACCCTCCACCTCTGTTGGTTTCCCATGAGACCTAGGGACGTTGTCACGCACCTAGCATCCCAGCGCGACTCACCAAGGGTGATTGTCACGCGCCTCCTGCCACAGCGCTGGGTGCGTGACTACAAGGCGAGGCCTCATGGGAAACCGCCAAATCAGGCGGCGGGGCAGAGGCCACGAAACTACGAAGACCCCGCCGAGTGGCGGGGTCTTCGCGGTTGTGGACCAGACGATCAGTGCATCACGATGGGCGGAGCCACATCATCGCCCTCTTCCATCGGGGAGATCTGACGCTTGCGCGGAAGGAACGCCACGGGGATCAAGGTGAAGACCAGGACCCCGAAAGCGACCCAATACGACGACGCGAACGCGTCGGCCAAGTCGTGGAAGCCCTGCTGCAGCACATCGGCGGGGACCTTCAGCGCGTCGACGAGCCCAGCGCCCCGATCGGTGTGCGAACCGGCAGCCAGTTGGGCCGGGGTCAGACCGCCCTCGACTCCCGGCAGCTTCTCGGAACCGGCGAGGACGTCACCGCTCTTCATGGCATTGGTCAAGATCACCGAGATCGTCGCGATGCCGGTGGCGCTTGCGACTTGTTGAGTCACGTTGAGCAGCGTCGATCCACGTGCCACATCATGCGGCTTGAGCGTCTTGAGCGCCGAAGTGAACAACGGCATCATCGTGGCACCCATGCCCAGCCCGGTGATGAACAGCCACGTCATGATCGTCAGATTCGACGTGCCGGGATCCGTGCTCTGAGCCAGACCGAACATGCCGATCAGGATGCCCAAGAAGCCGAATGGGACGATGCGACCCACCGGGATCTTGTCGGTCAACGCGCCCGCGATCGGCATCGTCAGCATCGCTCCGATGCCCTGCGGCGCCAGCAGCAGACCGGCCTTCAGCACCGAGTCGCCGTTGACCTGCTGGAAGTAGGTCGGCACCAGCAGCAATGCCCCGAAGAACGCTGCGGCGAAGAAGAACATCGTGACGACCGAGGCGGTCAGGTTGCGGTCCTTGAACAGCCTCAGGTCAAGCAACGGGTGCTTGGGCTTGAAGGAGTAGAACACGAAAACGATGATCAGCAACAAGCCGATGATCATGGGGATCAGGACCTTGCCCGCCATCAACGTGCCCTTTTCGGGGATCGTCGACACGCCGTACAGCAGCAGCGCGAGGCCCGGCGACAGCAAGATCATGCCGACGATGTCGAGCGATTCGCTCGGCTCCGGCGAATCCTTGGGCAGAACCCGCTGGGCGTAGAGCAGGCCGATGATGCCGATCGGCAGATTGATCAGGAACACCCAGTGCCACGAAGCCTGGTCGATCAGGATGCCGCCGATGATCGGGCCCAGAATCGGGCCGAGCAGCATCGGAATACCGAGGATCGCCATGAGACGTCCCATGCGGTGCGGGCCCGCGGCGCGGGTCATGATCGTCATACCCAGCGGCATCAGCATGCCGCCACCCAGGCCTTGGAGAACTCGGAAGCCGATAAGCGCTTCGATGTTCCACGCCGTCGCACACAGCAGCGAGCCGATGGTGAACAGGGCGATTGCGGCCATGTACAGGCGTTTGGTGCCGAACCGGTCTGCTGCCCAACCCGTCAACGGGATAACAGCGGCCAGCGCGAGCATGTAGGCCGTCGCGGTCCAGGCCACAGTCGAGTAGGCCAGCGGCTCATCTCCGCTCGACAGCTCGGTCTGGAACGTCGGCAATGCGACGTTGACGACTGTGACGTCAAGGATCGACATGACGGCGCCGAGCACGACGACTCCGGCGACCTTGAGAATCTCAGGTGTGATCTTGTCGTCGTCTGGGACGACTTCTCGTTGATCGGTCATACGCAGTGCTCCTGATTCTTTCGCGGGCCAAGGGTGTCGGCCGCGAGGATTTCGGACAGCGCACGATGCAGATTGTCGCGCTGCTGGGATGGAAGTTGACTGGTGAAGGATTTGATCGAATCGCGCTTGGAGTCCACGTGCGCGACCGCGAGCCGTTCGCCGGTTGTCGTGAGTGAGACGAGCTTGACCCGCCGATCGTTCTGGCATTCCTTGCGCTCGACCACATCGAGCTTGAGGAGCTGGTCGACGTTACGACCTGTGGCCGCATCCGAAAGGCCCAGTGCCGTGGCGATCGTGTGAATCGGCATCGGCTGACCTGTCTTGGCGAGCAGGAACAGCAGACGAGCCTGCGAGAACGAGAGGTCGAGTTCGACCATCGCGTCCATGCCGTCTGATTCTGAGAGATTCATCAACCGCATGACGAAGTCTTCGAGCACTTCGTAGAGGTCGTCCGGAGAAACAGTCACAGAAGATCCTAACCCTATTGCAATCTTTGCTGCAATGAAATCTTCACCACAATTTGATGAATTATTCGTGAAACTGCAGTGGTCAGTGGATCAACACGGGCGGCTTGGGGCCGCCATCGTCCAGAAGATGTGACTCATCGTGCTTGCGCGGCAGGAAGTACACCGGGATGAACGCCACGACCACCAGACCGAACGCCACCATGAACGTCGTCGCGAAGCCGTTGGCCGCGAACTCGAGCTGACCGACGCCTGCCGCCGGTGTCGAGGTGAGCTGGTTGGTCAGAATGACCGACAGTACGGCGGTACCGATCGAGCCCGCGACCTGCTGCACGATGTTGACCATCGTGGAGCCACGGGCGACCTCGTGATTCGTCAACGTCTTGAGGGCTGATGTCATGATCGGCATCATCGTGCCGCCCATACCCAGGCCCATGACGAACAGCGAGCCGCACAGGACCCAGTAGGACGTGTCGGCCTCGACCTGCGTGAAGCCGAAGAAGCCCACCGCCATGAGCGCCAGCGCGAACGGCACGGTCCGGCCGATCGGGATCTTGTCGGCCAGCACGCCGGCGATCGGCATCGTGATCATGGCGCCGATTCCCTGCGGGGCGATCAACAGCCCGGCCATCAGGGTCGTCTCGCCGCGTACCTGCAGGAAGTAGGACGGGAACAGCAGGCCCGCGCCCATGAACGCGATCATGAACACGAACATCGAGACCGTCGCGATGGTCAGATTGCGGTTGCGGAACAGGCGCAAGTCGATCAGCGGATCGTCCTTGCGCAGCGCGTGGAACACGAAGGCGAGGATCAGCAGCAGCCCGGCCGTCGACGAGACGATGACCTTCGAACCGATGTGCGCGCCTTCGCCACCTTCGGCGATCGAGGAGACACCGAACAGGAACAGGGCCAGACCCGGCGACAGCAGCAGCATGCCCATGAAGTCGAACTTCTCGGCCTTGCTGGGCACGTCGGTGGGCAGCACGCGCTGCGAGTAGAGCAGAGCGGCGATGCCGATCGGCAGGTTGATCAGGAAGATCCAGTGCCAGGACGCGACATCGATGAGCCAACCGCCGAGGATCGGGCCCATGATGGGTCCCATCAGCATCGGGATGCCCATGATCGCCATGAGGCGACCGATACGGTCAGGACCGGCAGCGCGAGTCAGGATCGTCATTCCGAGCGGCATCAGCATGCCGCCGCCGAGGCCCTGGACCACGCGGAACGCGATCAGCATCTCGATCGAGTCGGCGACAGCGCACAGCACCGAGCCGGCGGTGAACAACAGCAGCGCCGTCAGATAGAGGCGCTTGGTTCCGAAGCGATCGGCCGCCCAGCCGGTCAACGGGATGACCGTCGCCAGTGCGAGCGTGTACGCCGTCATGGTCCAGGCAACCGTCGCGTACGTGGAGCCGAACGCCTCTTGGAATGTCGGCAGCGCGACACTGACGACGGTGATGTCGAGGATCGACATGATCGCGCCGAGCACGACGACACCGGCAACCTTGAGCACCGCGCCGTCGATCTTGTCTGGATATTCGATCTCGGGTGGAACGGACGCGGCGGTCATCAACGGTCTCCTGTGTTCTTTTGCGGCGCAAGCATGTTGAGGTGAGGACGTCGAAGAGCGTCAGGCAGCCAATAGCTGCCGCACAGCGTCATGCAGCGGGACTGGAACCGACCCGGGCCCGAGGAAATCGGGCGGATCGAGAACGTCGAAGAGCTCCGCTGCCGAAGTTACCTCGCGAAGATACTAACAGTCTTGCAACCTTTGCTCCAACGGGATGTTTTCTATGTCACAACGAACCGATGTCATGCGATTCGCCGCACAGAGCAGTGCACCCATAGAATAGGAAGGCTCTGTACGCAATGAGCATTCCCCACGCTTAGGACATTTTTCGCATGCCCACTCGCTCCGATCTGCGCAACGTCGCAATCGTCGCCCATGTCGACCACGGAAAGACCACTCTGGTCGATGCCATGCTGCAGCAGCAGGGCAGCTTCGACGAGCACCATCAGCTCGCCGAACGCGCCATGGACTCCGGTGATCTCGAGCGGGAGAAGGGCATCACGATCCTCGCGAAGAACACTGCCGTCCGCTACAACGGACCCGGTTCGCCCGACGGCGGCGTCACGATCAACATCATCGACACCCCCGGACACGCTGACTTCGGTGGAGAGGTCGAGCGCGGCCTGTCGATGGTCGACGCCGTCATCCTGCTCGTCGATGCGTCCGAGGGGCCGCTGCCCCAGACCCGCTTCGTGCTCCGCAAGGCCCTCGCCGCCAAGATGCCCGTCGTGCTGGTCGTCAACAAGGTCGACCGTCCCGACTCGCGCATCAGCGAGGTCGTCGATGAGACGTACGAGCTGTTCCTCGACCTGCTCGAAGACGGCGCCAGCGAAGACGCCCTCGATTTCCCCGTCGTCTACGCCTCGGCCCGCGCCGGTCGCGCCTCGCTCAACAAGCCCGAAGACGGCGGCCTGCCCGACAGCGAGAACCTCATCCCGCTGTTCCAGACCATCATGGACGCGGTCCCGGCCCCTGAGTACACCGAGGGCGCTCCGCTGCAGGCCCACGTCACGAACCTCGACGCCTCGCCGTTCCTCGGCCGCCTGGCCCTCGTCCGGGTCAAGGAAGGCACCCTCAAGAAGGGTTCGCAGGTTGCCTGGATGAAGGTCGACGGCTCCGTCGACCGGGTCAAGATCACCGAGCTGCTCGTGACCCATGAGCTCGAGCGCGTTCCCGGCGAGTCTGCGGGTCCCGGCGACATCGTCGCGATCGCGGGCATCCCCGAGATCATGATCGGTGAGACGCTGGCCGATCCCGAGAACCCCGTCGCACTGCCGCTCATCACGGTCGACCAGCCCGCGATCTCCATGACGATCGGCACCAACACGTCGCCGCTCGCCGGCCGCGAGAAGGGCACCAAGGTCACCGCCCGCCTGGTCAAGGACCGTCTCGACCGCGAACTGATCGGCAACGTCTCGCTCAAGGTGCTCGACACCGAGCGTCCCGACGCCTGGGAGGTCCAGGGGCGCGGCGAGCTCGCACTGGCCATTCTGGTCGAGCAGATGCGTCGTGAAGGCTACGAGCTGACCGTCGGCAAGCCGCAGGTCGTCACCAAGGAGGTCGACGGCAAGCTGCATGAGCCCATGGAGCGCCTGACGATCGACGCTCCCGAGGAGTACCTCGGCGCGATCACCCAGCTGCTCGCGGTCCGCCGCGGCCGCATGGAACAGATGATCAACCACGGCACCGGCTGGGTCCGCATGGAGTTCATCGTGCCCGCACGCGGTCTGATCGGCTTCCGGACCCAGTTCCTGACCGAGACCCGCGGCACCGGCATCGCGCACCAGACGTTCGAGAAGTACGAGCCGTGGGCCGGCGATATCCAGACCCGCGCCTCGGGCTCGCTGGTCTCGGACCGCCACGGCGCTGCGACGTCCTATGCGATGACCAACATCCAGGAGCGCGGCACGCTGTTCATCGAGCCCGCGACCGAGGTGTACGAGGGCATGATCGTGGGCGAGAACTCGCGCGCCGACGACATGGACATCAACATCGTCCGTGAGAAGAAGCAGACCAACGTCCGCTCCAACGCCGACGAGTTCGAGAAGCTGATCCCGCCGCGCAAGCTGTCGCTGGAGCAGTCACTGGAGTTCTGCCGCGAGGACGAGTGCGTCGAGATCACCCCGCAGCACGTTCGCATCCGCAAGATCATCCTCGACGCGACGGAGCGCAACCGCGCCAACCGCGCCAAGAAGTAGCGGTGCGTTAGCGTCCACCCCGCCCCCGGCGCGGTGCGCTGGCGTCCACCTTGCGCTGATTCTTGGACGCTGGCGCACCGCCCGGTGCCGAGGTGATCGGGACGAACAGAGAGGCCCATCGGTCTGCGAAGACCGGTGGGCCTCCGTCATATCCACGTGCGGCCAGTAGCTCGTGGATGCGACGAATCAATGTCCGTGGCACCTTCAGCATGTCATTGGTGATCTGTAGGTAGCCGACCCCTTCGTCCCGGAATCCGGCATAGCGCGTGATGTCCCTGCCGAACTGCTCGGTCGTCTCGGCGTGCTGGCGCCCTTCGTATTCCAGGACGAGAAGCCACGCGCGGAACAGCAGGTCGACGCATCCCAGCCACCTGCCCCTGACGACCAGATCGACATTGACCTCTGGACCGGGAAGCCCTGCGAAGACGACCAGCGCCCTCGTCTCGGACTCCTTGAGCGATCGGGACGCGGCATCCAGGTACGGAAGAACCCGACGGACCTGGCTAGCCCCCGGGCGCCAGTCATGGAGCTGTGCGAGCTCGTAGACCTCGAGCACCGTCATGTGCTCGTGATGCAGGAGCCAGTCACCTACCTTGATCGCGTCGATCATCCGGGCGACGGTGCAGTACTGGATGAAAGCCGCGGCCGGAGTGACACCGACATCGTCGGTCGGCGGGAGCACTTCGGTGCGATGTAGATAGATGTCGTCGAGCGCGATGTGCAGATCACCGGACACAGTGAAGTGATACGGCTCGTGCGGACCGAAGTCGAGGCCGAGTGCCTGGATACGGGTGAGATGGCTGAGCTGCGCGCGCTCCGGCATGGCAAGCGCAGCCGCAGCGATCCAGTCTGCGCGCGACATGACGTGATCGGCGCACACCCACACCCGGACGAGAAGACGACGGAATCTGTTGCCTCGCAGAACCTTCTCACTGACCCCGAGTGCGTTCGCTTCTGCTGCCGTGAACGGTCGGGACCGCAGGGATCGGGGTATCGGTGAAGGGCGGGGCATGCCCTACCGTGCGACGGACGTCCTCCTCGGCACGACCATCAGGGGGTCACCTGTGGACGAGGGCGCGGTCAAGTCCAGCTGTGGACGCGGGGGGGGGGGGGGGGGGGGGGGGGGGGGGGGGGGGCATCGCGGCACCGCGTCTCGGTGACGCGTTGAACCACGCTCGGAGTTGACTCGCGATGACCGCCCACAGCGAGTCGGACAGCAGACCGATCACGACGGCTACCAGCCCGAGCAGGAACATCTGCAACGGAACCTCACCGCTGCCGCGAACGACGAACTGCGGCAGTAACGCGCCGATGATCATGAACGCCTTGGGATTGGAGAAGCCGACGATGAATCCCTGCCGGACCACGATGCGCGGGGCAAGCACCGGTGCCGCGCCCTCGCCCGCATGCGCGACGTTGAACGCCGAACGGTGCCGGATCGCCTGCACGCCCAGCCAGATCAGATAGGCAGCACCGGCGAACTTCAAGATCATGAAGACCACGATCGACTCCTGCACGATCGCGCCGAGCCCCAGTGCCACCAGGATCACGATCGCGAGCAGCCCCAAGGTATTGCCGAGGACCGTCAACAGCGCGACACCGCGACCGTAGGCCAGCGCCCGTCCGATCACGAACACGACACTCGGACCCGGGATCGCGATCAGGATGAACGCAGCGAGGCCGAAGGTCAGCAGCTGCTCGGTCGTGATCATCAGAGCACCTCGAAGCCCAAGAAGAACATCGGTCGGTCATGGATCAGCGCCGACCCCAGTGCAATGACAAACGTCACGACGATCGAGGTCGGCACGTAGACGACCGCGGCCCGCCAGATGACCGGCCATAGGTCGCGCGCGGCGTACTCTGCACGCAGTCGCCACACCAGATTTCCGGCGATCGCTCCGATTACTCCGTAGGCGAGGTACACACCCCACTCCTGCCTGACGATGTCCCACAAAATCGAGAATCGGCCGTCGAATCCATCCCCAGGGTGCACGAAGAAGGCGAACAACGACACGATCTGCGAAGCTCCGACGAGCCCTACGAACATGAGGGCCACTGCCCCGCCGAGCAGCCACTGCCGCTGCGATAGCCGTTCACCCGTCAAGGACACCGTTTCCATGCGGTGCAGGCTATCGTCAAACCGCCGCATGGAGGCGGGTGAACGCCAAAGCCTCCAGGATGTCGGACTCCCGTTCGTTCTGATCCTTGGATTTTCGGGTGTTGATCTCCACGACGATCTCGCCGCTGAAGTCGCTGGCCGCGACGGCTGCGAGGAATTCCTTGCACGGTTGTGTACCACGGCCTGGAATCAGGTGCTCGTCCTTGGCCGATCCCGAACCGTCGGTCATGTGGATGTGCGCCAGGCGGGGGCCCAGGTCGGCGGCCATCTGCACGGGATCGCCCCCTGCGGTCGAACTGTGCGACAGATCCAGCGTCACATGCGCATAGTCCTGCTCGATCGGGTCCCAACCCGGCGCGTAGGCCTGGAACTCCCGCTTGCCGGTGCGCCACGGGTACATGTTCTCGACCGCGAACGTGATCCCGTGGCTCGCCTCGAGATCGGCGATGCCGTCGACGAACGTGCGCGCGTAATCGCGCTGCCACCGAAATGGCGGATGCACCACGACGACCGAGGCTCCCACCTCATGCGCCATCTCGGCGCTCCGGTGCAGTTTGCCCCACGGATCGGTGCCCCAGACCCGTTGGGTGACCAGGAGGCACGGCGCGTGGACCGAGACGATCGGGATCTCGTGAAACTCCCTGAGCGCCTTGACCGCAGTGATGTCGGCACTGACGTCATCGATGCCGACCATGACTTCCACGCCGTCATATCCGAGGCGCGCCGCGACCTCGAATCCGCTGGCTGTCGACCCCGGATAGACCGAGGACGTCGACAGCGAAACACGAAGTGAGGGAACCACGCCTACAAGAGTAGGCCGCGGGTCTCAAAGGTGATCGAGATGCTCCAACAGAACGCCCTCGCGCAGCGCCCACGGACAGATCTCCAGCTCCGAGACCTCGAACAGGTCCATCGTGGCTTCGGCCACCAGGGCGCCCGCGTGGAGCTGATGGGAACGGTCCGGCGAGACCCCGGGCAGCAAGGCGACCTCCTCCGGCGACATCGTGGCGAGCTCGTCGACGAGCACCGACAGATCCTGCTTGTGCAGCACCCGCCGCACGAATTCGCCTTCCGCCGAGGGCGCCGCGCCGCAGATGCGGGCCAGGGATCTGAACGTCTTGCTCGTCGCGACGGCTCGGTCGAATGGACCGCCGCGCAGTACCGTCCCGGCCTCGGCCGCGATCGCGGTGCGGATGTGGAGCCGAAGCTCTGCCGCGGAGCGACCCGCGTCGAACCAGTCGCGGGTCAATCGGCCGGCGCCCAGCGGGATCGAGTGTGCGACATCGGGCGACTCATCGTGTCCCGCCGCGATCTCCAAGGAGCCACCGCCGATGTCGAAAACCCCGAGCCGGCCGGCCGACCAACCGAACCAGCGTCGTACCGCCAGGAACGTCAAGCGGGCCTCGTCCTCCCCGGCGAGAACCTGCAGATCGACGCCACTGGCCTCATTGACCCGGGCGATGACCTCGTCGGCATTGCCGGCATCGCGCACCGCGGAGGTCGCGAAGGCCAGAATCGTCGTACAGCCCTTCTCGGCAGCCTCCGCACGGGCCTCGACGGCGTATTTGACGAGTCGCGAGATGCCTTCGTCCGTCATCAGATTGCCCGGATCGAGGTGTTCGGCCAGCCGCAAGGGCTCCTTGTAGGAATGAGCCGGAACGGGCGGTCCACCACGGAATGCGTCGACGACGAGCAGATGGCCCGTGTTGGAACCGATGTCGAGGACGCCCATGCGCATATCAGCATTCTCTCATCGGCGAATTCCTCCCGCGAACGCGGCAGGTCCGGATAAGGTTGCGGCCGATGCCCGAAATTGCAATCGGATTCCCCCGCAGCTTTGTGGAATTCGCCAATCCCGATGACGCCAACGAGGTCTTCCGCTGCGACCTGACCTGGCTGACGTCGCGCTGGACCTGCATCTTCGGACAGGGCTGCCCCGGTATCTACGAGACCAGCCCGGACGCCGGTTGCTGCACACTCGGCGCCCACTTCGCCGACGATGACGACGCCGAACGCACGCGCGCCGTCATGGAAAAGCTCAGCCCGCAACAGTGGCAACACCACGACGAGGGACGTCGCCACGGTTGGACCGAGCGCGACAACGAAGGCGAACTCAAGACCCGGGCATTCCAGGGAGCCTGCATCTTTCACAACGGCCGTGACTTCCCCGGCGGGTACGGCTGCGCGCTGCACGGCTATGCGCTGGCCAATGAGCTGCCTCCGCACACCACCAAACCGGACGTCTGCTGGCAGCTGCCGTTGCGGCGTCAGTTCCGTGAGGTCGACCGGGGCGATGGCACGACCTACACCGAGACCCAGATCGGCGAGTACACGCGTGCAGGCTGGGGTCCGGGCGGCGCCGACCTCGACTGGTACTGCTCGTCCAACACCGAGGCCCACGTCGGCGTCGACCCTGTTTACATCGCCAATCGCGAGGAGCTGACCGCGCTGATGGGCACCTCCGGATACGCCGAACTTGCCCGTCACTGCAGGGATCACGAGGCTCGCGGGGCCAATACACCACACCTCGCCGACCCCATCCGATGACCCCATGACCCAGTGCGATCCAGTGCTGGGTCAGAATGCCATATGCATCTCGATCACCTCTCCTTCGCAGTGGGTCCCCACGGTCTTGCCGGCACGACCAGCGAGCTCGGCCAGCTACTCGGCGCGACGTTCCTCGATGGCGGCGCCCATCCCCGATTCGGTACTCGCAATATGATCCTGCCGCTGAAGAATCGGCAGTACCTCGAAGTCGTCACGGTGCTCGACCACCCGGCCTCCGACAAGGCGGCATTCGGCCAAGCCGTGCGCGAACGCTCCGAAGCCGGTGGCGGCTGGATGGCCTGGTGCGTGTCGGTCGACGACATGACAGAAGTCGAACGCCGCATCGGCCGCCATGCGGTTCCGGGCAACCGTCGCCGTCCTGACGGTTTCAACCTGGAGTGGCGCCAGATCGGCACCAGCAGCATGCGGGCCGATCCCCAGCTGCCTTATGTCACGGCATGGGACGTCGATCCGGCCGAACATCCCTCGCAGATGGCCGAGTCCGACATCAGCCTGATCGCGCTCGACATCGCCGGTTCGCCTCAGCGGCTGTCCGACTGGCTGGGCGAGCCGGCCATCGACGCCCTCGAAGAGATCGAGGTCAACTGGACGGCCCCCAACGGACTGCCCGGCATCATGGCAGCCACGTTCCGCACACCGAAGGGCGACGTCCGGATCTGACCAAGCAGCCCCGGGCTGGCCCTACGACGAGCGCGACGTGCGCTGCTGATGGGCCAGCTCGAGCTGCGGCGCGACCTCGGCGAGATGCCCGCGCTGCCACAGCGCATACACGCAGAATCCGGCTAGAACCGATCCCAACGCTCCGAGCGACATGTCGCTGAGCGTGTCGGCGTAGGCCCCTAGTCGTTCGGGCGACCACCGCAGGAAGGCGAAGTACTCCGCGATCTCCCAGACCAATGCGGCGCTGACGCCGAAGGCGACGGCGCGTTCCAGCACTGCCGACAACGGCGTGGAGCGGTGCATCGTCAGCAGGATGACCGCGGCGGTCAGCAGCCCCGTGTTGACGAAATGAACCATGTTGTCGAACGACTCGACCGAGTCGTAGAGATTCAAGAAGTTGCCGAACATGTCGCTGAAACATGCGAATGTCACCAAGAAGTCGGCCGTCCACGGAAACGATGCGCGCGGACGCCACCAGGTCATCCAGATGAATGGGATCGCGAAGGCCGCCAACGGATAGCCGATGGCCCGCGGAATCAGTCCCTTGCCGTCGAGGTTGCCGAAGCCGGGCACCAGGAGCGCGAGGCCCAGCAACAGCACCAACCCGGTTTTGGCAGCGATGTTCGCGGATTTGATGACCGGCGGCGCGGGGTACCGGGTGGACACGGCGACGGACGTCATGACTGGAGTTTAGTCGCCGGCCCGGCAGTTCGACGAACCCCACGTCCTGCACGCGCCGGAACTGTCGGCCGCCTCACCTAGGCTGGGCGCCATGGCCAGCACCAAGACTGCTCGACCCGCATACGTCTGCGCAGAATGCGGGTGGACGACGATCAAGTGGGTCGGCAGGTGCGGCGAGTGTCAGGCATGGGGGACGGTCGACGTCGCCGCCACGGCCCGCGCGGGCCGCACCAAGCCCGCACCCGTCGCGGTCGCCGCCGTCCCGATCAGTCAGGTCGCGATCGAGTCGGCCCGCTCGGTCGGTTCCGGCATCAGCGAACTCGACCGGGTCCTAGGGGGTGGGGTCGTCCCCGGCGGCGTCCTGTTGCTTGCCGGCGAGCCCGGCGTCGGCAAATCGACGCTGCTGCTCGAGGTCGCCGCCCGCTGGGCAAGAGCCGATCGGCGGACGCTCTACGTCTCCGGCGAAGAGTCGGCGGCTCAGGTGCGTTTACGCGCAGAGCGCACGGGTGCCGTCGACGACTCACTGTTCCTGGCCGCCGAGACCGACCTCGGCGGCGTGCTGACCCACGTCGAGACGGTCAAACCCAGCCTGCTGATCGTCGATTCCGTCCAAACCATCGGATCCGCCGATGTCGAGGGCGTGCCAGGGGGCGTGACCCAGGTCCGTGAGGTCGCCTCTGCGGTCATCCAGCAGGCGAAACGCAACAACATCGCCACGCTTCTGGTGGGACACGTGACCAAGGACGGTTCGGTCGCCGGCCCCCGCGTGCTCGAACACCTCGTCGACGTCGTCCTGCAGTTCGAGGGCGACCGGAACTCGCGGTTGCGTCTGCTCCGCGCCGTCAAGAACCGTTTCGGGCCGGTCGACGAGATCGGCTGCTTCGACCTCGTCGACGACGGCATCGTGGAGGTGCCCGATCCCACCGGCCTGTTCGTGTCCCGCCATGAGCAGCCCGTCGCCGGCACCTGCGTGACCGTCACGATGGAGGGACGTCGACCGCTCCTCGCCGAGGTGCAGGCGCTGAGTGTCTCGTCCTCGACGCCGTCGCCGCGACGTACCTCAAGCGGACTCGACTCCTCCCGCGTCGCGATGATCCTGGCCGTGCTGACGAAACACTGCGGCGTCCCCCTGGGGCAACTGGACGTGTACACCGCATCTGTCGGCGGTGCGCGACTCATCGAGCCTTCTGTCGACCTCGCACTCGCCGTCGCGACGTTCTCGGCCGTTTCGGGAGCAGCGGCGCCGTCGGATCTCGTGGCGATCGGCGAGGTCGGACTGGCCGGCGAGGTCCGCAAGGTCAGCAACCTCTCGGCCCGTCTGCGCGAGGCCGAACGCATCGGGTTCAAGCGCGCCATCGTGCCTGCCGGCTCCGAGGGTCTCGACACGATAGCCAGCACCATGAAGATTCAGGCGGTCCACACGATTCGTGAGGCGATGGGCTGTCTCGGTGCACAGAACCCGGGCTGAATGGCCGTAGACTGTGCCTGACCTTGAGTAAGGGGGAGCAATGTCCACAGCGGCCGAACGTCACGCGGCGACAGTCGATACGTCGAACCGTATCCGCGCGACCCTGTCGTCTGTTGCTCCCGGCACCACTCTTCGCGAAGGCCTCGAACGGATCCTGCGCGGACGCACCGGCGCCCTGATCGTGGTGGGTCACGACAAGAGCGTCGAGGCCATCTCGACCGGCGGATTCGCCCTCGACGTCCCGTTCACGGCAACCGGGCTGCGCGAGCTCGCCAAGATGGACGGCGCGATAATCCTCGACAAGGACGCCAGCCGCATCATCATGGCCGGCGTACACCTGATGCCTGATCCGGCGATCGTGACCGAGGAGACCGGCACCCGCCACCGCACAGCCGATCGGGTGGCTCGACAGACCGGCGTTCCGGTCATCTCGGTGTCGGCGTCGATGCACATCATCGCGCTCTACCTCGGCAGCCGCCGACATGTACTTGAAGACACCGGGGCGGTTCTCGGCCGTGCCAACCAGGCCCTCCAGACACTGGAGCGGTACCGCAACCGACTCGACGAAGTGTCCGACGCACTGTCGGCGCTCGAGATCGAGGACCTCGTGACGGTCCGCGATGTCGCTGCGGTCGCCCAGCGCCTCGAGATGGTCAGCCGCATCGCCGGTGAGATCGACAACTATGTGCTCGAACTCGGCAGTGACGGACGCCTGCTCGCACTGCAGCTCGAGGAACTCATCGCGGGCGTCGACGCCGAACGCGAACTCATCATCCGCGACTACATGCCCAGCGGCCGCCGGGCGCGGCCCCTCGAAGCCGTGCTCGCCGAACTCGCCGCGATCGAGTCGACCAATCTTGTCGACCTTGGCGCGGTCGCCCGTGCCCTGCGTATCGGCACCCAGGAGACCCTCGACGGTCCCCTGGCGCCCCGCGGCTACCGGCTGCTGGCCCGCATCCCTCGACTACCTCTCTCGGTCGTCGAGGGCCTGATCGACCACTTCGGTTCTTTGCAGAAGCTCCTGGCCGCCAGCATCGAAGACCTGCAGACCGTCGACGGCGTCGGCGACCTGCGTGCACGCGGCGTACGCGAGGGACTCTCCCGTCTCGCGGAGTCCAGCATCCTCGAACGCTACGTCTAGGCCCGACTACTCGTCAGCCGGCTTGGTCGTCGTCTTGGGCGGCTTGGGTGTCGCAGTGCTCTTCGCGGGCGGCTTGGGTGTCGCACTGGTCTTGGCAGGTGCCGGCTTGGCCTTCAAGGAGAACTTCGTCTTGCCCGGCTCCCCGCCGAGCGTCCCGATCTGCAATGTGTAGGTGCCCGGCGTCGCGAACCCTTCGTTCGGACTGCACTTCGACCCGGATCCACGGCCGGTCCACTCGACCACGGCCAACGTCGCCCAGTCAGCCGATACGGCGATCGGCCCGTCGATCAGGCCGTCCTTGCACACTGTCGAGTCCCACACGGCTGTGCCATTGGCGCTGATGACCGCGATCGCATCGGCCTGATCCGCAGTGAGCGTGCACGAGGTCGAACCGGACGAACTCACGACCAGGCCGATCTTGACCGGTCCCTTGGTCTCCTGGCCGGGATTGACCGTGGGGATGATGCGGATCTTCTGGGGATCACAAGGCTTGCTCGCACCCACCAACGTCACGTCGACCCGGCCGTTGACCTTGACGACCGGAGCCGCGGTCGTCGTGGTTGCCGGTGCGGGAGTCGTGGGGGCGGCTTTCGGTTCGTCGCCCGAACCGCCGACCAGCTTCAGCGCGACCCAGGCGAGCGCGATGACGACCGCCAGCACCAGGAGTCGTCGACGCCAGTAGATCTCGGCGGGCAACCTGCGCTGGCTCACGGTCACACGATAGGCCGCTAGGGTGCCCGTGCGAAAATCGACCCGCCATGTCATCCGATACATCTACGCTCCCGCCCGCAGAGCTCGCCCGTCTTCACGACGACGTTCTGACCTGGTTCGATCACGCCGCCCGCGATCTGCCCTGGCGGCGCAACCCGTCCCCATGGGCGGTCATGGTCTCGGAGTTCATGCTCCAACAGACGCCGGTCGTCCGTGTGCTGCCTGTGTTCGAGACATGGATGGGTCGTTGGCCACGACCTGCCGATCTGGCCGCCGAGCCCACGGGCGAGGCCATCCGTGCCTGGGGACGGCTCGGCTACCCGCGTCGAGCATTACGCCTGCACGCGGCGGCCACCGCAATCGTCGAGCGCCATGGCGGCGAAGTCCCGCGTTCTCCCGAGGAGCTGCTCGCCCTGCCCGGAGTGGGCGACTACACCGCGGCGGCGGTGCAGTCATTCGCCTTCGCCGGACGCGCGGTTGTGCTCGACACCAATGTGCGCCGGGTGTTCGCCCGAATCGTGTCAGGCGAGCAGTTTCCGCAGACGTCGGTCACTGCGGCCGAACGAGAACTCGCCCGCGGCTTGTTGCCGGTTGCCGATGCGCACCGCTGGGCGGCCGCGACGATGGAACTCGGCGCGGTCGTCTGCACGGCCAGAGCTCCATCGTGCGATGAGTGTCCGGTGGCGCCGGCGTGCCGTTGGCGGGCGGCCGGCTATCCGGCCTACGACGGGCCGGCCCGTCGTGGACAATCCTGGGAGGGCACCGACCGTCAATGTCGTGGCCGTCTCATGGCGGTGCTCCGCGAAGCCCATGGCCCGGTGCCGAAGGCCGCTCTCGACCTGGTGTGGCCTGACGCCGTCCAGAGAGAACGCTCCCTGGACGGCCTAGTAGCAGACGGCCTGGTCGACCCGGTGGAAAACGGAACTTACGCCCTGCCGTAACTCTGAAACGGCGATGTCGGCGGTTTTGGGTCGTTATCCCGGTGGGAACGACCTAAAACCGCCGACATCTTTTCGGTTATTCGACGCCGGCTTCGACCGCGGGCGGGACGTCGGGCATTTCCAGTGCGAGTTCTGCCTTGTCGCGGCCCTCGAACGTGAAGGTCGCATCGACGCCTTCGCCCTCGACACCGATCATGACGATCTGGCCAGGACGGATCTCGCCGTAGAGCAGCTTCTCGGCCATGACGTCCTCGATCTCGCGCTGCACCGTACGGCGCAACGGACGAGCACCGAGCACCGGATCGAAGCCACGCTTGGACAGCAAGTCCTTGGCCTCGTCGGTGAGCTCGAGCGTCATGTCCTTCTCGACCAGACGCTTCTCAAGAGAGGCAATCATCATGTCGACCATCTGCAGGATCTCGTCCTGGGTCAACGGCGGGAACACGATGATCTCGTCGACGCGGTTGAGGAACTCAGGCCGGAAGTGCTGCTTGAGTTCGATCGCGACGCGTTCCTTCATCTTGTTGTAGGACCCCGCAGTGTCGCCGGCCTGGCTGAAGCCCAGGTTGACGCCCTTGGAGATCTCACGCGCACCGAGGTTGGTGGTCATGATGACGACGGCGTTCTTGAAGTTGATGACCCGGCCCTGGCCGTCGGTCAAGTGACCTTCCTCGAGGATCTGCAACAGCGAGTTGAAGATATCGGGGTGGGCCTTCTCGATCTCGTCGAACAGCACGACGCTGAACGGCTTGCGCCGCACCTTCTCGGTGAGCTGCCCGCCCTCTTCGTAGCCGACGTAGCCGGGAGGCGAGCCGAACAGACGCGAGACGGTGTGCTTCTCGCTGTACTCGGACATATCGAGCTGGATCAGGGAGTCTTCGTCGCCGAACAGGAAGTTCGCGAGCGCCTTCGACAGCCACGTCTTGCCGACACCCGAGGGTCCGGCGAAGATGAACGATCCACCCGGACGCTTGGGATCCTTCAGACCCGCACGCGTACGGCGGATGGCCCGCGACAACGCCTTGATGGCTTCGTCCTGACCGATGACCCGCTCGTGCAGCTCGGCTTCCATGTTGAGCAGTCGGCTCGACTCGGCCTCGCTGAGCTGACCGACCGGGATACCCGTGGCCTTCGCGAGAACCTCGGCGATGAGCTGCTCATCGACGACCGCGACGGTGTCGAGGTCGCCGGCCTTCCAGGCCTTCTCCCGCTCCGACTTGGCGTTGATGAGCTGCTTCTCTTCGTCGCGCAGCGAGGCAGCGGCCTCGAAGTCCTGCGCGTCGATCGCGCCTTCCTTACGACGACGGACGTCGCCGATCTGCTCGTCGAACTCCTTCAGCTCCGGCGGCGTTGCCATACGACGGATGCGCAGGCGTGCGCCGGCCTCGTCGATCAGGTCGATCGCCTTATCGGGCAAGAAGCGATCAGAGACGTAACGGTCGCCCATCGTCGCCGCGGCCACGAGGGCCTCGTCGGTGATGGAGACGCGGTGATGCGCCTCGTAACGGTCACGCAGACCCTTGAGGATCTCGACGGTGTCGGCGACCGAGGGCTCCTCGACCAGGATCGGCTGGAAGCGGCGGTTGAGCGCGGCGTCCTTCTCGAAGTGCTTGCGGTACTCGTCGAGCGTCGTCGCACCGACGGTCTGCAGCTCACCACGAGCCAGCATGGGCTTGAGGATGCTGGCCGCGTCGATCGCGCCTTCGGCGGCGCCCGCACCCACCAGGGTGTGGATCTCGTCGATGAACAAGATGATGTCGCCGCGAGTGCGAATCTCCTTGAGGACCTTCTTGAGCCGCTCTTCGAAGTCGCCGCGGTAGCGTGAGCCGGCGACCAAGGCTCCCAGGTCGAGCGTGTAGATCTGCTTGTCCTTGAGCGTCTCGGGCACATCGCCGCGGACGATGTCTTGGGCCAGACTCTCGACGACGGCGGTCTTGCCGACGCCCGGCTCGCCGACCAGGACCGGGTTGTTCTTGGTGCGACGGCTCAGCGTCTGCATGACGCGCTCGGCCTCGTCATCGCGACCGATGACCGGATCGAGCTTGCCCTCGCGGGCGGCCTGAGTCAGGTTACGGCCGAACTGATCGAGCACGGCGGACGTGCTGGGAGCCGATTCGCTCGGCGCACCGGCGCTCTCGGCCTCCTTGCCCTGGAAGCCGCTGACGAGCTGGATGACCTGTTGGCGGACCCGGTTGAGATCTGCGCCGAGCTTGACCAGAACCTGCGCGGCAACGCCCTCACCCTCGCGGATCAGGCCGAGCAGGATGTGCTCGGTGCCGATGTAGTTGTGGCCGAGCTGCAAGGCCTCGCGGAGGCTGAGCTCGAGGACCTTCTTGGCACGCGGGGTGAACGGGATATGACCGCTCGGGGCCTGCTGGCCCTGGCCGATGATGTCCTCGACCTGGCCGCGGACGGCCTCCAGCGAGATATCAAGGCTCTCGAGGGCCTTGGCCGCGACGCCCTCACCCTCGTGGATCAGTCCCAGAAGGATGTGCTCGGTGCCGATGTAGTTGTGGCTGAGCATGCGTGCCTCTTCTTGGGCAAGCACAACCACGCGACGAGCGCGGTCAGTAAATCTTTCGAACATTGCGTCCCCCTCTGTGGACTATCAGTTCAGTTTAGTCAGGTGTGGAAATCCGCACGCAGGGATGTCCATATGTAACTCAACCGGCATCTCACCGCAGACGTTCCCCCGTTCGCTGTCGGCAGAACCCGGGACAGCCCTATTCGGCTCGTGTCGTCGGACTCGCCTTGACGGTTCCCTCCGACTTCGTCGTCGGGAACAAGATCGCGTCGCGGATACCGACGCCCTGCAGGAGCATCACGAGACGGTCGACGCCGAAGCCCAGGCCACCGGCCGGGGGCATGCCGAACTCCAGCGCGCGCAGGAAGTCCTCGTCGACGTCATTGGCTTCGGGGTTGCCGGCGGCAGCCTGACGCGCCTGCTCCTCGAGCCGTTCGCGCTGGATGACCGGATCGTTGAGCTCGGAGTACGCCGGAGCCAGCTCGACGCCGTTGATGATCAGGTCCCACGCCTCGACCAGGCCCGGTTTGGTGCGGTGCTTCTTGGCCAAGGGTCGCACCGACTCGGGGTAGTCGCGGACGAACGTCGGCTGGATCAGCGTGTGCTCGACGAGCTTCTCGTACAGCTCCAGCACGATCTCGCCGGCATCCCAGCCCGGCTGCAACGCGACCTCGTGCTTGGCCGCCAGAGCCAGCAGATCATCGACCGAAGTGTCGATGTCGACAACGTGACCGACTGCCTCGCTGACCAGCCCGTGAACCGTCTCGTGACGCCAATCGGCCTCCAGGTCGATCGGCGAACCGTCACGGCCGGTCACGACGGTCTTACCGACCGCGCGGGCGGCGTCGAGCACGAGCTCGCGGGTCAGCAGCGCCATGGTGTCGTACGAGCCGTAGGCCTCGTAGGCCTCGAGCATCAGGAATTCCACGTTGTGGGTGTTGTCGACACCCTCGTTGCGGAATGTCTTGGCCATCTCGTAGACCTTGTCGATACCGCCGACCAGGGCCCGCTTGAGATGCAGCTCGAGCGCGATGCGCAGCAGCGCGGGTTCGTCGTACGCATTGACGTGCGTGCGGAACGGACGTGCCGCAGCACCGCCGTTGGTGTGCTGCAGGACCGGGGTCTCGACCTCGATGTAGCCCAGCCGGTCGAGCGTCGCGCGCAGCGACTGCATGACCTTGGCTTTGACCCGGACGTTGTCGCGCGCTTCGGGGCGCACGATCAGGTCGACGTACCGCATGCGGCTGCGCGCCTCGTCCGAGAGCGGGTTGTGCTCATTGGGCAGCGGCCGGATCGTCTTGGCGGCGATCTGCCAGCCACTGGCCATGACCGAGAGCTCGCCGCGCTTGCTCGTGATGATCTCACCGGTTACGGCGAGGTGGTCGCCGATATCGACGGTCGACTTGAACAGCGCCAGTTGCTCCTCGCCGACGCCGTTCAAGGAGATCATGGCCTGCAGGGGCGTGCCGTCGCCCTCGCGCAGTGCCGCGAAGACCAGTTTGCCGGTGCCGCGTACGAAGATGACCCGGCCGGCAACGGTCACGATGTCACCGGTCGCGACGTCGGGACCCAGCGCCTCGGCGCCGTACGCCTCGACGATCTGCTTGAGCGTATGGGTGCGGAAGACGTCGACCGGGTAGGGCTCCTCGCCGCGTCCGATGATCTGCTGGCGCTTGTCGAGGCGCACCCGCATCTGCTCGGGCAGTTCGTCCTCGGTCACCGGTTCATTGCTCGCGTCGCTCACGAAAGCCAACTCTAGTGGCGCTGGACCAGACGAAGAATCTGGGTTTGTCAGGGATTGCGGCTGGTCGCAAAACATGCAACCATTTGGTTTCATGACCGACAACATCATCGAAGACACCATCGACATCGACGCAACCGCAGAGCGCGTGTGGGAACTGATCAGCGAACCTGGCTGGTGGATCAACGGCGGCACATATCGCGAGCACGTCATCGACGAGCAGGACGGCGTCACCTACGTCACCGACTCCGAACACGGGACGTTCCCGATCATCCTCGACCGCGCGGAGCCACCCCGCTATATCGCCTACCGCTGGCTGATGCGCGAAAGCGATCCCACGGGCCCCGGGACACTCACCGAAATGTGGATCGACGGTCGCGACGGCGGCGTGACCCTGCGAGTACGCGAGAGCGGCTTCGAAACCCTCGGACTCGGCGAGGTCGAACTCCGTTCACAGATCGACGGCAACAGGGAAGGGTGGAAGACCGAACTCGCAGTCGCCAAGACGTGGAGCGAGGCGTGAACACTCCTACCGTGTTCGCGGCACTCGGCGATCAGCATCGGCTCTGGCTGCTGAACCGGCTCGCCGCCGACGGACGCACCGCCACGGGCGCCCTGGCCGCAGAGCTGCCGATCACTCGCCAAGCCGTCGCGAAACACCTCAAGGTCCTGGAACACGCCGGTCTGATCCACACTGTGACCTCTGGGCGGGAAAAGCTCCATGACGTGCGACCCGAGGGTTTGGCGCCCGCGGCCGACTGGCTCGACGACGCGAGAAATGCCTGGCGCCGTCGACTGTTCGACCTCAAGGAACGCGCGGAGAACCAGATCAGCGCGGGGTCGGATACGGCTGGTACGAGTTCTTCTCATGCACGATCCGCAACCCCGTCAGGGTCAGAAACGGATCCCGTGTCGTGATGGTCGAGCAGTTGTCGACCACGGCCTCGGGGAACGATCCGGTCGCAATCACCGTGACATGGTCGGGGTCCGCGCCGAGCGATTCGATGATGCGGGTGACCATGCCGTCGACCAGGCCCACAAACCCGTAGATGACCCCCGATTGGATCGCGTCGACGGTGTTCTTGCCGATGACATCGCGCGGCAGCGCGAGCTCGACGCTGCGAAGCTGCGCGCCCCGGCGGGCGAGCGCTTCCTGCGACAGCTCGACGCCAGGCGATATCGCGCCGCCGATATAGCAGTTGTCGGCGTCGATGACGTCGAAGATCGTCGCGGTGCCGTTGAGATCGACGACGATCGCGGGGCCGCCGTACAGCTCGGCGGCGGCCAGGGCGTTGACGATGCGGTCGGAGCCGACCTCGCGCGGATTGTCGGTGCGGATCGGCACCCCCGTCTTGATACCGGGACCGACGATGACAACCGGCAGATCCTGGTAGTACCGATCCTGCATCGCTTTGAGCTCGACCAGAATCGTCGGAACCGTGCAGCAGATGCTGACCGCGTCGATGTCCTCGATGCCCGAACGCAGAGCCAGGCCGGTGATGAGCACCTGCCACTCATCGGAGGTCCGTCGCTCATCCGATGACACCTGCCAGTGCTCGATCAGCTCACCGCTTTCGAACGCCCCGATCGTCGTGTGGCTGTTGCTGACATCGAGGCACAGCAGGATCACGGTCGAGGCCTCATCGCGCGGCGACCAACGGATTGGCCACGATGTCGCCTCGGGTCAATCCCGAACCCGCCGGCGCCTCTGCCGGATCGCTGCCCAGCGTCATGACCTTGTTGTCGGCATCGACGAACACGACATGAGGCTCGAACGTGCGCGCCTCGGCGTCCTCAAGCTGCGCATAAGCGATCAGGATGACCAGGTCACCGGGATGCACGAGGTGGGCCGCTGCGCCGTTGATGCCGATGACGCCGGAGCCGCGCTCGCCGGCGATCGTGTAGGTCTCCAGACGCGCCCCGTTGTCGATGTCGACGATGTGCACGAGCTCACCCGACAGCAGATTGGCCGCATCGAGCAGATCTTCGTCGATCGTGACCGAGCCGACGTAGTGCAGGTCGGCCTGGGTGACGGTCGCCCGATGGATCTTGGACTTCATCATGGTGCGCAGCATGGTCACTTCTTTCCGAGAGATTGGTCTCCGAGGGTCAGGCCGATGTTGTCGAGCAGACGCGGTTTGCCGACGCGCGCGGCGACGAGCAGCCGCGCCTCCTGCCCCGGCACCGCGGGGCCGAGATCGGGATCGGTCAGCACGAGATAGTCGAGGTCGAGCGCGGCCGCGTCGATCACGGTGCGGGCCGCGGCGAGCACGGCATCGGGCCCGGCGGACGAGACTGCCGCGCCGGCACGCAGCGCGGCCGACAATGCCGCGGCGGTCTGACGCTCGGCCTCATCGAGGTAGCGATTGCGGGAACTCATCGCCAAACCGTCGGCCTCGCGGACCGTCGGGCATCCCACGACCTCGACGCCGAGAGCCAGTTCGCGCGCCATCAGGCGGATCAGCGTCAGCTGCTGGTAGTCCTTCTCGCCGAAAACAGCGACGTCGGGACGGACCAGACCCAGCAGCTTGGACACGACTGTCAGGACGCCCCGGAAGTGCGTGGGACGGGTCGCGCCTTCGAGGATCCCGCCCAGCGGTCCCGGGTCGACCGTGACAGTGTCGACGAGGCCCGACGGATACATCGTGCTCACCGCGGGTGCGAACACGATGTCGACGCCGGCCTCGGCACACCGCTCGAGATCGTCTTCGAACGTCCGCGGATAGTCCTCGAAGTCCTCGCCGGGCGCGAACTGCGTCGGATTGACGAAGATCGAGACGACCAGCGTCTCGGCCAGCGGACGGGCATGTTTCATGAGCTGGACGTGCCCGTCGTGGAGCGCCCCCATCGTCGGCACGAACGAAACCGTCGAGGCACCCCGCGCTGCGGAGAACTCGTTGCGGGTCCGTACGACAACCGGTGTCGTCACGCTCAGATCCCGGCCGCGATGTGCGCCATGGTGTCCCAGTCGGCCTCGTCGAGGACCTGGCGGATCGTCGTGGCGGTCGAGGGCGCGAGCCGTCCATCAGCACCGGCACGACGGGCAGTCGCACGAGCAAGCTCGAGGTAGGCATCGACTGTGGCATCGTCGACGTCGGCGGCGGCGAGCGCGTCGATATGGGCTCGGATCGTGGTGACGTCGCCCCGTACGACCGGACCGGTCAGGGCGGCATCGCCATAGGCCAGGACGTTGTCGAGCGCGGCGGCCAGCAAGGGACGCAGCACTGCTGCCGGGTTATCGGCACCGGCGGCACGCAACAGGTCCATCGACTGCGCGACAAGCGTGACGAGGTGATTGGCGCCGTGCGCCAAAGCTGCGTGGTACAGCGCCCGATCGGATTCGGCGACCCACATCGGCACACCGCCGAGGGCTTCGACAAGCTCCTCGGCGAGCGGCCGCTCGGACTCAGCCGCGGTCAGGCCGAAGATCGGTGCACCCTCGAAGTCGACCGTTGTGCCGCTGAACGTCATGGCCGGGTGGAAGGCGACCGGGCGGGCGCCCACGCGGGTCAACGACGCCAGGGCGTCGAGTCCATGGCGGCCGCTGGTGTGCAGGACGTACTGGCCGGCCCGGATCGCGCCGGAGGAAGCGAGTTCTTCTGCCACCGCGATCAGATTGTCGTCGGGCACTGCGAGGATCAGGATCTCGCTGGCTTCGGCGATCTCGACGGGGCTCAGCACGTCGATGCCGGGCAGCAGGGTGCTGATGCGCAGTCGGGAGGCCTCGGATCGGCCGCTGACGCCGACGATCGGATAGCCCGCGGTCCGGAAGCGTGCCGCGAGCACAGAACCGACCTTGCCCGCTCCGATGATGCCCATGGAGAGACGCTGCATGTGGGGTTGCCTTCCCTTGGTGTCGCTTCGTTCCAGTCCCTGACGGGTACCAGACAAACTGACCACCTCAGTTTATCCACGTGGCCCGACCTGCCTAGGGGTCCAGCCCGTGCGGTAAATCACATCTCTTGGCAGAAAACGGCATCGCACCAGTGTTTGCCTAGACTTCTCGGCATGACCTCTGGAGAGATCTCGTACGCGGGGCCGCCGACAACCTCGCGTCGAGTCTTAGAGCTCGATCTGCGGCGCAGTCTCATCGCCAAGGGCTATCAGCCCACCGTGGCTATCGACGGTCAGCGCTACGTGTGCGACTGGGGCCGCTGGCGCTTCGAGATCCCGGCCGACCGTCCGGTGCACGTCAGCGTCCACATCGAACACCGCCGGCCCGTCGGGGCGGCCAGCCTGATCTTGGACCCGTCGCAGCCGCCACAGCTCGAGTACTCTGCGCCGGCCCACCTGAGCCAACCCGGCTCCCTCGGCCCCCAGGGAACCACCACCGCCAAAGGCAAGGGCACGATGGGCTGCTTGCTGGTCGGTCTGGTCCTCACCCTGCTGTGTGCAGTGCTGTTCATCGCCGCCATGGCTCTGACGATCACTTGACAGACTAAGGAAGCCTGGCCGAAACGGTTTCGCTGCGTTCGCCGTCGGTGAGGGTCACCGTGATGCTGCCCGGAGCCCGCTTCGCCGCACCGCGCAGGGTCACGGTCCAGGCCGAGCGCTCGTAGCGACGCTGGGCGCCCTGTCGCGACGTGACGACATGCGGCTCGCCCCACTGGACGACGTCCGCGATGTCCCCGTCGGTCTTGACCAGCAGCGACGGCTCCTGCAGCTCGGCATTGGCGAACCAGGCGGCGAGGTTCACGACCAGGTCGGGTCCGTCGTGGTGCACGGCCCGAACGACCGCCTTCGCGCTGGTCTGCTCGGGCGTCAGGACGTACGCCGCGGCCGGGACGTCGCCGACACCCCAGCCGGGCAGTTGCACCACCAGACCGGCCGCGGTCGCGATGCTCGGATGCATCTCTGGCTGCATGCCTTCGGCCTGAACGAACCTCCACACGGCGGCCCGATCGCCGGCAGCGAGCAGGGCGTTCAGCACCCGGTGCTGTGCCGGGACCTCGGCGGCGTAACGATCGGACGGTGCCGCCGCGACAACTCGGGGAACCCGCTCGAACAGGGCATCGACGTAGGCATCGTCGGCGCGCTCGAGCTTGAGCGTCGAATTCGGCACGTTGTACCGCAAATACTGCAGCGCCCTTTCGGCTCGGACGTCGGGCAGTTCCGCAAGGAGCTCGAGCACCGCATCGATCGCATCGAAGCGCGCGTGGACGGCCTCCGCCGTGACCTGTCCCTGCGAGATCGACGACTCCATGCGCCGCCAGTTGTAGGTCATGACGCCGCTGATATCGATCCCGTCGGCATCTCGGTAGGCCCGCGCCGTCACGATCTGGTCACCGGCGAGCAGGACGGTCGGAAAGTCGAGTGCCTGCGCATCCCAGAACTCGCGCCGGAAGATCTTGGCGCAGGCGATCGCGTTGACCAGCACATCGGGCCGCTCGTTGAGGGACACATGCCGGGCAGGCCTAGCGTGCACGGCACGGATCCATGGCGCCGCCGGCTTGATCCCCGAACTCTCCAGCCGCTGGTACGGCATGACCGCCAGATCGGAGCCGGTCTGCTCCAGCCCGTCCATCGCGGCCCGGATCCCGCCCCGGGTCACGGTGTCGTCGGCGTCGATGAACGTCAGATAGGCGCCTGTGGCGACCGCGACCGCAGCTCGTCTGGCCGCACCGACACCGGCATTGGGCTGCGTCAGCACCGTCACGCGGCGGTCGGCCTGGGCGTGGCGGCGCGCGATCGCGAGGCTGCCATCGGTCGAGCCGTCGTCGATCACGACGATGTCGAGTCGGCGGTAGTCCTGCTGCCTGATCGAGGTCAATGCCTCGTCGAGGTGCGCGGCTCCGTTGTAGACCGGGACGACGATGCTCAGCACGGGTCTGTTGCGCTGCCGCAGCCGATCAAGGGGCAATGCGGCCATGCGCCGAAGACGCCTCCTGATTCTCACCACCGGTCGAGCATAACGAGAGCGCCGACGGGCGAGCCGCCGCTACTTCGCGGTCATCCCGCCAGCGACGAGCAGAACCAGCTGCCGAAGGCGATCGCCCAGATCGAATGGCGCGGGATCCGGCTTGCACCACGCCTGCAGGACCGCGAAGTAGCCCGTCGCCAAGGTGAGCGCCACCAGGATCGGATCGATCCCATCTGCGATCGCATCCGGGCCCGCCTGCCGAATCAGCTCGGCCAGCTCGCCGGCCAATGCGGAGTTGTCCAGCAGGTTCAGCTCCCGAACGGCTGGGCCGAACATCGCGACGGTCTCGCTCCGCGAATTCGTGCTGGTCTCGGCCAGCACGGTCATGAACTGCGTCAGGCGCTCGGCCAGCGGAGCGTTCCCGTCCGTGACGCCGGCGAAGGCAAGTGCACGACGTCGCGCTGCCCAGTCGTCCAAGAATGCGGACTTGCGCTCGAAGTAGTTGAACACCGACGTGCGGGCCACATCAGCACGAACCGCGATGTCATCCATCGTCGTGCCGTCATAGCCGCGCTCGGTGAACAGGGCGACGGCGGCGGCATAGACACGGTCTCGGCGCTGACTACGACGACGCTCCCGTCGGACCCCGACCGATTCCCGGGGTGGCGCGGATTCTGAAGTGGTCATGGCCTCATTCCAGCACCTGCCGTCGCTAGCGACGATCTGGGGATCCAATGTGATGTGCGCTACATTTTGTACTCTAGTTCATTTTTGGACTCCAGTACATCGAGGAGGGTCTGATGACCGCACCCCTGTTCCTCGCCGCGCCCCCTGAAGTCGAGACCGTGTTCCTGCGCCGCCTGCTCGCGGCAAATGATCCGACTCAGGCCCTCCAGATCGCGACCGACCATGTGGTCGAAGTCCTCGACTGCGCCGTCTCATGGGCAGGGCTGATAGAAGGCGACTACCTCGTGATGGGCGCGCATTGCGGCGTGACGTCGGCCGAGATGGCTTCGGCCTGGCAGCTCAAAGTAGGTGAGGGCATCGGCGGCAAAGTGGCGCTGGAACGCAAGCCCCACATGAGTCGGGACTACCGTCACGATTCACGCCGTGTCCCCTTGCTGAAACGCCTGATCGACAACGAGGGCATCGAGGCGACCCTGACCGTCCCGCTGCTCATGGCGGATCAGGCTCTCGGCGTGCTCTACGCCGCCCACCGACATCCCTATCCGTGGTCGGTGGCCGAGCAGGACACATTGGAGATGATCGGGCGCGATCTCGCCATCAGGCTGCGCCAGCTCGATGTCGATGGACGACGCGAGCAGCGGGTGAGCGCTGCCGAGCGCGAGTACCAGCGCGCTCTCGACACGCAGCGGGCCTGCGCCTCACTCGCCTCCGGTCTCGCCGCCCAGGACGATGCGGGGTCCGCGCTGGACCTCCTGGCCCTGGAGATCCGGGCCATGCTGGAGCTTCGACAGCGCGACGGCCGGCTCGTCCGCTCGGCAGGGACCCTGGAGGATGGCAACCCTCGCGTGGTCCTGCGGCGTGAACTGGCCGACACGGACGGATTGACCCTCTCGGTCATCGGCATCCGAGATCTCGACGAGTTCGCCACAGCGACTGTCGAGCTCGCCGTAGGGCTGTTTCGTCTCCAGCTGTTGCGGCTGGGCGAACGCGAACGGACGACCGAACGGCTCAGTGGCGAGATGCTCGATCAACTGCTGGAGGGTCGGGTCGTCGACTCCGCGACATTTCGCCAACGACTCCTCATGACGGGACTCGACAGCCGCCGCGGCCAGGTCGTCGTCGTCGGGAGCCGGCGCGATGAGGACGACCGGATCTCACAGCTGGCCGTGGCTCTCAAGGCCGCATTCGAGCGATGCACGACAGCCGTCCGCGGCGGCCGCCTGGTGGCGATCATCGACATCACCCGGCCGAGCGAAGACGTCCGGGCGCAACTTGTGACATTGCTCGCGGCGGGCTGGCACCGCGATCTGGTCGCCGGCGTGGGCCGGCCCTGCGATGAGTTGAGCGACTACGCGATGTCGTACGACCAGGCCCGTGCGGCCTGCGAACTCGGACTGCGAGGTGCTGGAAAGGGATCCGTCGTGACGGCGCACGACCTCGGCATCGTCCCGCTGGCGAGCGTGCCGTTGGATCACCTGCGCACCATGGTCCGCGATGCACTCGGACCGCTGATCGACGCGGACGAGCAACGTGGCACCGATCTCGTCGAGACCTTGCGCGTGTATCTCGGCCACGACCGACATCTCCCCGCGACCGCCTCGGCGCTGCACGTCCACTACAACACGGTGCGCAATCGCATCGTGCGCATCGAGGAGTTGCTCGAGGTCGACGTCCGCGACGTCGAGGACCGTTTCCGGCTCGAGACCGCATTGCGCATGTATGCGCTGACCGATGCACTCGTCCGCGCCGACGAGCCTGTCACGTCGTCACAACGCCAGACCGATTTGATGGCTCGTCAAGCCCTGTGGTGACCCAGGTCACTCTCGCGATGGTGGAGGTCCACTGACGAGAGGAAGCCATGAAGCTCATCGCGTTCACGGTCGACAACCAACGACATGTCGGCGCTGTCGACGACTCGGGGCAACGCGCCATCAGCCTGACCCGCGCATCGAAGGGCGATCCGCGTTTCGCCTCGATGCTCGATCTGATCGACGGCGGACCGTCAGCTCTGGCCGACGCTGCCGAGTTGCTCGAGCTCCACCCCGTCGATGCGGCCTTCGACCTCGACCGGGTGACGATCAAGTCACCGTTGCCGAACCCGGTACGCCTTCGCGACTGCTCGCTGTTCATCGAGCACCTGCAACCCGCATTCCGTGGGATGGCACGCAAGCTGGCCTCGACGGCCGTCGACCCCGAGGCCGAGTACGAACGACTGGTGGCGACCGGACGGTACGACACCCCCGATGTGTTCTCCCGCCAAGTCATCTACTACAACGCCGACCACACCGCGATCAGCGGACCAGGGGACGTCATCGTGGCTCCTCAGGAGACCCGCCAGCTCGACTACGAGCTGGAGTTCGCCGCCGTGATCGGCCGTACCGCCAAGGACGTGGGTGTCGAGGACGCTGCCGACGTCATCTTCGGATACACGATCTTCAACGACTGGAGTTGCCGCGATCTGCAGTCGACCGTCATGGATTCACAGCTCGGCCCCTCACGCGGCAAGGACTTCGACGGCTCCAACACCCTCGGGCCGTGCATCGTCACCGCGGATGAACTCGGCTCTCCCTACGAACTGGAGCTCACGGCGCGGGTCAACGGCGAGGTCTGGTCGCACGGATCCAGCTCGACGATGCACCACCGGTTCGAGGACGCCGTGGCGCACTTCAGCCTCGGCCGCACGATCCACGCCGGCGAGGTCATCGGCACCGGCACGGTCCTCAGCGGCAGTCCGGTCGAGATCGGCAAGGAGCTCAAGGACGGCGATGAGGTCGAGCTGGAGGTCTCAGGCATCGGCATCTTGCGCAACCGCGTCCAGCTCCCCTACTAGCTGCCAACACCCACGAATCGACCCGAAAGGAATCATCATGACCAAGCTCATCGATCTGTCCCGGACACTCGATCCGGCCAACCGCGAACTCGTCCCCGAGGCCTACAAGGCATTGGAGACTGTGCTGGCCCCCAAGATCCATTACCTCCACCCGGGCGGTGAAGGCCGGGACCGGATGACCGAGATCTTCGGCTGCCCGCCCGAGCACCTGCCCAATCACGAAGGCTGGGGTGAGGACTGGCTGACCGAGATGAACACGCATTGCGGCACACACGTCGACGCGCCCCTGCACAGCGGCAGCATCATCGAGGGCAAGCCGGCCCGCACCATCAGTGATATCGACCTGTCGGAGCTGTATGCCCCGGGCATGGTGCTGGACGTTCGCGAGTGGGCCGAACCCGGCAAGGCCATCGCAGTCGAGGCACTCGAGAAGGCCGTCGCCGCAACGGGTCGCGAGGTCCAGCACGGTGACGCTCTCTTGCTGCGCACGGGTCAGGAGCGCTACCAGCCCAGCGATCCGGAGTTCTTCAACTACCCGGGCATGAGCGGGGACGGCACCCGCTACCTGACGGGGCTCGGCGCAACCATCCTCGGCACCGACGCGATGGCCTGGGACCGACCTTTCCCGGTCATGAAGGCCGCCTACGAGGCCACGGGCGATCCCAAGGAGCTGTGGGACGGGCACTTCGCGATCGCCGACAAGGAGGCGTTCATCATCCAGCAACTCGACAATCTGACGGCGCTGCCGACCAGCGGCTTCCAGGTCGGCTTCTTCCCGCTCAAGCTTCCCAAGACCAGCGCGTCGCCCTGCCGGGTCGTCGCCTTCCTCAACGACTGACCTCCCCTTCCACAGAACTAGGAGCATCACGATGAATCTCCCCCTCAAGCGCGGCGGCACTCTCGCCGCAAGCGTGGCCGCACTGGCGCTGGTCGCCGCGTGCGGTGGCGTCAAGGACGCCTCCAAGAACGATGACGGCACAGCCGATCTGGCCGAAGCGTCCCTCGTGGCACCCATCGCCGGACTGGAGTGCACGGAAGGCACCAAGGCCTCGGGCGAACCCATCGTCGTGGGCGCCTCGCTCAGCCTGACCGGGCCACTGGCGCCGACCGGCCTCGTGCATGAAGAGGTCGGCGAGCTCGTGACCGACTGGGTCAACAAGTGCGGCGGCATCGGCGGTCGTCCGCTGGAATGGAAGGTCCTCGACGACCAGTCGACCCCCGCCCAAGTGACGTCGAACTACGAACGACTCATCGGCAGCAAGGTCGACCTCGTGATGGGTCCGTACGGCGGGGCCGCGACGCTCGCCGGCGCCGGTCCGGTCACCAAGGCCGGCTATGCGTACCCGACGGCCACCAATGGCGCCCCCGACAAGCTCATCGGGGAGAACCACTTCCCGGCCTGGCAGATCGGCGGCGGCGTGACTGATCCGGCCAAGATGTTCGACGCCCAGGCACAGACGTTCGTCGACGCGCTGGAGTCCAGTGGCAATCCGCCGAAATCGGTGTTCTTCGCCACCGCGAAGTTCCCGACCACGCTCAGCTATGCGGGAGCCGCCGACAAGGCTCTCGAAGCTGCCGGGACCGACGTCGTCGGCTCGGTCGAGTACGACATGGGGACGACCGACTTCAGCTCGATCGCCACCCGGATCGCCAGCAAGGACCCAGACCTGGTCTACCTGGGCTCGCTCGGCGCCGACGTCACCAACATCTATCAGGCATTCGACGCGATCGGCTACAAGCCGCGCAGCGTCTATGCGGCCCTGCCGTCACCGGCCTCGATCGCCGGACTGCAGGACCAGGTCGACGGGATGCTGATCTCCTCGCTGTACGAGAACACTCCGCCGCTCGGTGACACCGACATCGCCCGCTACTTCGCCAAGAGCTACAGCGAGGCCGCCAAGGCCAAGAAGCTGTTCCCGTTGGTGGAGACCCAGGCGGCCGCCGGTCTCGGTGCCTGGCAGATCCTGCTGACCGCGGTCAATGAGGTCGGGCCCGACAACGCCAAAATCATCACCTGGCTCAACGCCAACAAGGTCGACACGATCGCCGGCACCGTCTCATTCGACGGGTTCAACAACTACGGCTCGGACTTCAACCGCGTGACGCAGGTCCAGGACGGCAAGCGTGTCCTGGTCTGGCCCAAGGACGTCGCCGGAGCCGAGATCCAGTACAAGCCCTGAGAGCCCCGCTCTCCTGACACGGCGCGGTGTGGCGGGTCCATCAGGGACTTCTTCCACCTCTCGCTCACGTTGCTGGGCGCCTATCTCACCTACACACTGGTCACCGAGCAGCTGTGGAACCCGTTCTTGACCCTCGCGGTGACCGTGCCGACGTTCTTCGTCCTCGGCGTCGCGGTGCAGTGGTTCTTCCACCTGATCAAGGCCGAGGCGTTCACGAGCCTGCTGCTCACGTTCGCGCTGTTCATCGTCACCGAGAGCATCGTGTCGATGATCTGGAGTCCTGACCTGCTGAGTCTGCGACCCTGGCTGGCTGACGGCATGACCCAGAGCACCAAGGTCGGTTCGCTGTCGGTCGCACCCATCGACCTTGTCGCACTCGCCGTCGCACTGATCCTGGTCGGCGGCGCGGCCGTCGCATTGCACCGCACCCGTTGGGGTCGGGCCGTCCAGGCGATGCGCCAGGACGGGGCGGTGGCCGAGACCCTCGGTGTCCAGATCCTGCCCATCACCTTGGTCATCTCGGGTCTCGCATCGGCCAGCGCCGCTGCCGCCGGGATGGTCGTTGCGATGAAGATGCCGCTGTCACCCGGTCTGCCACTGCACTGGATCGGCATCGTGGTCGTCGCCACGCTCCTCGGCGGTCTCGGACGTCCTCTGGGAGCCCTGCTCGCGGCGATCGTCCTGATGGTCGTCCAGAACGCCTGGTCGTTGTGGTTCCCCCCGCAGTGGGCACCGGCCGTGACGTTCGGTCTGCTGTTCGCCTTCCTCGCCCTCCAACCGCTGGCGCGTCTCGCCAAAGAGCGCCTCACCTCAGGAGTCACCCGTGAATCACTGGCTTGATCCATCCATGCGCCGGCCGCTCATCGTGCTGGCCGCCGGCGTGGCCCTGGCAATCGCGCTGGTGCCGACGCTCGGCACGAACTTCGCCGTCACGTTCGGGTTCCAGTTCCTGATCTGGATCTGTCTGGCCCTCAGTTGGAGCATGTTCTCGGGCAACTCCGGCTATGCCAGCTTCGGCCACGGCGTGTTCTTCGGGATCGGGACCTACGCCGCAGCAGCCATGCTCCGGTCGACGGAGATGCCGTTCATCGTGGCCCTGCTCGTCGCGGGTCTCGTCGCCGGGGCGCTCGCGCTGGTCGTCGGACTGGCGGTGTTCGCATCACCGCGTTTCGCCGGCGACCTGTTCGGTCTCATCACGTTGGCAATGGCCTTCATCGTCATGACCGTCGTGTCGAATGTGGCGTTCCTCGACGGCGGCACGGGCGTCTTCGTCCGCGAGCACACCGCCGATAGTTGGATCGGTTCGGACACCCGGCACCTGTTCATCGTCGCCGCGCTCCTGGTCGCCCTCTGCGGTGCCGTCGCGATCGCGGCCGCCAACACCCGCTGGGGCACGGCTTTGCGTTCGATCCGTGACGACGAGGCGGTCGCCGAGTCGCTGGGAGTGCCGACCTACCGCTACAAGGTCGTCACATTCGCGATCAGTGGCGCCCTGGCCGGGCTGGCGGGCGCACCCCAGGCGGTCTTCCTCGGCTATGTCGAGGTCGGGGCGGTGTTCGCGCTCAACATCCCGTTGTTCGTCATCATGATGGCGATCCTCGGCGGGATGACGCGCTGGTGGGGCCCGGTCATCGGCGCCGCCCTCGTCGTCACCTTGCGTGAGGCGCTGCTCGGCCTCGGCTCGGCAGAGCTCGCCCAGGTCATCGTCGGGCTCAGCCTGGTCGTGGTGATCGCGCTGATGCCGCACGGCGTGTCGGGATTCATCACCCGCTTCGCTCCCACGCGCACCATCAAAGGAGGAGCACGATGACGCTGCTTCGCTGTGTCGACGTCACCAAGCGCTTCGGCGGAGTGACCGCCCTCGACCGGGTCAGCCTGGAGGTCACCGCCGGTGAGATCGTCGGTCTCGTCGGTCCCAACGGATCGGGCAAGACCACCCTGCTGAGTTGTATCGCGGGCTCGCACCCGGTCAGTGCCGGATCGATCGGATTCGCCGACAAGGACATCACCCGGTCGGCTCCACACCATCGCGCGCAGGCGGGGATCGCGCGGACGTTCCAGGTCCCCCGCCCGCTGGGATCGTTCACGGTCGTCGAGAACGTCGCGACATCGGCGATGTTCGGACGCGACCGGTTGACCCGGATCGCGGCACTGGATCGGGCCCGCGCAGTGCTCGAGCGGGTGGGCCTGGCGGCCCATGCCGACAACACCGTCGACGTGCTGACTTTGCACGAACGCAAGTTCTTGGAGATCGCCCGCGCCCTGGCGCTGGATCCGCAGCTCATCCTGCTCGACGAGGTGCTGGGCGGCCTCAATCCGTCCGAAGCAGCGGCCGGGATGGCGCTGATCGCCTCGCTGCGCGACAGCGGCGTCGCCGTGGTCTACATCGAGCACAACGTGCGCGCGGTCGCGAGCCTGGCCGACCGTATGTACGTCCTGAACCAGGGACGGAATCTGGCCAGCGGCCGACCGGACGACGTTTTGGCCGATCCGAACGTCATCGCGGCATATCTGGGAGGAGAGGTCAATGCTTGAGCTGAACGGGCTGGTCGTCAACTACGGCGAGGCGGCGGCACTGCGCGGCGTCGACCTGCGCGTCGAACGCGGATCAGTGGTCTCGCTGGTCGGCTCGAACGGCGCCGGTAAGAGCACCCTGGTACAGGCGCTGATGGGAATGCAGCCGATCAGCGGCGGAAGCATCGTGTTCGACGGCGAGGACATCACCGGACGCGCAGCCACCTATCGGCCGGCACTCGGAATCGCGCTCGTGCCGGAAGGCCGGCGGCTGTTCAAGGAGATGTCGGTCCGCGACAATCTGCTACTCGGGCTGCACCATCCGGCGGCCAAGCGACGGGCGACCGGCTCCCTCGACCAGGTCTACGACATGTTCCCGATCCTGGGACGTCGTCCCAAACAACTGGCCGGAACCATGTCCGGCGGCGAACAGCAGATGGTCGCGCTCGGTCGGGCGCTCGTGTCGCAGCCGGCCCTGCTGGTGCTCGACGAACCGTCACTGGGATTGGCCCCGATCATCGTCCAGGAGGTGTTCGCGACCCTCGAACGCATCACCGCCGAGGGGGTCACGGTGCTCCTGGCCGAGCAGAACATGCAAAAGGCCCTGGAGATGTCTGACCGCGGCTACGTCCTGGCCGACGGCCTGGTCGTCCTCGAGGACACCGGCGAGGCGCTACTGGCCTCCGACGATGTCCGCAAGGCCTACTTGGGGGATCAGTGACGCAGTCTTCTGACCGGCCCGGCCTCCTGGGACGGGCACCGTGGACCACCGCCGGCCCCCTCGACCAGGCACAGCAAAGGCTGCGGGACCGGATCGAGCACGACTGGGGAGGGGGCGCGGTCGGGATCAGCCCGATCGACCCCTCCGGGCGGCTCATCGGACCGTTCGACCTCATGGCCGCGAGCCCGCAGGTCGGCGGTGCGGTGCTGGACGCCGCGACCAGCTTCCGCGACGCCGGGCTGTCCGTCCTGGAACGTGAGCTGGTGATCCTGGTCGTCGCGGTCGCGGAGGAGTCCGGCTTCATGTGGGCCGGGCACCTGCCGATCGCGGTGGCCGCGGGTCTGGATCCCGGCGCGGGCGAGCAGCTGCGTTCGGGGGATGTCCCCCGGTTCGAGGATCCCTTGAGGACGGTCCACGAGGTCGCCCGCCGCCTCGTCGACGACGGCGATCTCGACGACCCGACGTTCGAACGGACCGTCGCCCTGCTCGACTGGCCCCGGCTGCAGGAGATCGTTTGGCTGACCGGGCTGTATCGAGCGTTCGGCCTCGCGATGCGGGTGGCCCGCACCCCGCTGCCCACCGACAGTCGCACAGACACAGAAGGACAGGATCAACGAGATGACTGAGGCGATCCTGCGGGACTACCTCTGGCCGGCCCTGCAACGACACCGCACCCGTCGCGCCCTGGTGGCCGGTGGCCGGGTCTGGACGTACGCCGACCTGGAGCGCAGTGCCCGGGCCGTTGCCGGGCACCTGGCGGATCTGGGCATCGGCCCCGGCGATCCGGTCGCGCTGATTTTGCGCAACGGTGCCGAGTACGTCATCGCCGACCTGGCGATCGTCCTGCTCGGTGCAGCCAAGGTGCCGCTGAATCTGATGCTGTCAACCGATGAGCAGGCGTACATCCTGGCCGATTCCGGAGCGCGGGTCTGCTTCGTCGAGACCGATCACCTGGCCTCGATCGCGACCGCCCGCGCGCTGGGCGCCGAGCCGCTCACGATAGTCCGCGACAGCGCTGACGGGATTGACGGAGCTGACGGCTGGACGAGGGCCGTTGCACATACCCCGCTCGCCGAAGAGCCAGCGGTGCCGGCCGACACACGCGCGCTGATCATGTACACCGGCGGCACAACCGGGCAGCCGAAAGGCGTCCTGCACACCCAGCGCGGCATGGCGGCCAATCTGTTGTCGCATGTCGTCGAGATGGAGATCGTCGCCGAGGACGCACTGCTGCTGACCTCGCCGTTGCCGCACAGTGCGGGCTTCCTGCTGCAGGCGGCGCTACTGAAGGGCGCCTCGGTGTTCGTCGAGGAGGGCTTCGACATCGAGGCAGTGGTCGACAAGATCACCGTCGACCGGATCAGCTACCTGTTCTTGGTGCCGACCATGATCTACCGGCTGCTCGACGCTGTCACAGCTCGCGAAGATCTCGACACCAGCTCGGTCCGCACGATCCTGTACGGCGCGGCGCCGATCAGCGTCGAGCGGCTCGAACAGGGGCTGCTGACGTTCGGGCCGGTGTTCATGCAGCTGTACGCGCAGTCCGAGGCACCCAATTTTCTGACCCGGTTCCGCCGCGACGACCACCGGCTCGATCGCGACACCCACCGGCTCGCGAGCTGCGGGCAGTCCGTCGTCATGGCGCAGCTCGTCGTGCGACGCGAGGACGGATCGCCCTGCGGGCCGGGTGAGGTCGGCGAAGTCACGGCCGACACGGCGTACACCATGACGGGCTACCTCGGACGCGACGCAGAGACCGCCGAAGCACTGCGCGACGGGTGGCTGCACACCGGTGACCTGGGCTACCTCGACGAGGACGGCTATCTGTACCTCGTCGACCGCAAGAAGGACATGATCATCACGGGCGGTCTCAACGTGTACTCGACCGAGGTCGAACAAGTCCTGGCGAGAGTCCCCGGTGTCCGGGAAGTCGCCGTCACGGGCATCCCGCACCCCGATTGGGGCGAAGCCGTCGTCGCGTTCATCGTGCCCGACGGCCCCGACGTGACCGCCGCGGCCGTCACGTCCGCGGCCCGCGAGGCGCTGACCACCTACAAACGACCCAAACAGGTCATCGTCGTGTCGTCGCTCCCCGTGACGGCCGTCGGCAAGATCGACAAGAAGGAGCTGCGTCAGACATGGCAAGGTTGGTAGACGGTCCACTGATCCTCGGCTGGGGACACACCCGATTCGGCAAACGCGTCGACGAAACCTTGGAATCGCTGATCGTCAGCGCCGGGCGTGAGGCGCTTGCCGACGCCGAGGTCGATCCTGCGGACATCGACCTGATCGTGCTCGGTCAGTTCAACTCCGGGATCAATCCACTCGGCTTCGCATCTTCTCTCGCGCTGCAGATCGACGACTCGCTGTTCGGCACGCCTGCCCTGCGGGTCGAGAACGCCTGCGCATCGGGATCGGCGGCGGTGCACACCGGGCTGACGCACCTGATGGCCGGGACTGCGCAGACCGTCCTGGTCATCGGCGCCGAGAAGATGTCTGGCGTTCCCGCAGCCACGGTCGGTGCCGCGCTGCTCGGTGCCGACTACGACGCGGCCGGCACGACGTCGGAGACCGGATTCGCAGGGCTGTTCGCCGAGGTCGCGATCGAGTACGAACGCCGGTACGGACCCGTCGGCGACACCCTCGGACGGATCGCCGCCAAGAGTCACCGACTCGGCGCATCGAATCCGTACGCGCACCTGCGCAAGGACCTCGGCGAGGAGTTCTGCTCGACAGCCTCGGACCGCAATCCGGTCGTCGCCACCCCCTTGCGAAGGACCGACTGTTCGCCGGTCTCCGACGGTGCGGCAGCGCTGGTGCTCGGCGGCAGCGCAACGTCCTCCCGCCATCCTGCGGTGCGGGTGGCCGGCTGGGCCAGTGCGAACGACTTCCTCCCGAAGGCCAAGCGGGACCCGTTGGCGTTCGCCGCGACCCGGCTCGCCTGGGACAAGGCGCTCGCTGCCGCCGGCGCCGGGCTCTCCGACCTCGACCTGGTGGAGTTGCACGACTGCTTCACGATCGCGGAACTGATCATGTACGAGGCGATCGGCCTCGCTCCGCAGGGACAGGGACACCGAGTCCTCGACGACGGGACGGTGTTGCCTGGCGGAGCGCTGGCCGTCAATCCGTCAGGCGGATTGAAGTCCAAGGGCCATCCGGTCGGCGCAACCGGCGTCTCCCAGCACGTACTCGCCTCGATGCAGCTGACCGGGACGTTCCCCGGAGTGCAGATCCCACAGGCCCGGCTCGCCGCTGTGCACAACATGGGCGGGCTCGCTGTCGCCAACCATGTCAGCGTCCTGGCGGCGACCGAGTAGGCGACCCGGGCCGTCCGGACGGGGTCTAGCCTGCTCTCATGACGATGCTCCCGTGGCGTGCAGCGTGGGAGCAGGCTCTCTACGGCGACGGCGGCTTCTTCCGGACGTCACGCCCCGCCGATCACTTCCGGACCAGCGCCCACATCGCACTGTTCGCCGAGGCGATCGCCGAGCTGGCCCGACGGACGTCCGCCGCCACGGTGGTCGACCTCGGTGCTGGCGGCGGGGAGTTGCTCCGGACCCTGGGCGAGCTGCTTCCGGAGGTGCGGCTGATCGGGGTCGAGAAGGCGCCGCGACCTTCCGGTCTGCCTGCCGAGATCGACTGGCTCGATGCCTTGCCGGCCCGGATAGACGGTCTCCTGATCGCGAACGAATGGCTCGACAACGTGCCCGTGCCCGTCATCGAACGCTCCACCGGCACCGCTCGCGAGGTACTTGTCGCCCCTCGAGGAGGCGAAGAGGCGCTCGGTGAGCCGGTCGATTCGGACTGGCTCGAACAATGGTGGCCATTGACCGAGGACGGCCAGCGAGCCGAGATCGGGGCGGCACGTGATGCCGCCTGGGCCGATGCCGTCGCCCGGGTCGACGGCATCGCGGTCGCGATCGACTACGGACACCTCGCAGACGACCGTCCGCCGTTCGGCACGCTCACATCCTTCCTGCAGGGACGCGAAGTCGACGTCGTCCCCGACGGCAGCCGCGACATCACGGCGCATGTGGCCGTCGACTCGGTTGCCGCGGAGTGCGGGGGACGACTGCTGCGACAACGCGAAGCGCTGGGAAGACTCGGCCTCGACGGTGCCCGTCCACCCATCGAAATGGCGCGCGCAGACCCCGCAGCGTACGTACGGGCACTGAGCCGAAGCGGTGAGGCCGCAGAGTTGCTCGCCCGCGGCGGCCTCGGAGACTTCTGGTGGATCATCACCGACACCGCCGGGCATGGAACACTTGCGATATGACTCGTCTGCTGATCCGTTCGGGTAAAGATCCGTTCACCCCGGTCGTGGCCGAGTCGACCCTGACGCAAGACGTCTTCAACTCCAACAGCGGCAATTACCTGTTCCAGCATTCGGTCTGGAAAGCGCTCGCGATCGACGGTGCCGAACTGGTCTCCAACGGGACGCTGTCGGAGCGGGTGGCACCCGAGCGAGGCGATGCCGCTCGGATCAACGCCGAGTTCGATCACTTCGTGGTGCCACTGGCCAATGCGTTCCGGCCGGAGTTCGCGCCCCGTCTCGACCGACTCGCCGAACTGATCGAGGGACTCGACATCCCGGTGACTGTGACGGGCATCGGCGCGCAGGCCGCCCACGGGCAGGGCATCGAGTCACTGCAGCCGATCGCCGGCACCGTCAAACGATTCGTCGGCGCGGTGCTCGACCGGTCGGCCTCGATAGGCGTGCGCGGTGAGTTCACCCGCTCGTACCTGCTCGAGCTCGGCTTCCCCGAATCGTCGATCGACGTCATCGGGTGCCCGTCGCTGTTCCTGCACGGTCGCGACTTCCGGGTCGACAAGCGCGTCGACCGGATCACCGCCGACAGCCCGCTCGCGCTCAATCTGACGCCGGAGGTCCCCGGAATCGGCGCCTTCGCCACCGCCCAGGCCGGGCGGCACCCGAACCTGACCTATATCGGTCAGGACGCCCATGACCTGCGACTGCTGCTCTGGGGCACACCATTCCCGCACGTCGAGGACCCCCTGGTGCCGGTGCACCTCGAGCATCCGATCTATCAGCAGGACCGTATGCGCCTGTTCCTCGACACCTGGACCTGGTACGACTTCTGCGCCACGCAGGACTTCGCGTACGGCACCCGGTTCCACGGCAATGTCGCCGCGTTGCTGGGCGGCACCCCCGCGATGCTTCTGGCACATGACTCCCGCACCCTCGAACTCGCCGAGTACCACCAGATGCCGTTCACGACGATGCCCTCGTTCAACGCCGATCTACGGGCCGAAGAACTCTACGAGGCCACAGACCTGTCCGCGTTCAACTCCGCGCTTCCGCAGGGCTTCGACCGCTACACCGCATTCCTCGAACGAAACGGCCTGCAGCACATCTGGACCGAAGGCAATGGAACCGGCGACTTCGATCAACGTCTGGCCGCGGCGAAACTCCCCCGACCCGTGCACCCGCTGATCGCTTCAGACGGCCATGAGATCGCCTCGAGGCTCAAATGGCTGCGCGACGGCATGGTCCTCGACATCACCCGCCACCCCCAGGCCTATGAGTTGCCGTTCGCGCACCCGCCGTGGAATGGTGCCGGCAGCCGCCACGCCCGCATCCAAGCTCAGACCGCCGAGAAACTGGCCGGCCAGAAGGGCCAGATCGACGAGCTGTACGCCCGGCTCGAGCGCATCGAACGGCGCTCACCCTGGGGCTTCACGCAGCGACTGTTCCGCAAGATCCGGCGAGCGTTCGGTCGCCCATGACCGAAGTCACCGCGAGCGTCGGCGCCGGCTTCGCCACGACCGACATGGTGCTCAACATCGGTCCCCAGCACCCGGCCACGCACGGTGTGCTGCGCCTGCGACTGACGCTGGACGGCGAACGGGTGCGGGCCTGCGAGCCGATCATCGGCTACATGCATCGGGGCGTCGAGAAGCTCTTTGAAGTGCGGGACTATCGCCAGATCATCATGCTGGCCAATCGACACGATTGGCTGAGCGCCTTCTCCTCCGAACTCGGCGTCGCGCTCGCGGTCGAAGACATGCTGGGCATGGAGGTGCCCGAACGGGCGACCTGGATCCGCACGCTTCTGGCCGAGCTCAACCGGGTGCTGAACCATTTGATGTTCCTCGGTTCCTATCCGCTGGAGCTCGGTGCGATCACACCGGTCTTCTACGCATTCCGTGAACGCGAGACGATCCAAGAGGTCATGGAGGAAGTCTCCGGCGGCCGGATGCACTACATGTTCAACCGGGTCGGCGGGCTGAAGGAGGACATTCCGGCCGGCTGGACCGGACGCGCGTCGGCTGCGATCGCCACGGTCCGCACCCGGCTGACCGAACTCGAAGACCTGATCTTCGGCAATGAGATCTTCCGCGCCCGCACCGTCGGCGTCGGCGTGCTCTCGTCGTCGCTGGTGGAGTCGTACGGCGTCTCCGGTCCCATCGCACGTGCTTCGGGGCTCGACTTCGACCTGCGCCGTGACGAGCCGTATCTCGCGTACGGCGAACTGCAGGACGTCTTGCGGGTCCCGGTCATGACTGCCGGCGACTGCCACGCCCGGTTCGCGGTGCTGCTGGAGCAGACCAAGGTGTCGCTCGACCTCGCTGATGCGTGCCTGGCCCGGCTGGCCGAACTGGCTCCCGGACCCGTCAACGTCCGGCTACCCAAGATCCTCAAGGCACCCGAGGGTTCGACGTACGTCTGGACCGAGAATCCGCTGGGTCTCAACGGCTACTACCTGGTCTCCCGCGGAGAGAAGACCCCCTGGCGGCTCAAACTGCGATCGGCGTCGTTCAACAATGTCGCGGTGCTGCCCGAGATCGTCAGCGGGACCGTCGTCGCCGATCTCGTGGCAATCCTCGGCTCGATGTTCTTCGTCGTCGGCGACATCGACAAATAGCCCTCCCCGCGATGAGTCACTCAATTACCGCCCGCGAGTCACTCAGGTGCGACCAGGCGACTCGCGACCTGTAATTCAGTGACTCGCGAGCGTTAGGGTCGGGGGATGACTGAGCAGCGCATCGCGACCCCTATGGACGATCTCGCCGAAACTTGGCTCGACACCCTCCTGGATCTGCAGCCGGAGCTCCACGTGCACTTGGGTAGGCCCGGTCGCGAGTCCGACTACGCCGACCGCTCCCCCGACGGCGTCGCAGCGTACGCCGAGGCAGCCCGGGGGATGCTCGCGCGCGTTCGCCGTGCCGAGGTGCACGACGACGTCGACGCCATCACGCAGGCCGAGCTGATCCGCACGCTCGAGTTGGACGTCGAGAAGGTCGAGGCCGGCTTTTGGCAGCGTGACCTCAATGTCATCGCCTCGCCGCCTCAGGAACTGCGTGACATCTTCGACCTGATGTCCACCGAGACCGACGATGACTGGTCGCACATCGCCGGCCGAATGCGCAACATCCCGGCCGCGATGGACGGTTACCTCAACTCGCTGCGGATCGGCATCGCCACCGGGAACGTCCCCGCGATCCGCCAGGTGCGTGAGGTTCTCGACCAAGCCCGCAAACAGACCGGCGGCGACAGCTTCTTCGCCGAGCTGGCCGCCCGCGCAGACGTCCCTGCGGCCCTCGGCTCAGATCTCGCCGAGGGCGCCCGTGAGGCGGCCGAGGCCTACACGTCGCTCGTGCGGTTCCTCGAAGACGACCTGGCACCACACGCCGCCGAGAACGATGCGGTGGGGCGCGATCACTACGCCTTGGCATCGCGAGACTTCGTGGGAGCCGAGATCGATCTCGACGAGACCTACGAGTGGGGAATCGAGGAACTGCGCCGCATGGTCGACGAGCAGGAGCACATCGCACAAGAGATCCTCCCCGGAGCCGGAGTCGCCGAGGCCATCGCGCACCTGGAGACCGATTCGGCGCGAAAACTCCACGGCACCGACGCCCTCCAGAAGTGGATGCAGGAGACGAGCGATCGCGCAGTCGCTGAACTCGGCCGGACCCACTTCGACATCCCCGAGCCGATGCGCCGACTCGAATGCATGATCGCGCCGACCGACGAGGGCGGTATCTACTACACGCCGCCGAGCGAGGACTTCTCCCGAGCCGGTCGGATGTGGTGGAGCGTCCCCGAGGGGGTCACCGAGTTCGACACCTGGCGCGAACTCACAACGGTGTATCACGAGGGCGTTCCCGGCCACCATCTCCAGTGTGGGATCGCGGTGCACAACAGCGCCGAGCTCAATGGCTGGCGCCGGCTCAACTGGAACTCCGGACACGGCGAGGGCTGGGCGCTGTACGCCGAGCGTCTCATGTCCGATCTCGGCTATCTCGACGATCCGGCCGATCGACTCGGCATGCTCGACGGTCAGCGCATGCGCGCCGCACGGGTCGTCCTCGACATCGGGGTCCACCTGGGCAAGCCCAAGCCCGACGGCAGCGGAACCTGGACCGGTGAGGACGCCTTCACGTTCATGGCTCAGCACGTCAACATGAACGATGCATTCGTCCGCTTCGAGGTCAACCGCTACCTCGGCTGGCCCGGACAGGCACCGTCGTACAAGGTCGGTCAGCGCATGTGGGAGCAGCTCAGGGACGACTGGGTGGCCGTCCATGGCGACGATCTCAAGCCATTCCACCGCCAGGCCCTGGCAGTGGGCAGCGTGGGGCTCGGAACCCTCCGCAAGGCTCTCCTCAGCCCCCAACGCTCATGAGTCACTCGGTTACCGCCGATGAGTCACTCGGTTACCGCCGATGAGTCACTGAGTTACACGCGATGTAGCCAAGTGACTCGCGAGCCGTAACCACGTGACTCGCGAGGGGTAACTCAGTGACTCGCGAGCGGTGGGGTGGGCGGGGCGTCCTCGTCATCGGGATCGTCGGGGAGCCGGCAGGCGCGTTCGAGCAGCAGCGCCGTGGTCAGCAGGATCAGGCTCGCCACCGCGGCCGCCAGGCCACGGATGAAACGTTCCTTGCCCAGAGTCGAGTCGAGACTGTCGACATAAGCCAGAGCGAAGCCGCCGTAGAAGCCCGCCACGATGGCACCGACGATCGCGCATGACTTGGCCAGCGACAGCATCTTGATGCCGTAGTCGGCCGTCATCCGTTCCTGCTTCTTGTGCAGGCTCTGCCACGTGTTCCACGCGAAGATGCCGACCACGACCGCCGCGGCCAGCAACATCAACGGCGCCGCCCAGCCCAGACGGGGAACTGTGCCGTCGAACCGCACGACGATAGGCGGGGTCAGTCGACCCGCGACGAGCCCGACGCCGATCAATGCCACGATCAGCAGAACCGGCGTCGGTCTGGACATCCTCATGGAAGCGAAACTGCGATCAGCTCGGGGCGATCACAAGATGATCTCGAGGTCCTCGCGCTTGACGACACCGGCAGTGTCGACGCCACCGATGAGGTCGGCCACGAAGCCCTTGCCCGGGATCTCGCCCTCGGGATCGATCTCGAGCCACGGGACCAGCACGAAACCGCGCTCATGGGCCCGCGGATGCGGCAGGACGAGTTGCTCGTCCTCGGCGACCCGGTTGCCCACGACGATGACATCGACATCGAGGGTGCGTGCAGCTCCCGGCTCCGACCGGACCCGGCCGAACGCGTCCTCGATCGCCAAGGCACGGTCGAGCAGTGTGTGCACGGTCAAGGTCGTGTCGATCAGGACGACTGCGTTGAGGAACTTACCGGCGTCGTCGGGCGTGCCGACTGGCTCCGTTTCGTACACCGACGAGATCGCGACGATCGTGACCTCGGGGGTGTCCTCCAGGGCAGAGACGGCTCCCTGCAATTTGCCATGCCGGTCACCCAGATTGGAGCCGAGCGCCAGGACCGCCTGACGAATGGGGCGCATGCCGCCCGTCATCGTGTCGGCGTCAAGGACGTACGGGGTGGGTGCTTCGGTCACAGTTTGCTCCGCTCTATCGTGACGGCGACGTCTTCGAACGTCACCGCGATGGGCGCTTCTGGCTTGTGCACCGTCACGCTAACCCATTGAACCGACTCTTCGGCCAAACACAAGTCCACCATACGGAGCGCGAGCGTTTCGATCAGGTCGACCGGATCGCTCACAATCGCATCGTGTATCTGTTGGGCCAAGATGCCGTAATGCACTGTCTTGGTCAGATCATGTTCGCGCGCCGCGGGCCCCAGATCGAGACCCAGACTCACATCAGCGATGAAAGTCTGTCCGTCGCGCTTCTCGTCCTCGAACACGCCGTGGTACCCGTGGGCGGAGATTCCGCGCAGGTCGATGCGGTCGAGGCCTTGTGGAACACTCACGTCAGTCTTCTCCCATGATCTCGGCGATCGGGGAGGCGTGCCGCGACCAGAACTTCCAGTCACCGGCCGTCCGCCCACCAGACCGGTCGCGTACCAAGATACTCGTGCATACCGCCTTGCCGCCTCGGAAGGCCTCCGGCGACGACATTCCCTCGGCAGACAAAATATTTTCGGTGCACACGATCATCGCGAGCGTCGGATCATCCGATTCAGGCGGAAACAGCTGCACTTCGACGTCGGTCAAGAAGAACTGGATGTAGCCGACATTGGCCATCAGGACGGTCCACGACCGGAGTACCTGGCTCGTGCCGCGGAGGGGAAGCGCGCCGGGGTGAACGCACGATGTGTGCGGATCGTCGGCCCACAGCGACGCCATCAGATCGACGTCCCCGGTCTCGACGGCGTCGTAGAACGCCCGATGCACGGCCAGTGCGGTCTCGCTCATGTGCCGACCTCCGCGACCGACCGGTCCTGACGTATCCGGGCGGACACCCGCACGGCATCGGCGGAGGGAGCCGGATCGTGGACCCGGACGCACCAGGCTCCGCTGTCGGCCGCGATGACGCTGACCGCCGCGGTCGCGGCGTCGCGCTGATCGATAGGACGCAGTTCGGCCGCTTCGGCCAGCAGTTCACCCAGGAACCGCTTGCGGCTGGCGGCAACCAACAACGGAAATCCCAAGGCGATGAATTCATCGAGATGAGCCAGAACCTTCCAGTTCTGTTCACCTGTCTTGGAGAATCCCAGTCCCGGATCGAGCACGATCCGGGCCGGATCGACACCTGCCGACACCGCTTGATCGACCTGGACCATCAGTTCGGCGCAGATATCGACGATCAGATCCTCATAGTGTGTGTGCTGCTGCATCTGGTCGGAGTGCTCACGCCAGTGCATCAGGACGACCGGAGAGTCGCTCTCAGCCGCCAGCGACATCATCTCAGGGTCGGCCCGGCCGCCCGAGACGTCGTTGATCAGCGCCGCTCCCAGACCGAGGGCAGCGCGCGCGGTCGAGGCGCGCATCGTGTCGACCGAAACGATCGCGCCGGCCGCGACGAGCCCGCGGATGACCGGCTCGACCCTGCGCAGCTCTTCGGCCGCATCGATGCGCAATGCCCCGGGCCTGGTCGATTCTCCGCCGACGTCGATCAGATCCGCACCGGCTGCCACAAGAGCGAGACCGTGTCCGATCGCGGTGTCGGCATCGAGCCATTTGCCGCCGTCGGAGAATGAATCGGGCGTCACGTTCACGACGCCCATCACGAGGCAGCGGTCCTGCGCGGTGCCGGCGATCAAGGGATTAGCGCCCCGTGATGAGGCCCATGGCCTCGGCGCGGGTGGCGGGATCGCGCAACTGGCCCCGCACCGCGCTCGTAATGGTCTTGGCACCGCCCTTGCGGACTCCTCGCATCGCCATGCACAGGTGCTCGGCCTCCAGCACCACGATGGCACCGCGCGGTTCCAGGTGCGTCACGAGCGCATCGGCGATCTGGGTTGTCAGACGTTCTTGCACCTGCGGGCGTCGCGCGAAGACGTCGACGAGCCGGGCCAGCTTCGACAATCCGGTCACTCGACCGCCTTCGGTGGGGATATAGCCGACGTGCGCCTTGCCGAAGAACGGCACCAGATGGTGCTCGCACATCGACCACAGCTCGATGTCCTTGACCAGGACGAGTTCATCGTGGCCGACTTCGAAGACCGCCGTCAGGACGTCGTCGGGATCCTGGTCGAGACCGGCCAGCAACTCCTCATACGACTTGGCGACCCGCTGGGGAGTGTCACGCAGACCTTCACGGTCAGGATCTTCGCCCACCGCGAACAACAGCTCACGGATCGCCGCTTCGGCCCGTGGACGGTCAACGGTCATGTGGGGGCCTGATCGTCGTGGATCGGCGGCCCTGCCGGCGGTGGAGCGTCAACACCCGAGTCGGGTCCCACCGTGATCGGCGTCTTGGTGTTGCCGCTGTAGGAACGTCCTGGAATGTGGTCGACCGGCGGGCGGGTATCGGGGACCCGGGTGTCGGATCCCGTCCAGGCCGGCCGGATCGACCGGCGTCGCAGGGGCTCGAAGATCGTGGCGACCTGGCCCTTGTCGAGCGTTTCCTTCTCGAGCAGCTCGACGACCAGCGCGTCGAGGACGTCCCGGTTCTCGTGCAGGATGTCGAACGCTTCTTGGTGGGCGAAGGCGATCAGCTTGTTGATCTCGTCGTCCACCACCGCGGCGACCGCTTCGGAGTAGTTGCGCGAATGACCGATGTCACGACCGAGGAAGGGCTGCGACTCGTTCTCGCCGAGACGGACGGCACCGAGACGTTCGGTCATGCCGTACTGCGTGACCATCGCGCGGGCCAGGTTGGTGGCCTTCTCGATGTCATTGCCCGCGCCCGTGGTCGGATCGTGGAACACGAGTTCCTCGGCCGCCCGGCCGCCCATCATGTAGGCGAGCTTGTCGAGCAACTCGGCACGGGTCTGCGAGTACTTGTCCTCATCGGGCAGCACCATGGTGTAACCCAGGGCGCGCCCGCGCGGCAGGATCGTGATCTTGTGGACCGGATCGCTTTGCGGCAACGCTGCGGCCACCAGTGCGTGTCCGCCCTCGTGGTACGCCGTGATGCGCCGTTCGTCCTCGTTCATCAGACGGCTGCGCTTCTGCGGGCCGGAGATGACCCGGTCGATGGCCTCGTCGAGAGCGGCGTTGTCGATCAGCTTGGCGCCGTTGCGGGCCGTGAGCAGTGCAGCCTCGTTCAGGACATTGGCCAGATCGGCACCGGAGAATCCGGGGGTGCGGCGGCCGATGGCCTCCAGGTCGACGCCCGGTGCGATGGGCTTGCCGCGTGAGTGGACCTTCAGAATCTGGGTGCGTCCGGCGAGGTCGGGCGCCTCGACGCCGATCTGCCGGTCGAAGCGGCCCGGACGCAGAAGCGCCGGGTCGAGGACGTCGGGCCGGTTGGTCGCCGCGATCAAGATGACGCCGCCGCGGACGTCGAAGCCGTCCATCTCGACCAGGAGCTGGTTGAGGGTCTGCTCGCGCTCGTCGTGGCCGCCGCCCATTCCGGTGCCGCGGTGGCGTCCGACCGCGTCGATCTCGTCGATGAACACGATGGCCGGAGCGTTCTCCTTGGCCTGCTCGAACAGGTCACGCACACGTGAAGCGCCGACGCCGACGAACATCTCGACGAAGTCGGAACCGGAGATCGAGTAGAACGGGACGCCGGCCTCGCCTGCGACGGCGCGTGCGAGCAGCGTCTTACCCGTGCCGGGAGGTCCGTAGAGCAGGACGCCCTTGGGGATCTTGGCACCGACGGCCTGGAATTTGGCGGGCTCTTGGAGGAACTCCTTGATCTCACCGAGTTCTTCGATCGCCTCGTCACATCCCGCGACATCGGCGAACGTCGTCTTGGGGGTGTCCTTGCTCATGAGTTTGGCTTTGGACTTGGCGAACTGCATGACCCGGCCGCCACCGCCGGCGGCATTGTTCATCATGAAGATGATCAGGCCGAAGATCAGGATGAACGGCAAGATCGTGAACAGCAGCGACAAGAACGGATTGGTCTTGGGGACCTCGACGTCGAATGACTTGAGCTTCTTGTCGAGGATCAGCTTCTCGGACTGCTGGACAAGACGCCCGCCCTGGTCATTGAGGAACTTGGACTTGACCTTCTTGCCGTCGACCAGGGTCGCCTGGATGACCTGATCGCCCTCGACGAACGTGGCGTCGCGTACCTTGCCGGTGTCGAGGTACGTCACCATCGTCGCGGTCTTGACCGACTTGTATCCGTCGGCGGACGACGTCAGGGAGATGACGGTCAGGACGGCGATCGTGATCAGGACGATCCAGAGCCAGGGGCCCTTGAAGAGGCGTTTGAAGTTCATGTACGGCGTGGAGCTGGTCCACTCCTCCTCATGTGCTGGTCGGTAGTCGAACGGTACACGGAGCACCATTCATAAAGAGAACGTACTCACACACTGTCAACGTTCCCCTGACAGGTTCGCCATCAGCGAACTCTGACTGGCAGGTCTACCAAGCGTGGCATCCGCGCCCCGATGGCCAGGCGCCGGAGGGAAGGCGCACCGGTTCTGTGCGTCGACCTCCGAGCAACGCAGCCAGCGGGGATGCGGGGCCGCGCTGGGCGTTATGAATAGACGTGGGGGGAGAGAGTGCCGATACACCGCAGATTGCGGTACTTCTCGTTGTAGTCGAGGCCATAGCCGACCACGAAGGCATTGGGGATGTCGAAGCCGACGTACTTGACCTCGACATCCATCTGCTGGGCCTCGGGCTTGCGCAGCAGCGTCGCGATCTCGACTGAGGCAGGCCCGCGCGAACGCAGGTTGGTGATGAGCCACGAGAGGGTCAGTCCGGTGTCGATGATGTCCTCGACGATCAGGACGTGCCGGCCGCTGAGGTCGGTGTCGAGATCCTTGAGGATCCGGACGACGCCGGAGGACTGGGTGCCCGATCCGTAGGACGAGACCGCCATCCAATCCATCTCGACGTGGCGATCCAGGCTGCGGGCCAGATCCGCCATGACCATGACGGCACCCTTGAGGACACCGACGAGTAGGAGGTCCTGCCCCTCGTAGTCCGCCTGGATATCAGTGGCCATCTCCTTGAGACGGCCGACGATCTGCTCTTCGGTGAAGAGCGTCTGATCGAGTTCAAGGTCACTTGCGACATGCGTCTGATCCACAGGATCACTGTGTCACAGGTGTGTTCTCCCACTTCAAGGAAGGCCCCACTCTTCGCGCGCACAGGCCGCCGGGCAGCTCGACGCGCTGTTGTCCTCGCCAGTCGGTCACGAGCCGGTCGAGTTCGGCCAAGTGTCTCGAACCGAGCGCCGAAGCGTCCGCTCCCGCATCGAGCGCCGAACGCCGCAGGACACGCGAGCGGATCGCGGGGTGCAAGGCGGCCAGAGTCGCGATGTCATCGGGGTCGCCGACCTGGCCGGCCAGCGAGTCGAGTGCCGCGGAGTCCAACCGCACCTGCGCCGCCGTGCGCGAAAGGGCCTGCGCGACGCCGCCGCCCAGGACGTCCTCCAGCAACGGGAGAACCTCGGTTCTGATCCGCGAGCGCCGAAATCTCGGATCGTCGTTGTGCGGGTCGACCCACCAGTCGAGTCCGCTGGCGCGACAGATCTGCTCGGTGTCGCTGCGCCGCATCGACAACAGCGGGCGACGCCACAGCCCGTCGACCTCGATCATTCCGGCGATCGACCTGGGTCCAGAACCACGGCCGAGCCCCAGCAGAACCGTCTCGGCCTGGTCGTCGAGTGTGTGCGCCAACAAGACGGCGTCGGCACCGGACGCCGACAATGCGTCGTAGCGGGCGGTTCGTGCGGCCGCCTCCGGACCACCGTCTCCCGTGACATCGACCGTGACGATCTCGGCGGGGATGCCGTGATGCTCCAGTTGCCTGCGGGCGTCGATCGCCACCGCAGCCGACTCAGCCTGCAGCTGGTGGTCGACGATCACGGCACGCAGCGTCAACGCCGATTGCTTCGCCACGAATGCCGTGACAGCCGCGAGTGCGAGTGAATCGGCACCGCCGGAGACACCGACGACAACTTCGGCCCCCGGTTCGAGATCGGCCAGCACCCGGCGCACCTCATTGCGACCCCGCGCGACGGTCGGGTCGAGCGCACCTCCCACGGTCGTCAGCCGTGTACGCGCTTGACCCAGGACGCCGGGTCGAGGATCTCGGACTTGTCGGGCAGATTCGCCGCTTCGGCCCACACCGCATTGAATCCGGTCAGGCCGACCGTCTCGTTGACCTCACGTACGAAGGCCGCGCCGTCGCGGTACTGCCGCATCTTGGCGTCGATGCCGAGCATGCGGCGCAGCAGCCGGTCGAAACTGCCCGCGCCCTGTCGACGTTGGGTGAACTTGCGACGGATCTCCGCGACGCTCGGGATCACTTCGGGCCCGACCCCGTCCATCACGACGTCGGCATGGCCTTCCAAAAGGGACATGATCCCGGTCAGCCGGTCGACGATCTCACGCTGCTTGTCATTGTGGAACAGGCCCGACAACGATGCGTCGGGATCGCCCTTCGCGATACGGACCGCTTCGCCGAATCCCTCCGTCACGAGCGCCGACAGCTTGGCGGCGTCCAGATCCGTGGCGTCGACGAACTCCTCCATCAGTGAGCGCAGGTGGCCCCGCATCCAGTCGACCGCGGTGAACTGCACCCGGTGGGTCTCTTCGTGCAGGCAGACCCACAACCTGAAGTCATGTGGATCGACACCCAGTTGACGCTCCGCGTGGACGATATTGGGCGCGACCAGCAGCAGCCGTCCGGCCTCGCCGTTGGGCCCGTCCCAGAACGGATCGAACTGGCCCAAGACCTTGGACGACATGAACGACATCAAGGCACCGACCTCGGCACCGCCGACCTTGTGGCCGATCGCCCGGGACAGGCCCGACGGTGCGGAGTTCGAGGCCTCGACCTTGGCCACGATGGGTTGCATCAGCACCTCGAATGTGGCCAGGTTGGCTTCGATCCAGCGCGGCCGGTCGACGACGAGCACCGGCGCCGTGGCCGACGTCGCGTGCAGGTCACTGAATTCACGGACCGGCGCCTCGGAACGGGCGGCTCCCTCACGCAGCTCGGCGACCGCCTCGGTCACTTCTGCGGCGGACGCCTCCGGGCCGGGCTTCGACAGCTTGGTGGCCGTCGTCAGGGCCAGTTTCCAGTCGATCATGTGCTCCACGTTACGCCGTGCGGCTCACGGGTCAGCCGCAGGAACAGGACGCGATCGCAGCGGCAACCCGGTCGAGCGCCGCACGCGCTTCCAGCGGCCGGCCCTGATCTGCCCGATCAGCCATGACGGCGAACAGCACCTGCCGGCCGTCCCGATCGATCGCGTATCCGGCCAGTGAGTGGATGCCCCGCAGCGTTCCAGTCTTGGCCCGCACCGTGCCGAGCGCGGTGTCGAGCCCGCCGAACCGTTCGATCAGGGTTCCGGTGAAACCGCTGACCGGCAGGTCTGCCGCCAATCCGGACGTGCGCGAAGTCGCCGCGGCCGCCGCGATGGTCTCGACAAGAGTCGTGGGGCTGATCCGGTTGCCGCGGGCCAGTCCGCTGCCATCGTCAATCTTGAGACCTGTGACATCGATGCCGGCGGCCGACAGCGCCGCGCGGACCGTCTTGGCGCCGCCGGCGAAGGTTGCCGGTCCTCCGTCGGCGAGCGCGATATGGCGGAACACGACTTCGGCAGCCTGATTGTCGCTGGTCCGCATCAACGTCTCCACGATCTGCCCGACCGTCGCGCTGCGCACTTCGGCGAGTTTCATGGCGTCAGCGGGCGCCGAACTCGACGAGGGTTCGCCCGTGACGTCAATGCCCCGTGCGGCCAGGAGGCGCTTGAACGATCCGGCCGCGACGGCCGCCGGGTTCTTGGCGCGTAGCCCGTCGACGACGCCCTGATCGGCCCAGAGGGCACTGATCGGAGTCACGATGTTCTCGGTCAGATAGCTGTCCAACCAGGCCGGGCTCACGTCGGGACCGCTGAACAATGACGCGTCGTATCCCAGGGACACCTTGGTGCGCCCGGACTTCTTCAGCGCTGCGGCGGTCCGCGCGGCCAAGGTGGTCAGATCTGCCTGGAACACCCGATCGTCACGGGCCCGGGCCGGTTTCGTCGACAGGTAGGGATCGCCGCCACCCACTAGTACGACTCGGTCCCCCGTGAGCACCGATCGGGTGGCCCATCGGGTGCCCGGATCGAGCGTGGCGAGTGCGGCGAATGCGGTCAGCACCTTGGTCGTCGAGGCGGGCGCGAATGTCCCGGATCCGGACGATGCCAAGACACTCCCGTCCTTCGGCGAGATCGCCGTGAATCCGACGTGGGGCCCGAGGACGCCTTCCTTCAGCCCCGGCGCGACGGCCGCCGCCAGCTTGGCCGGATCGATCGGATCCGGCTGCGGCTCGGACGCCGGCGCACGGGTCGGCGTCGTGTCGATCGACAGTTCGGCAGGTGCGACGACATAGGCCGGACCGCAATCGCCGTCGCAGATGAACCGATTGAGTTCCCCGCGCTGCCACAGCGTCACACCGCTGCCCACGATGAGCGCTATCACGAGCAAAGGCGTCGCGAACGCCGCCACGTGCCCCCATCCGGGAAGCTTTCGGTCGCGGGACACGCATGCCAGCCTATCCAGGGACTGGGCAACCGCTACGACCCTGGCGTCTCGCGGGCCATTCACGTACGCCAGACTGAAACCCCACGTGCAGTGTTGTTCGACGCGCACACCCGATTACCAACCGCCGGAGGCACCAGTGATTTTCGACGTCACCGTGGAGATCCCCAAGGGCAGCCGTAACAAGTACGAGGTCGATCACGCGACGCATCGCATTCGCCTCGACCGTACGCTGTTCACCGCGACGCAGTACCCCGCTGACTACGGGTTCATCGACGACACCCTCGGCCAGGACGGCGATCCGCTCGATGCCCTGGTCCTGCTGTCGGAGCCGACCTTCCCCGGCTGCGTCATCTCCTGCCGCACGATCGGCATGTTCCGCATGACCGACGAAGCCGGCGGCGACGACAAGCTGCTCTGCGTCCCGGCCAAGGATCCGCGCCAGGAGCATCTGCGCGACATCCACCACGTGCCGGAGTTCGACCGTCTCGAGATCGAGCACTTCTTCACGGTCTACAAGGACCTCGAGCCCGGCAAGTCCGTCGAGGGTTCGACCTGGACCGGACGTGTCGAGGCCGAGGCCGAGATCGTTGCGAGCTACGACCGCTTCAAGGCCAACGGCGGCTACTGAACCACCGCGCACCGTTGGTTGAGGTGCGCAGGCCGCACGCGGCCGAAGCCTCGAGACCACATTCGTTGGTTTCGAGGCTTCGCTTCGCTCCGCACCTCAACCAACGAGGCGCTCAGGCCGATCCCTTGAGCAGCGCCCGCATCGTGTCGGCGAAGATCCCCACATCGATCGTCTGGTCGAGAGAGCGGAGCGTGCCGAGGCCGATGCCGAGGCTCAGCAAGGTCGTCGCCGCCTTGTCGGCATCGACAACCTCGTCCAGGCCCGCCTGGGTCGTGACCTGACGAACCAGCTGGGCGATCGCCTCGCGGATCTCACGGTGCCGCTTGACCAGCTCCGTCGCGACATACGGGCTGTGCCTGGCGATTGCGCCGAATTCGACTTCGAGCGCGGTCCAGCGCGGCTGGCCGAGGCCTTCGCGGGCCCACGAGACGAAGGCTTCGATCTGACCGTCGAGGTCGGTGTCCTGCGAGAACGCCGAGACGACCCCGTCGATCTGTTCGGCATGGATGCTGTCGAGCACCGCCATGCACAGCTCTTCCTTGCCCGCGAAGTTGGAGTACACCGCACCTTTGGAGAAGCCCGCCTTGACCGCGACCTTGTCGAGCGAGGTGGCCGCATATCCGTCGGTGAGGAACATGTCTCGAGCCACCGCGATGAGGCTCTGCCTGGTCTGCGCCTGTCGCTCTGCCCTCGTCGTTGGTTCACTGCCGACAGTCACACCTGCTCCTCACCCGCCAGACCCCCGTGGCCTGATTGCACCCTTGCATCATACTCAGATACCGCTAGTATCTGAAATGTGATCACCAAGGACATCGTCATCATCGGCACCGGCTTCTCCGGCATGGGCATGGCCATGAAGCTGCTCGCCTCGGGCCGCAGCGACTTCGTCGTGCTCGAGAAGGCCCAGGACGTCGGCGGCACCTGGCGCGACAACACCTACCCCGGCTGTGAGTGCGATATCCCCAGCCACATGTACTCCTTCTCGTACGAACTCAACACCGACTGGAGCAAAAGCTTCTCGGGGCAGGCCGAAATCTGGTCGTACATGCGCAAAGTCGCCGACGAGCAGGGCATCCGCCCCTACATCGACTTCGGCGTCGAGGTCACCGGAGCGTCGTGGGACGAGGACCGCAAGGTCTGGACGATCCGCACCGCTTCCGGCGAGGACTACCAGGCACGCGTCGTCGTCGCCGGAGTCGGCGGTCTGCACATCCCCAACATCCCCGAGATCCAGGGTGCCGAGACATTCGAGGGGCCGAAGTTCCACTCCGCGCAGTGGGATCATTCCGTCGATCTGGCCGGCAAGAAGGTCGTCGTGATCGGAACCGGCGCGAGCGCGATCCAGTTCATCCCGATCATCGCCCAAGACGTCGAGAAGCTGACGGTCTTCCAGCGCACACCCCCGTGGGTCCTGCCCAAGAAGGACAAGCCCACCGCCGAATGGCGCAAAACCGTCTTCGACAAGGTCCCCGGCGCCCAGCGCGCCTACCGCAACGCCCTGTACTGGGGACTCGAAGCCCGGGCCATCGCGTTCAACGGCCACCTCGACGTGCTGCCGTTCGCCGAGAAGATCGTCACCCGGTACCTGAAGAAGGCGATACCCGACGCCGAACTGCGGGCCAAGCTGACGCCCGACTACCGCCTGGGCTGCAAACGGGTGCTGCAGTCCAACGCCTACTACCCCACGTTCTTGCGTCCGAACGTCGAGCTCAGCACCGACGGCGTCGCCGAGATCACCGCCGACGGAGTGATCGACGGAAACGGCGTCTTCCACGAGGCCGACGTCATCATCTACGGAACCGGATTCCACGTCGTCGACGCCTTCGACTATCTCGACATCAAGGGCAAGGACGGCGTCGATCTGGCTGCGCAGTTCCGCGAGCACGGCGTCGAGACCTATATGGGGATCATGGTCAACGGCTTCCCCAACCTGGCCTTCATGCTGGGTCCCAACACCGCGCTTGGTCACAACTCGGTGGTCTTCATGATCGAACAGCAGACCAAATTCATCATCCGGCTCCTCGATGAGATGGACCGGCGGGGAGCCACGGCCGCCGAACCGACCAAACAGGCTCAGGACGACTTCAACACCGAGATCCAGCGTTTGGTCGAGAAGGGCATCTGGACCCAGGGCGGCTGCACCAGCTGGTATCTCGACAGTCACGGCAAGAACCGGACCATCTGGCCCAAGTTCACATTCCAATACTGGTGGGAGACCCGCAAGGTCAATGTGCCCGACTTCGCGTGGGAACAGGCCGCCTGATGAGCTCCGCAGAGCTGTACGACATCCCGGCTGGCCCGAAGACCCGCTCGGCTCTGATGACATGGCGGTTCCTGCGCAATCGCGACACCGTCATCCCCGAACTGCACAAGGAGTTCGGTGACACGTTCAGCCTGCAGATCCTGCCGGGGCCGCGCACCTTGGTCGTGTTCAGCGATCCGGCTGATATCAAGGAGATCTTCGCCGCCGACCCATCGCAATTCCACGCCGGGAAGGGCAATGAGATCCTCAAGCCCGTGATGGGTGATCACTCGGTGCTGCTGACCGACGACGCTCAACACCAACGCGCCCGCAAATTGCTGATGCCGGCCTTCACCGGTCCGTCGATGCGGGCGTACCAACCGCTCATCGAGCAGATCGCCAAGGCTGAAGTCGACTCATGGGGCACGGGTGACACCTTGGTGACGCTCGACCGGATGAACGCCGTGACTCTCGACGTCATCTTGCAGGTCGTGTTCGGAGTAACTGACGAGAAGCGCCTCGCGGTGCTGCGTCCGAAGGTCAACCGTATGGTCGACATCGACGCCAAGATGCTGCTCGCCTGGTCGTATCCCAAGCTGTTCGCCCTGCCGCCGTGGCGCGGCTACTTCGCGAATCAGCAGTCGGTCGACGAGATTCTGTACGCCGAAATCCGTGAGCGCCGGGCCGCACACGATCTCGAGGGACGCAATGACGTGTTGTCACGCCTGCTGCGGGTCGGCGACGGTGAGTCGGACGAACCACCGTTGACCGACCCGGAGATGCGCGATCAGCTCATCACCCTGCTTCTGGCCGGTCACGAGACCACCGCCTCGGCGCTGTCATGGACATTGCACGAGCTGGGACGCTCCCCCGAACTCTTGGCGCGCGCGACCGCAGCCGCCGATTCCGGCGACGAGGCATTCCTCGAAGCGTGCTTCAAAGAAGGTATGCGGTTGCACCCGATCATCGACTTCGTCGCCCGCACGCTGCAAAGCGATCAGGTCGTCGCCGGACGGCGGTTGCCGCGCGGAACGACCGTCACGCCGTCGATCATGCTGTCGCACAGCCGAGAGGCCAACTTCGCTGACGCGCACACGTTCAACCCCGACCGGTTCCTCGGCGAGAAGGTCGCCGCCAATACCTGGATCCCCTTCGGCGGCGGTGTGCGTCGCTGCATCGGTGCTGCCTTCTCGCTGATGGAGGGCACCACGGTCCTGCGTGAAGTGCTGCAACGCTTCGACATCCACGCCGAGCAGGTCGCGCCCAACAAGCTGCGCAACATCACCAACGTTCCGGCCGACAAAGCGCCCCTGAAGCTGACCCGCCGCTGACGCCGTCCCTCCCGCCCCTCCCCACCCCTGGGGCGGGTCAGAGGGGGCCGACGTCCGTCACGGTCACCACGGCCTCGCCGGCTTCATCGGACGCCGCCAGGTCGACCGTCGCGCTGATCCCCCAGTCGCGATCGCCCTCAGGATCGTCGAAGGTCTGGCGCACGGTCCACGTGTCCGGCCCCTCCGTGACCATGAACAGCTCAGGTCCACGAGAACCCGGCCCCGTACCGATGTCGTCGTACTCCTCGCGATACGCCGCCATCGCGTCCATCCACGCCACGGCATCCCATTCGCTGTCGGGCTCGACCGCTGCCAGCTCGGTCCAGCGACCGAACGCCGCGAGTTCGACGCGGCGGAACATCGCATTGCGCACGAGGACGCGGAAGGCCCGGACGTTCCCGGTGACAGGTCGCGGCGGCGCCGATGCCATCGCCTGCGGCCTGACGTCGAGCGGATCGTCACCGGGATTGATGAGCTCTTCCCACTCGTCGAGCAGGCTGGAGTCGGTCTGGCGCACCAGCTCGCCGAGCCATTCGGTCAGATCCTCCAGCTCGGTGTTGCGGGCCTTCTCGGGCACAGTGCGCCCCAGCGTCTTGTAGACGTCGGACAGATAGCGCAGCACCAGGCCTTCGGACCGGGCCAACTGGTAGTCGCCGATCAGCTCGGAGAACGTCATGGCACGTTCCCACATCTCACGGACGACCGACTTGGGCTTCAGCTCGTGGTCGGCGACCCAGGGATGTCCGCCCCGGTACGTCTCGTACGCCGCGGTGAGCAGTTCCTCCAGCGGTTTGGGCCAGGTGATCTCCTCGAGCAGTTCCATCCGCTCGTCGTACTCGATCCCGTCCATCTTCATCTCGTTGATCGCCTCGCCACGGGCCCGATGACGCTGCGCGTTGACGATCGGACGCGGATCGTCGAGCGTCGCCTCGACGACCGAGACGACGTCGAGCGCATACGTCGGCGACTCACGATCCAGGAGCTCCAAAGCTGCGACCGCGAACGGCGACAGCGGCTGATTGAGCGCGAAGTTGGCCTGCAGGTCGATCGTCAGCTGGAGCGTCCGCCCCTCGCTGTCGGGCGGATCGATCGGCTCGACGACCTCACCGGCCAGCAACGCCTCGATGATCTCGTCGACCTGAGCCAGCAGCCGGTCCTGGGAGGCTTCGGTCTCCCCGCTCTCACGGATCAGGCGTTCGAGCGACGCTCGCGCATCGCCCGGGCGCGAGATGACGTCGAGCACCATCGCGTGGCTGACCTTCATCCGCGAAACCAATGATTCCGGCGTCCCGGTCGACAGCTTCTCGAACGTCCCCTGGCCCCACGACACGAATCCCTCGGGCGCCTTCTTGCGTTGCACCCGCTTGAGCTTCTTGGGATCGTCGCCGGCCTTGCGGACGAGGCGGGCGTTCTCGACCTCGTGCTCCGGCGCCTCGACGACGACGTGTCCGATCGTGTCGTAGCCAGCTCTGCCGGCACGACCGGCGATCTGCTGGAACTCGCGTACCTGCAGCTGCCTCTGCCGGGTGCCGTCGTACTTCGACAGGCCGCTGAAAAGCACCGTGCGGATCGGCACATTGATACCGACACCCAACGTGTCGGTGCCGCACACGACCTTGAGCAGCCCTTGCTGGGTCAAGGTCTCGACGAGGCGGCGATAGCGCGGCAGCATGCCCGCGTGGTGCACGCCGACGCCCATCCGGATGAGCCTCGACAGCGTCTTGCCGAACGCCGAGGAGAACCTGAAGTCGCCGAGAGCATCGGCGATCGCATCGCGTTCCTCGCGGGTCGCGACCTTGATGCTCGTCAGCGCCTGAGCCCGTTCGAGCGCACTGACCTGTGTGAAGTGCACGACGTATACGGGCGTCTGGCCGGTCTCGATGAGCTGTTCCAGCGTCTCGTGCACCGGTGAGGTCACGTACTCGCTGACGAGCGGCACCGGACGTTCGGTGGACGTCACGACCGCGGTCTCGCGACCTGTGCGGCGGGTCAGGTCGGTTTCGAGTTTCGTGGTGTCACCGAGCGTCGCCGACATCAGCAGGAACTGCGCGTGGGGCAGCTCGATCAGCGGCACCTGCCACGCCCAGCCCCGGTCGGGATCGGCGTAGAAGTGGAACTCGTCCATCACGACCAGGCCGATATCGGCCTCGGAGCCCTCTCGGAGGGCCATATTGGCCAGGATCTCAGCCGTGGCAGCGATGATCGGAGCATCGGCGTTGACGGCCGCATCGCCGGTGACCATGCCGACGTTCTCGGCACCGAAGATCTCACACAGATCGAAGAACTTCTCGCTGACCAATGCCTTGATCGGCGCGGTGTAGATACTGCACTCGCCCCTGGCCAGCGCCGCGGCCATCGCTCCCGTGGCCACGAGACTCTTGCCGGAGCCGGTCGGCGTCGCCAGAACGACATTGGATCCGGCGACGCATTCGAGGATCGCCTCGTCCTGCGCGGGATACAGGCTCAGCCCCCGGCTCTCGACCCACTCGCTGATCGCACCGTAGACGGCATCCTCGTCATAGGCGGCGCCGGTCGGTGGGAGCAGATCGATGAGGCGCATACGATTCATTCTCCCTTGCCCGACGGGGCCACGGCCCGGCGGTCAGTCGGCCACCGTTGCCACGCGAGCATGACACCGGCTGTGATCGCCGTGCCGAGCAGCCAGCCGACGAGGATGTCACTGACCCAGTGCCCGCCGAGATACACCATCGCGGCGGCAACGACGACGCAGCCGACGACCGCGACCGCGGCGACGGCCCTGCGCAACGCGACCGATGTCCACCAGGGAGCCAAGAGCACCGCGACAGCCACCGACGACGTCATGACGGCGTGCGAGGAGGGCATCGCGGGCTCGTGCAGCGTCGTGAGCGTCAGATCGCCCGAGGGTCGCGGACGATCGAACCAGCCTTTGAGCGGGCGTGTCGCCACCGCAGTGACGAGGACTGCCACGACCACCTGCGGAAGTCCGGCCCACAGCCGCAGGGCTGCCACGACACCCAGCCCCAGCAGTCCGACGATCGCGAACACGACCGGCGAAGCACCGAGGTCTTCGAGCAGGCGACTCGCCGAGGTGAGCGGCGATGCCCGGTGGTCGGCCACCCACCGGGCTATCGCCAGATCCAGCGCATCCATCCGCACAGGGTACGCACCCAGGGCACGGCGGAGCGCCGGATGGACGGCTAACCGTTGGCCGCTTTGGTCTCCCAGAAACGGTCGATCCCGGCTTCGAGCACGCCGCTGTCCCACACCTGCTGTGCGGCAACGTTCTCGCGCGCGATCGCGGCCTCGATGTCAGCCGGATCAGGTCGCAGGAGCTGCAGGTGGGCCGGCGTAGCGCCGCCCTCGGGCGTCCAACTCCAGATCAGGTCGATCGCGGTCTCGATGAGCTGATCGACCGCCACGATCTGATCGAGCAGCCCGATCTCCAGCGCTTCCGCCGAGTGGATCCGAGGCGAGCCCAGAACTATGCGGTGTGCGTGATTGCCCACGAGCCTGCGCAGCAGAATGCTGGAGGCGTTCGAGATCGTCAAACCGATGCCGTTCTCCGGCATGTAGTACTCCGAATTCTCCGTACCGATGCGCCCGTCGCAGCACATCGTCACCTCGGAGGCTCCGCCCACGGCCAGACCGTTGACCGCCGCGATGACCGGGACCTGGGTCCCGAGGATGGCCCGCGTGATGTCGTGGAACGACTCGACGGCGTTCAGGACGCCGGTGTTGTCTTCGGCCGAGGTGGCACTGAGATCCTCGCCGGCCGAGAACGCCCGGCCGGTTCCGGTCAGCACAATGCCGCGGGCGCGCGTTCCATCACCGTGATGGCGGATCAATGCCGCGATCTCGATGCGCATCTCCTTGCTCAGCGCATTGAGCTTTTCGGGACGACGGAACGTGATCACAGCGATCTCGCGCACGGTCTCGATATCGACGAAACCAGATCGTTGGATCTGCTCGGACGTCATGGTGCCTCCTGGGTTGGGTGATGGGATTCGACGGGAATCGGCGGCGCCGTACGACGCCAGCGACTTCCGCCAAGAGTGGGTACTGATTCGAGGAGCAAATGCGTGTAGCTCGTCTCCGGATGTGCGAACAGATCGTCGACCGGGCCGTGCTCGACGATCTCGCCGGTCCGCATGACGTACACCCGATCGCTGACGTAGCGGATGACCGACAGATCGTGCGAGATGTAGAGCATCGAGAAGCCCAGCTCCTCCTGCAGTGAACGAAGCAGGTTGAGAATCCGGGCCTGCACCGAGACATCGAGTGAGGCAGTGACTTCGTCGAGGATCAGGTAACGGGGTTTCACCGACAGGGCTCGCGCGATCGAGACCCGTTGCAGCTGCCCGCCCGAGAGCTGATGCGGATAGCGATCGAGGTGGTCGGCGTCGAGCCCCACCTTCGCCAACAGCTCGCGACGGGCTTCTGACAACTGACGCCGCGGCGTCCCGCCCAGCGTCATGGACTCACCCAGCGTCTCGCCGATCGTCATGCGCGGGTTCAACGATGACCGGGGGTCCTGGAAGACCAACTGCAGACCGCGTTTCGCCGCTGCTTTCAGCGGTTCGCGCGCCGAGGCGATGACCTGCCCGTCGAGCACGATCGTCCCGGCCGACAAGGCGTTTAGCCCGACGACGGTCTTGGCGACCGACGACTTGCCCGACCCCGACTCGCCGACCAGCCCGACCGTCTCTCCGGGGGCGATCGACACATTTACGCCCGCCACGGCACGGAAGTTCTGCCGGGAGCGGTAGGTCACTTCGACATCACGGAGCTCAAGCATGATCAACACTCCTCGCGAGGGGATCGAATTCCGGTACGTCGACCAGCGGTCGGCGACGGTCGGTCGTCAGGTCGGGGATCGCGCCGATCAGCATCTGGGTGTAGGGGTGCCGGGCTCCGGTGAGCAGATCATCGGCCGCCACGTCGTCGACGAGGTGACCGCGATACATCACGAGCACCCGGTCGCAGATCTCCGAAAGCAAGGCGATGTTGTGTGAGATCAACAGGACCGATGTCCCGTGCTGCTGGTTCAACCCCATCAGCAGCGACATGACTTGGGCCTGCACCGTGACGTCGAGGGCGGTCGTCGGCTCATCGGCGATGATCAGCCGGGCCTCGGTCATCAGGCCCATCGCAATCATGACCCGTTGCCGCATTCCGCCGGACAGTTCGTGCGGATACTGCCGCAGCCTGCGCTCGGGTTCTGGGATATGAACGTCCGCGAGGCTCTGTGCCGCCTTGGCCAGGGCGTCCTTGCGGGAGAAGCCACGGTGCGCGCGCAGCACCTCGATCATCTGCGCCCCGATCCGCATGGCCGGATTGAGCGAGCTCATCGGATCTTGGAAGACCATCGCGAGTTGGGTACCGAGCGCGGTCCGCACCTGCGCCGACGAACCGGCCTGCAGGTCGAGTCCCGCGAAGTTCAGCTCATCTGCTCGACTCGTGAGTCCGCGGGGCAACAACTGGGAGATCGCCAACGACGTCAAGGTCTTGCCGCTGCCGGACTCACCGACAACGCCGACGATCTCACCGGGCATGACCTGGAACGACACCCCGTCCACGAGCGGGTACGAACCGGTGCGGATGCTGAGGTTCTCGACGTTCAGCAGTGGTGTCGTCATGACATGTCCCCCGGTGTGGCGGAGACGGGCTGTTGTCTGCGCAACAGCGGATTCGAAGCACGTGCCAGCGCGTCGCCGAACATCGACAGGGCCAGGCCCACCAGGGCGATCATGACCGCCGGCGCCAGCGCCGCCCATGGGTTGAGATAGAAGTTCCGCACGCCGTCGGTCAGCATCTGCCCCCAGTCGAATGACGGCGCTTGCACTCCCAGGCCGAGGAAGCTGAGCGACGACAACGCGATGATGCCCTCGCCCACGGCACCGAAGCTCGTCACGGCCAGGCTGTCGGAGACATTGCGGAATATGTAGCGAGACAAGAATGAACGCCGACGCACGCCCGTGACCCGCGCCGCGGCGACGTAGTCACGGACCACGATCGACGAGACCAGGCTGAACGAGAACCGGGCGAAGACCGGCGTGAAGGCCACCCCGATCGCGATAACGGCGCTGCGGGCGCCCACGCCGAGGATCGTCACCACGACGACGCCGAGAAGAATGTCGCCGAAGCTCAGCATCGTGTCGATCGCGGTTGCTCCCAGGCGCCGGACGCGACGACCCGACACGGCGAGCAGCGCGCCGATGGTGCAGCCCAGGACTACCGCGATGGCCACGGCCGAGAAGCCCAGCAGGATCGACGTCCTGGTCGCGGCGAGGGTCCGCAGCAAGATGTCGCGGCCGAGCCCGTCCGTTCCGAGCAGATGCTCCGACGAGCGGCCCTGGCTCGCATTGACCATGTCGACCTCGGTGGCCGAGTTGCCGAAGCCGTGCGGTCCGATCGCCGCAAGCACCGCGAGCAGGACCATCGCGACAGCCGAGAACCAACCTGTCGGCGTCTTGAAGAACTCCGCGAAGCCGGAGCGTGAGGATCTGATCGAATCGGTCATGACTCAGTTCTCCATCGTCTGTGGATCGAGCACGGCCATCAGCAGGTCGACGATCATGTTGACCACGACCACGCTGACGCCGAGTACCAAGGTGACGCCCTGGACCACGGGGTAGTCGCCCGCGATGACGCCCCTGACCAGTTCAGTGCCGAGCCCGGGCCGGGCGAACACCATCTCGACGACGACTGCGCCACCGATCAGGCTCGCGAACAGGACTCCGCCGAGGGCGAGACCGGCCGTGACCGCATTGGGCAGAACATGGCGCAGATACACCCGTGAAGGACGAAGTCGTTTGCTCCGCGCAGTACGTATATACGGTTGCTCGACGACCTCGAGGGTGCGAACCCGGATGACCCGGGCGACCATCATGGTCGGTCGAAGCGCGATGGCCATCGCGGGCAGCACCAGTGCGGAGACGCCCACGGCACCTGCGACAGGGAAGATCTGCCATGTGACGGCAAAGAGGAAGACCAGGAACGTCGCAATCAGATAGTGCGGCATCGCCGACAGCGCACCCGTCACCGAACTGAAGAAGACTTCGAATCCTCGACGGTCACCCTGCGACGCTATGCCCGACAGCAGACCGATCGCGACACCCGCGATCGCGATGATCAGCAAGGCGGCACCGGCCAGGGCCGCGGTGGCACCGACCTTTCCGGCGATCAGCTCGGTCACCGGCTCACGCGTCTTGAACGAGGTACCGAGGTCTCCGCGGGCGAGTCCGGACGTGTAGTCGATGAATTGGCGACCCAGCGACTGGTCCAGGCCGAACTCCTCACGAACGAGCTGGACCGCGGTCTCATCGGCCTGCCCGCCGGCGATCGCCCTGGCCGGATCACCCGGTACCAGGTGCACCATCGCGAACGTGATGATGACGATCGAGACCAGCACGATCGCAAGACGGAGCAGCCGATCAAGGAAAAACTTCGACAACTTCATGATCGATTGCCCCGTCTTGGTCGTGTGGAGATTGGTCTGGGTACTACTTGGACTGGCTGATCGAGCGTGTGTCGATGTTGAAGTAGTTCGCCTCGAAGGTGACGCCATTGGCGAACCAGGCGGCGTTGGACCACGCGACCGGCTTGAGGTCGACGTTCTCCAGCAACGCCGCTTCGGCCTTCGACCAGAGCTCGCACTGCTCGGCACCCGTCGCGCCGGCAGCCTTCTCGACGGTCGAGTCGTACACCTTGTTCTGGACGCTTCCGACGTTGAGCGTCACGCCAAGCTCGCCGCTGATCTGGTTGACCAGTGCCGACGGCAGCGGCGTGGGAACCGGGTACGGAAAGACCATGACGTCCCAACCGCCGTCGCCGAACAGCACACCGATGGCCTGCTCGAGCGTGCCCTTGGACAACTTGACGTCGACGCCGAGCTTGCGCAGCGCATCGGCCAGGAATTCAGGTCCGGAGTTCTGCAGATCGATACCCAGTAGCCGCATCGTCAGCTTCTTGCCGCCGGGGCCGTAGCCGGCCGATGCGAGCGTAGCCTTGGCGGCGTCGAGATCGAACTGCGGCGTGAGCTTGCCATTGCCGGCTTCGTAGCAGGCCATATTGGGGGTGTACATCGTGTCGATCGGCGAACCGAGATCGAAGGTCGCCGCCTTCGCGTAGCCCGCGGAGTCGACCGCCTGGGCGACGGCCCGACGTACTTCGAGATCGGCACCCGGATGCCCCGCGGCCTGGTTGAACACCACGGCATCGGCCAGCATCGCCTTGCCGGCGATCGGCTTGTTGCTGCGCTTGAGCCGCTCGGCATCCCGGCCCAGGATCGAGGCGATGTCGACGCCCTTGGTCTCGACCAGGTTGGCGCGAGTCGTATCGTCGTTGACAACACGCAGTTCCAGGGTTCCGGGCAGCTTCGACTTCGCAACAGCCGGTGTCTCACGGCTCTTGAGCACGTACTTCTCGCCGCGCTTGGACTCGGCGAGTTCGAAGGCGCCGGTCTCTGCCGGAGTCGTCGCGAGCGCCTCGATGTCGTCGAATGCCGTGGGGCACACGACATAGCCTTGCGACAGGCCTTCCAGCAGGTACGTGTAGGGCGCGTTGAGTTGGATCGTGACGGTGTTGGCGGCATCGTCGGCCGAGATGTCCTTGGCGCCGCCGGGGCCGAAGATCCGGCTGGCGTACAGCGCGCCGGTCTTGGGATCGGCCAGGTGCTGCAGAGACTTGGCGACGCCGGTCGCGGTCAACGCGGTGCCGTCGGCGCAGGTCAGACCGCTCCTGAGGGTGAACGTCGCCGAATCGGGCTTGACGTCCCACTTCTCGGCCAGGGAGCCGGTGACCTCGACCTTGGAGTCGGATGCCTGGACCCGCACCAGCGTGTCGTAGACCGCGTCGAAAACTTGCTTGGCACCCGATTCGGCAGCGCTCTTGAACGGATCGAAGCTGTCGACGTCATTGCGCAGCACGAGGCTGACCGACGACGGGGCGTCGCCGGCGGCAGAGCTCTTGCCGCCGGACGAGTCGCCGCCACATGCCGCGGCGGCGACCGCCACCACACCGAGTGAGGCTGCGACCGCGATGAGACGAGTCGACCTACGAGAGATGGATCTGGACATGCTGCACCTGCTTTCGTGAACGGGGGAAGGATTTATCGAACGGATTGAAGGTCGAAGGTCACGCCGGGATCGTGGTCCTGGCGTGCCTGGAGCTTGGCCTTGGCAATGCGTTCTGACGGGGTCATCGGGAATTCGTCGACGAACTCGACGAAACGGGGGACTTTGAAGCGGGCAAGGCGGGTGCGCACATCGTCGAGAATCTCTGCCGCGGTGTCCGCAGTCGGTTCGATCCCGGGGATCAGACGGATGAATGCCTTGACCTCTTCGCCGAACAGTTCATCGGGAACCGGCACCACCGCGGTCGCCAGCACCGCGTCATGTTGCTCCAATGCCCGCTCGACCTCGGCACACGAGACGTTCTCGCCGCCACGGCGGACCATGTCCTTGAGCCGGCCGACCAGGTAGTAGCGGCCGTTCTCGTCGCGCCGGGCGAGATCGCCGGTGTGCAGCCATCCCGCGCGGATCGTCTGCGCTGTCACTTCGGGCTGGTTCCAGTAGCCGAGCATCAGGGGCTTGCCCCGGACGACCAGCTCGCCGACTTCGCCGTCGGGGACCGCGGCACCCTCGGCGTCGACGATCCGCACTTTCTTGGTGGGCACCGGACGTCCCATGGAACCGCTGCCGACGACATCGACATCGTCGACCGGGGAGATCAGGTCGACACCGGACTCGGTCATCCCGTAGGCCTCGCGCCAAGGGGCTCCCCAGCGTTGTTCGAGCTCCGCGTGTCGCGCCGCGGGAATGCCGGAGCACAGAACCAGGCGGACCGCATTGTCGAGGTCGTCCTCGGTCGGCGGCTGCTTGAGCAGCAGGACCGGCATCGTGCCGAGGACGTAGAAGATCGTGGCGCGATGCTCGCGCACCGACGGCCAGAAGCCCGACGCGGAGAACTTCGGCAGTACGACGAGCGGCACGCCTGCCGTCAGGCACATCGCGGTGTTCCACTGCGGATCGATATAGGAGAAGGGCTGGGCGGTCAGGACCACGTCCTGATCGTCGAGCCCGGCCATTCCCGCGGCGACCCAGCCCATTCGGACCCAGTAGTCGTGGGTCAGCATGCAGGCTTTGGGAAAGCCGGTCGTACCGGACGTGTACTGCAGATTGGCCAAGGAGTCGGCGGTGACGTCGATCGCCGGCGTCTGCGAACTGCACGTCGCGAGGACCTCATCGAGGTCCTCGAAGTCGAGCACCCCCTGCACAGTGTCGAGCATCCGGACGACTTCGTCGACGAGATCGCGGTAGTCGGCGACCGTCAACACAAGCTTGGCACCCGAATCGCGGAGGACGAATTCGAGATCCGCCGACATGTATGCCGAGTTGATCGGCACGACGACGGCGCCGGCTTTGAGCGCGGCCAGCCAGCTCAGAGGCCAGCCGATCCGATTGGGCATCATGATCGCGACCCGGTCACCGGGCCGGATGCCCAGGTCGATCAAGTGATTCGCCAGCCGGGACGTGAGCTCATCGGCTGCCGCGAACGTCATCGAGCCGGCCGAGAAGCGCAGAAACTCGCGCCCGCCGAACTCGGTCGCCGCACGGGCCAATAGGGCAATGAGGGTCGCAGGCTCAGGGTCGGCGGCGATGCGATCTGCCGGCACGACCACCTCATGCTGTGTGGTCATCGGTCTGTGTCCTCTTCATTCGGCTGGGTTTCGGGGAGCACACGCGGCTCCCAGTCGGCACGCACCTGCAGATCGAGATCGACCAGGTCGACATCCTTCGACGTGATGGGCCTGCCCTCGCGACTTGCGCGGACCGCGGTCAATGCGATGTCGACGAACTCGATCGCGATGGTGTCGAGATCGGTCTCGCCATCGGCGCGGTACCACTCGCTGACACCCGTGCACATCGCCATCAGGGCCAGGCGGGTGAGCCGGTGATCGGCAATCGTGAAGACACCCTCTTCCGCGCCTGCGGCCAGGACGTCCTTCCAGAGGCGCTCGTATTCATCGCGCATCGACAGGATCTCCGCACGAGCCTCGCTCCCGTGGGGCAGCGCGCGGATCTCACCGTCGGTCACGAGACTGATCATCTGGTTGACGCCGTGGGCACCGACCAGTCCGCTCACCAGGAGCGCCAGGCGGTCTTCGGGCTTCTCGACGTGGGCCAATGCCGCGTCAGCTGTGTCAGTCAGCAGCTGCTGACCCTGACGCATGATCTCGCGCAGCAAAGTCTCTTTGTTGGTCACGAAGTGGTACACACCGGCGTTCGTGATGCCGACCTGCTTGGCGATATCGCGGATTCCGGTCGCGGCATATCCCTGCATCGCGAACAGGTAGACCGCAGCCGCCTTGATGCGGGTCGACGTATCTCCTGAGGCGGAGAGATCAAGGCTTGGTACGCCTGCTTCCTTGCCCATGGATCCTCCTGGTTACTGAACGGTCGGTAACGTGTTCGCAGTCACGTTACCGTTCGTTCGGTAAGTCGTCAATTGTTGGGCGAGTGAGATAAGCGCTTGCTTAGAAATGCGCTATGGTCGGCGCATGAGAGCTGTGCAGATCACCACCCTGGACGGGCCTTCGGCGGTCCAGGTCGTCGAACTACCGACCCCCGAGCCCGGTCCGGACCAGGTATTGATCCGGGTGCGCGCATCAGGCGTCGCCTTCCCCGAAGTCCTGCAATCCCGAGGGCTTTATCAGATGAAGCCCGATCTCCCGTTCACCCCGGGAGCCGAGATCGCCGGCGAGATCATCAGCGCACCGGCCGGATCCGGCTTCTCCCCGGGAGACCGGGTCGCCTCCTTGTGCCTCCTCGGCGGATTCGCCGAGGAAGCCCTCGCACCGGTCGATACGACATTCGCGCTGCCGGACAACATCTCGTTCGAGCAGGGCGCATCGATCATCTTCAACTACGGCACGGCCTACTTCGCACTGATCGAGCGTGGCCAGCTCCAAGCCGGCGAATCGGTCCTGGTCCAGGGCGCGGCCGGCGGCATCGGCACGGCATCGATCCAGATCGCCAAGGCATTCGGCGCAGGCCGGGTCGTCGCGGTGACCTCGACTCCGGAGAAGGGCGCGATCGCCCTGGAAGCCGGTGCCGACGAGTTCGTACTGGCCGACGGCTTCAAGGACCAGGTCAAGTCCAACGGCGGTGTCGACATCGTCGTCGACCCGGTCGGCGGCGACCGATTCACCGACTCACTGCGTTGCCTGAACGATGACGGACGGCTTCTCGTCATCGGATTCACGGCTGGGGAGATCCCGCAGGTCAAGGTCAACCGGCTCCTGCTCAACAACGTCTCGGTCGTGGGCGTCGGCTGGGGCGCGTATGTCCTGACCCGTCCAGGTCACATCGCCAAGGAATGGGAGGCGCTCGTGCCGCATCTCGAAAACGGATCCCTCAAGCCAGTCGTCGGCCCCACCTTCGAGCTGGACGAAGCAGCTGCGGCCCTCCTGACGCTCGACGAACGCCGAGCCACCGGCAAAGTACTGCTCACCCCCTAGACGCCGACCCTGACCGTGTGAAACGAGGACCTTGGTGGTGGATGTGAGCCTTCGCCGACCATCTCCCCCGGAGGCCCTCGTTTCTGGTCAAGCAGTTGCTGTCGGTTGCTGCGCCTCTGCCCGGCCGGGTAGCTCGGCAATCAGCATCTCGTAGGGCGGGTCGAACATCGACCCCCAACAGACGCTGTTGATCAACACGTGCGAGGTCGGCTTCATGGCGGCCACCATCGCTTCGTCGATCACGCTGACGTGACCCCGTGTGAGGTTGTCAGCAGGCTCGTCGTACGGAGCGACAATGAACACCGCGATCCGCGCCAGCTCCTGCAGCCTCTCGCAGAAGGCAACGGGGTCCTCAACATGCTCGATCACGTGACTCGCGATGACGATGTCATATCGCGACTCAAGCTTGAACACATCGCCCTGGATGAATGGGACCCGAGGGGCCACGGCCCACAGATAGTTCCGGAACGTCGTCGAAATATCGATCGCGGAAACCTTCATGCGGTACCCGAGACGCCCTTTGCTATAGAGCTCGGCCAGGAGCTCGGTGCCAAGACCGGTTCCGGGGCCTACGTCCAAGACCGTGAATCGGGTCTTACGGGGGTAGGAGCCGATCAGCTTCTGAATATGCGGCAACAGCTCGATCATGTATTGAAGCGATTGGGCGCCCGAGGTCTCGGAAAGCCGGACATTGCCCGGGGTGGAAGGCGGCGACGCCAGTTGTTCAACACGAGCCTGCAACGCGTGGAGTTCACGTAGAACCTTCGCGATCCGCTTGGGCTGTCCAGAAGCGAAGGCAGCTTCGATCCTTCTCTCGAGCGGAACCTCACGAGGCGCGACCTTGCCAGTGACGAGGGCCTTCGCGGCTCGGGCAGTGTCGATCGCCGCTTGATCTCGAGGTGACGGCAGCTTGCGAAGAGTCAATCTGACTCTATTCTGGAAAGGCATCCACACAACCTATCGGCATGCGTACCCCCTTGCTGACATTTCATGACTCTGCCAATAGTGCGTACCCTCGATTTGTGGATGAGTTCGCTGGATTCCCCGTTGCCGCGTTGGACTTCTACGACGATCTGGAGATGGACAACACCAAGACGTTCTGGGAAGCCAACAAAGAGGTGTACGTAACCTCGGTCGCTGGTCCTATGAAAGCGCTCACCGCGGCCCTCTGCGACGAGTTCGGTGAGGCCAAGATCTTTCGGCCCTACCGGGATGTCCGCTTCGCCAAGGACAAGACCCCGTACAAGATCCACCAGGGCGCTTTCGTCGCCACCGGGCCCTCGACGGGCTACTACCTGCAACTCGGTGCCGCCGGAGTGCGCGTCGGTGCGGGATTCTATGAGGCCTCGGCGGCGCGCCTCGCCAGCGTGCGTGAAGCCATCGTCGAACCGCGCCGCGGCGGTGAGCTCGAGGACATCCTCGCGACTCTGACGGCAGCAGGCTGGGAGGTCGGCGGCGACCGACTCAAGACCGCACCCCGCGGGTACGACATCGATCACCCCCGCATAGAGCTGCTGCGCCACAAGTCGATGACGCTCGGCAAGTCGTACGGCTTCGAGCCGGTCATCCACAGCGCGGACCTCGTTGACAAGATCCGCGCCGACTGGCGTGAGACCACACCGATGATCGACTGGGTGCTGCGCTACGCCAAGGGCTGAACCGCATCACGGCAGGTCAGAGATGCACCTGCCGCATCCCCTCCTCGCCATACCGTTCACCGGCCGCGACGCCGACCGGTGCCGCAGCGTCGAGTGCCTCCAGGTCCGCTGCGCTGAGGTCGATGTCGACTGCGGCGACGTTCTCCTCCAGGTACTTACGCCGTTTCGTGCCGGGGATCGCCACGACGCTGTCCTGCGCGAGCACCCAGGCGAGTGCGAGCTGTCCGGCCGTCACTCCCTTGGCGTCCGCAAGTGCACGTACCCGGTCCACGACGGTGAGGTTCTGCGCGAGGTTGTCGGCGTCGAAACGTGGACTGATCTTGCGGAAGTCACCGTCCTCCAGATCGTCGGTCGAGGAGATCGCCCCGGTCAGCACACCGCGGCCCAGCGGTGAATACGCGACGAACGCGATCCCGAGTTCACGGATCGTGTCCAACACCCCGTTGACCTCGGGTGTGCGTTCGAACAGCGAATACTCGGTCTGGACGGCGGTTATCGGATGGACCGCATGGGCTCGACGAATCGTGTCCGGCGCCGCTTCGGAGAGACCCAGGTACCTGACCTTGCCCTCGGCGACGAACTCCGCCATCGCGCCGACCGTCTCTTCGATCGGGATATCGGGATCCACACGGTGCAGGTAGTACAGGTCGACGTACTCCATGCCCAGGTTGCGCAACGACCGCTCGAGGGCTTTGCGGGCGTACTCGGGGCTGCCGTCGGGCGGGCCGATCACGCCGTCGTCACTGACATTCCGGGCGAACTTGGTTGCGATCGCGAACTCGTCGCGCCGACCGCCGATCGTCCTACCGATGAGCTGCTCGTTCAGGAACGGTCCGTAGATCTCGGCGGTGTCGATCATCGTGACACCGAGATCGAGCGCCCGATGCAGAGTCGCGGCCGATTCGGTGTCGTCGCGATCGCCGTAGAACGCCGACATTCCCATCGCACCGAGTCCCTCGACGCTGGCTTCCAGCCCTTGACTTCCCCATGTGGTGTTCTTCATCTGTCCTGGTTCTCCCTGCCTGCGGTGTGCGCTGTGTAGTAGTCGATCTTGCTGTCGATGGCCTGCAGATGCCGCTGCACCTCGTCGAGCTGCTCGAGGACGTTGAGCCGGTGCGTCCGGAGTATCTCCAGACGTTGCGGCTCGGTGCCGTCGATCCGGTAGAGCGCGACGAACTGCTTGATCTCACGGATCGGCATCCCGGTCCGCCGGAGCATCACCAGAGTTCGCAGCCAGCGCAGATTCTGTTCGGAGTACCGACGCTGACCCGACGCCGAGCGTCCCGGGCGATGCAGCGTCAGCCCTTCCTTCTCGTAGTAGCGCAGGGTGTCGACACTCAGTCCGCTCAGTTCGGCGGCCGCACTGATCGTCAGCCCCTCGGAGGGCACATCTGTCACGGTCATGACTTCAGCATGAACCCTGGAGCGCACTCCAGGTCAAGTCCTCAGATCAGCGGGCCGGCCGCGACCCAGCACGCACGGCCTGCCGACTTCGCCTCGTACAGCGCCCGGTCGGCAGCAGCGACGAACGGTCCGATGTCATCGACCTGGTTCGCCTCGACGATCACCAACCCCAGACTCATCGACAGCTCGACCCGCTGACGGCCCGACCAGAACGGGGCCTTCATGGCCGCCACGACGGCGTCGGCCAGTCCTTCGGCATCCGCACGCTCGGCACATCGGGCAAGCATCAAGAACTCGTCGCCGCCCAGTCTGATCACCGAAGCCGCGGCCGGCATCACATCACGCAACCGAGCCGCAGTCTCGATCAGCACTCGATCGCCCACCTGGTGACCAAATCTGTCGTTGGCCGCCTTGAAGCCGTCGAGATCCCCGGCCATCACCAGGACCAATGGGTGCTCGTCGGACGGCGCAGCGGCCACGTCCATGACCGGACGGGCGCCCCGCCGGTTGAGCAGGCCTGTCAGTGGATCGTGCTCGGCATCGTGCTGGTGGCGCAGTTGTTCGCGCCGCTCCGACGATATGTCGACGATCGTGCAGACCGCCCGCTCGGGCTTGATGACGGTGTGCGCGATACCTCTGACGGTGACCTGGAACCATTGCGGCCCGCTGGGATGGTTCAGCATCGCGACGAAGGTCGCCACCCCCATCGCACCGTCGAAGACCAGGCGTAGAACGTCGTGGAGACCCCCTGGCCCGTCGACCGTCGTGATCGCGGCGTCGAAGGAGGCAGCATCGGCGATCTGCCCGAAGACGTCAGCGAACGCTCGGTTGACGTCGACGAACTCGCCCGAGGATCGGGCGATCGCGGTCAGGGTGGGCGCCGAATCGAAGGCCAGACGGTAGACCTGCTCATTGAGTTCGGACCGAGCCAGCATGCGGGAGGCGGCCAAAGCGGTCTCCGCCTGGCGGATCAGGATCTCGAGCGTTGCGCACTGCGCGGCGTCGGGCACGAGCCCAGACCGCGGCATGTCGACGCTGACTGTGCCGATCAGGTCACCGGCAGCATCCGACAAGGCGCTGAACAGCATGTGCTCCTTGGTCCAGGCCAGCGGATCGTCGCGATGCGGTTCGAACCACGCTTCGTCCTCGTTGATCCACTCCACTTCGACCTGGGGATTGCCCGCATCGGTCGTCAGCAGCAGACCGTGGTGCGGATGTGCGGACGCGATCTCGAGGTCCCATCCCTCCCTCGTACTTGTAGTGCCCAGCAAATCGGACACACTCGGCGGTCCGGCGACCGCGACGACCTCCAACTCCCCCGAAGCGGCGACCAAATTGATCGCGGCCGCCTCGAACTGCGCGATTTCCACAATGGCGTAGCAGATCGAGTCGAGAATCACCTTCAGATCCGCGGTCGTCGCCAAATCACGCGTCAGGTCGACCAGACCCTCTACGGTGCGCAGGGACAAGAACTGCTCGTCGCTCGCATCCGGTTCCATGCCTCACCTCGCTCCCGAGAGCCCCAGATTACGTGCGGATATGCAGACCTGTCAGAGAATGGAGCAACGATCTCAAGGAGATCCCTCGGCGTCGTCACGAGTGCGGCGCAGTTCGTCGCGCTCCCCCCGCAGCCGTTCGACCTCAACCTTGCGGCGCTTCAGACGCATACTCAGGCCGGTCGCGGCGACCGCCACCACTGCACCGGCGATGACGCCGACGAGCGTCGCCCACCGAAATCCTGGCGCATCCACATCGAAGATTCGCTCGCCCGCGTGGGCGGCATTGCTATTGCCGGCCACGACCGAGAGCGTCAGCCAGTTGGGCGCCGCCAGGACGATCGCGATCAAAGCCACGATGCCGCGCCACGTCCAGTTGAAGAACCGTCGGCGCACTTGGAAAAGCAGCAGCAATGGAATCGCGGTGAACACGAATCCGTAGAACAGTCCCCACATGGTTCCGCGGGTGACGCCGCCGTTGACCTGATCGGCCACCCGCTGAGCCCACCAGCGCGGGAAGAATGCCGCCGACATCAGGTAGACGATGTACGCGACTCCGACGATCACGATCGCCAGGACGATCCGTCTGACCCAACGTTGCGGTGACGTGTCGGGCTTCTGGGCGATCGCACCCTCGATGCGATCGTCCTCGTGCCCCGGATTGTGCGCAGCCGAATCCTGGTCGCTCATGTCGCCATCATGGCATCGCTCCTCAGTTTTTGGGCACTGGCGCGACGCGGTAAGTTCGTCGAGTGCGTATTGCCACCTGGAACGTCAACTCCATCCGAAGCCGAATCGACCGGGTCACCGGTTGGCTCGAGCGCAATGACATCGATGTACTCGCGATCCAAGAGACCAAGTGCCGTGAGGAGCAGTTCCCCGGACTCGAACTCGCTTCGATGGGGTACGAAGTCGCGCACTTCGGCCTCAACCAGTGGAATGGCGTGGCCCTGCTCTCACGGGTCGGACTCGAGGACGTCGCGACGTCATTCGCCGACGATCAGCCCCTTTTCGGCGAACCCGAGGTGCTGGAGCCCCGGGCCATCGGCGCGACCTGTGGCGGGGTGCGGGTCTGGAGCTTCTACGTGCCGAACGGCCGTGAGGTCGACCATGCGCACTACGTCTACAAACTCGCCTGGCTCGAGCGTCTGCGCCAAGTCGCCGGCGGCTGGCTGGAAGACAATCCCGACGCCCAGATCGCGCTGACGGGAGACTGGAATGTCGCCCCGCAGGACGAAGATGTGTGGGACATGTCGGTGTTCGAGGGCAAGACCCATGTCTCCCAGCCGGAGCGCGATGCGTTTCAGGCAGTCGTCGACGCGGGCTTCGCCGACGTCGTACGCCCCCATGCCCCCGGCCCCGGCGTCTACACGTATTGGGACTACCAACAGCTCGCGTTTCCCAAGAAGCGTGGCCTGCGGATCGACTTCATCCTGGCCTCCCAGGCGCTCGCGGCCCGGGTCGACACGGCCTGGATCGACCGCGAGGAACGCAAGGGCAAAGGCGCCAGCGACCACGCACCTGTCGTCATCGAAATCGCATGACGCCCGCTGCAGAAGCAACACACGTCGTAGGTGCCATAGGCCAGATCGACGAGGTACTCCGACAACGTCTGAACGCGACTTTTTCTGACCACGTACAGCATCGGCTCGGCACCGATGACGCCATACTGCTCACCCGCGGCGCCACCTACTCCTGGAAGTCTGGGACCGAGCAGGGGATTCTATGGTCGCCGTCTGCCGATCCCGGAGCCGTGGCGACCTCCGACGCCGCGACACACGAGGCAGTCGGTCCTCACCTCGTGGTCGGACAAACCGAGATCAGCCTCAACAGCGCTGCTTGGGGATTCCAACCCGTGTACGTCCACCAGCAGCACGGGGCCCTCCTGTTTGCCACGACCACGTCTGCCCTGCTCCAGTTGATCGACAGCCGTCTCGATCCTGACTGGGATGCCTGGGCATCGATCATGATGCTGGGATATCTCATCGGTGGCCGCACGCTGTTCACTCAGATCGAACGCCTGCGGGAGTGTGAAGGACGCGTCCTCGACCGCACCTCGGGCCGCTTCACCACCCGTCGCGGCGTTCCCCGAACCGTGGGCCGCGACAACGAGGCCAGTCCGGACGAGGTGGTCGAGGCTCTTAGACACGCCCTGGTGAGCCACCCTGCACTGGCCGGACGCGACAAGGATCCTCACGACTACGTCGCGTCGCTTCCCCTCACAGGGGGCTATGATTCGCGCCTGCTCGGCTCAATCTTCCTCAATGCGCTCGGAGCCGGATCGGTCCGTTCAGTGACGACATCGACCCACCGCGCCGGAGCAGATCCTGACGTAACGTTCGGAACGTCGCTGGGCGACCGGTTTGGCGTGACTCAACGGATCCTCAATCCCGATGGCGGCGCGTACCCCGTCTATGCCAAGCGAATGTTCGACCTCCTCGAGCACGAGTCGGCCGAACACGTCTGGTTCGAGCCCGTTGCTGCGGTGCTGCACGAGTGGGGTGCTCCAACTATCGACGGACTGTCGGGCGACATGCTCATGAAGAACACGTTCGTCAAGGACACATTGCAATACGCCAAGAACGTCGACGAGCACCGAGAAGCCTTCTGGCACAACATGAATCGAGCGCCCTACCTCCCGCTGCCTGGCGTCTCCGCCGCCATGTTGGCTGACATGACGGCCCGTGTCCGCAGTGATTTCGATCTGATCCACGCAGACTACGAAGGCGCCGACAACATGACCAGGCTCATCGCCTTGGCTACCCGATCACAACGAGGCGTCGCGACGATCCCGCACAAGGTGCTCGCGGCCGGGGTAGAACCCGTCACACCGTTCATGCATCCCGACGTCATCTCGGCGCTCCTGTCGATCCCGGGGGCCGCCCGCGCCGATGGTGCCCTTGCCAGGAAGCTGCTTGACACCGCCGAGCCCGGGCTCGGCGACCTGCCCTCGTCGAACGACTGGATCCCCGGCACCACGTCAGGCCGACGCCGATCAAGTACGCCTGAATCCTACGCTTGGGCAGCCGACAGATTCGGAGTTCTGAACGAGTTCATCGGGGATGGATTCACCGATGCGGACATCGCAGTACTCCATTCACCCAACGGTGATCGGTGGCGACTACGACTCATTCTGCTCGCCGACTGGCTCGACACCTACAACGCCCGGCTGACGTCGGTGACGCCTCCGTGGTGGGTAGCATGAAAGCGCTTTCGGCTAGTCCGTCACTGCACGGACCGCATCTTCTCGTCGTCGCGGACGAATCAGTCGACATCGACTTGCTGCGCAAACTCGGATTCACTCAGATCACGATCGCGCGACGGCGCGCCGATGGCAGCTTCGACCCCCGAATCGACGTGACCTTTGACCTTGCAATCGCCACGATCACCCGACTCGACGCGGCTATTGTCCGCACTGTGGCAGATTTCGTACTTCCCCGCCTGGCGCCTGACGCACCACTCCAGTTCTTCGGTAAGGCAAAGACCCGCGTGAAGGACCTGACTCTGATCCGCGACACGCTGCCCCGGCTCGAGGTCGCTGTGGCGCCGATGCCCAAACCGTTCAACCGGCAGGCGATCGAGGTGCGCACCGCGCAAGCCGGACGCTGGTCGCCCAGGATCCTCAGTCGCGATCGAGGTTCGAGGAGCATTTTGAAAGTCCGCCGCCTGTAGCATCGTGGCTTGGTACGGCAGAGTCGTCCGCGATGCTCGAAGAACGTCGAACCACGAGAGTTGGCACACCATATGGCGATCCGATCACCGCGCAAGAAGGCAGCAGTCCGTCGCGGAGTCGCGCAGCTCCTCAAGCTGGGTTCTGCCGCGGAAGCCGATTCATTGATCCACCTTGTCGGCGCAGATCCGGCCCAGCGCGAGCAGCTTGAGCGCGAGCTTTCAGCCGCCGTGGAAGCAACCCCTGAAGCTCGTACGCTTATGCTCGCCGATGGAGTACTCGCCGCCGTCGGTGGCCAGGACGCCGCGCAGCGCATCGCGACCCGTCTGTCCGAACTTCGTCCAGATCTGCTCTTGCCGCATGCCATCTGTATGCGCCCCCTGCTCGAGGTGCACAAGCCCGCAGCACTGCGCGCCGCCCTTGATCGTGCCCTCGGCACCACCGACGCCACGGGCGTCGACCTCGACATCCTCGTCGAGGCAGCCTTCAGAATCGTGAGTGTCTGGGACTTTCGTCGAGTCACCGACTACGTCGCCGAACACGGCACGCAGGCGGCGCCCGGTCCGAACTCACGCTCACCGCGACTCTCTCAACTGCTCTCGGCGCTCGACGAGTCATCGGCCGGAAAGCAGAACTCACTCGAGGAGTGGACGCGCAATCCTGGCGACGCGACGTTCGCATTCTCGGTCGCACTTTCGGTCAAGGCCGCGGCGGCGCTCGTCGAACTCGCGCCGCACCTGGATCGCAGCCGTCTGACCGAGCAGCAGATCTCCCGGGTCGCGGTGCAGCTGTGGCGGATCGGCGCAAATGACCTCGCGCTCGATTTCGCCCACGACGTCCACTCGACCGGCACCGTCGCCGCCGAGCGCGCGAGGTCTGTCATCGACGAAAACGCCTCGTTCGCGATGATGCGTGAAGGCTGGGCTCCGCCGCCACGACGTGAGTCCGCTGTCTACGCTCCCGACCCCACGTCTGTGCTCCACGTCCTGCAGAACTCACTGCCGCATCGACGCACGGGAGCAGCCAATCGAACACAAGGACTCCTGGCCGGGCTGGCGGCGTCCGGATACCGCATCACAGGTGTGACACCGCCGGGATTCCCCGACGGCATCGCATCCGACACGAGCTTCGAGGACCGTCACGTCATACAAGGCGTCACCTACCAGCATCTGCCGAACGAGGGCGGCCTCTTCCCTCGCTTCCCGGTGCAGGACTTCATCGCCCGCTACGCACGCGACATCGCGAGGCAGGCACGCGCCGAATCGGCAGCCCTGATCCATGCTGCGAGCAACTCCTACAATGCTCTCGCCGCAATCGTCGCCGCCCGGGAGCTCGGCATTCCCGCGATCTACGAGGTCCGCGGACTGTACGAGGAAGTCCGACGGTCCAAGAACGAGTCGTACGCACGGACCGAGCAGTATCGGTTCGCGGTGCACCTCGAGACCCTCGCCTGCCGCGAGGCCGATCGGGTCATCGCGATCACCGAGGGGCTCAAGGAAACTCTGATCGAGCGCGGCGTACCTGCCGAGAAGATCACTGTCGTACCCAACGGCGTCGACACTCAACGATTCCAGCCGCTGCAACGCGATGTCGACCTCGCCCGCGGTTACGGTCTCCAAGACGCCGTAGTGATCGGCTACATCGGCTCACTGACCTGGTACGAAGGGCACGAACTTCTCTTCGAGGCATTTTCGCGTGTCCATGCACGTCACCGGGAAGCCCGACTACTGATCGTCGGCGAGGGTACAAGCAGCAAGGGCCTGCTCCGCCTCCGTTCGCGTCTAGGGCTCGACGAGGCGATCCTCATGCCCGGCAGTATCCCGTTCGACCAGGTCGAGGCCCATTACTCGATCATCGACATCGCACCCATCACCCGACTCTCGTCACCTGTCACTGAGACGGTGTCGCCGCTCAAGCCGTTCGAAGCCATGGCGATGGCGAAGGCCGTGCTGTCATCCGACGTCGCGATCATGACCGAAGTCATCGATGACGGACGCAACGGGATGTTGTTCCACAAGGACGACGTCGACTCATTGGCAGAGGTCCTTGAGCGGCTCGTCGTCGATCCCGATCTTCGCTCCGCCCTTGGGAAACAAGCACGCGAATGGGCCGTCACCGAACGTGACTGGGCGATCCTTGCCGCCAAAGTGGCCGACGTCTACCGAGGTCTGGGCGTCAGCTGACGTCTCGCACGAGACTCCTGGCGATATCGATCGTCGCCAACTCGTTGATCGATGTCGACGTGCGAAGTGCCGTGAGCTGCTCGGAGTGGGCGTCCAGCAGTTCGGACTGACGTTCCACCAGCTTCTCCAAACGACGGAGCTGCTGAGGTGGAATGCCTGGAGTCTTGCGGCGTTCGGCCCGCACGACACCGGCCGCGACCATGACGAGGATCAGGCCCAGCAGAGCGCCGATGACCGGATCGCCGAACAGCGCTGCAAGCACCGCCACAACTGCTGCAGCGATCACCGCGACGATCACTCCGGCGCGCACCGCGGCACGGGGTGTGGCAAGCGCCCGCGCGACCTGCCCTCGCAGGCCGCCGGGTACCGGGTCAGGAGGCGTGACCTGGACCTTCTGCGGCTCCTCTTCGACTCCGGCCGTAGCTTCGCGAGCCGGCGCGACAAGTCGCGGAGATTCCTTGAGTGATGCTGCGAGCAGGCCGTACAGGACCGGACCGGCTCCGCCGCCGGTGCGATCCACAACCGCCAGGGCGAGCCTGCCTTCATCGAATCCGGCGATCCCGATTCCACCGAGGGCCTCGGTCCAGTCATCGAGCGACCCTGAGGGTGCGACTCCGCCGCCGACGAGGACTTCAGGTGTTCCGGGGGCCGTGAGCAAAGCCGTCACGAGAGCTGCGAGCCTGACAGGATCGGCGATTCCGACCAGCAGGACTTGGTCGAAGTCAGCAACATCTGGCAACCGGTCATCGTCGAGGAGCAGCACCGTGACCTCGTCGGCATCGTGTCGGGCATGACCCTCGCCAGAGGCCGCATCATGGGAAATGACGAGGGCCCGTCCGGGTCGGATGGCACGAGACATGTCGCTCCTACGGTGATGACTCAGATCAATGCCCCGCCAGCCTACATTCAGCGATGCGCTCGGCCCGACGGACGTTCTCGTCGATACGAGTCAGGCAGTCGAGCTCGGAACTGGTCGTCTAGACTCGCAACGCCAGTCCGAACCCCGTGAGGAGCATCCGTGGAGGAGAGCCGGACCGAAGACCTCGAAGCCGGCGTCAGTGTTCTGATGCGTACCTATCAAGGTGTCGGTCGCATCGAGAAGTCACTGCTCTCGCTCGTCGCGCAGTCGCTCGACACTTCACTCTTCGAGGTCGTCGTCGTGCCGAATGGCCCCGATGACGGCACAGTCGAGCTGCTGCGCCGCTTCCGCGAAGAACACCCGCAATTGGACCTGCGCATCGCCCATTCGGCTGAGCGTGGTGTCGGCGCAAGTATGAACGTCGGTCTCGCGGCGCTGCGCCGCGAATACATGACCGTGATCGACGATGACGACCGAGTATCTGACCGCTACCTCGAAGCTCTGCTTGAAAACGCTGAGCCCGACATCATCACGCACGGCTACCTTGCAGATCTGGAAGCCGATGGCAGCGGGGCTCCCGACTTCAACACATACGTGAACCGAGCCGTCGCGGGAGCCCCCCCGCGGCCCGTGCACCCAGCGCAAATACCGTCCTCACTCGGGTTCAACACCGCGAAACTCGTCTGGACACCGCATGCCCGTTCGGTCAAAGCACGCACCAATCTGCGGTTCGCGACCGACGTCGTCTACTGGCACGAGCTGGTAGAGCGTCACCGGCTACTGATCCGTGTCGTGGCACCGGAGCGCCACGCTGTCTATTACCGGTCGGTCAGGATCGGATCGCACTCCCGACCGGCCGACCGACCATACGAGGACGTCGTCGAAGGCCGCCTCGATGCAATAGCCGCATTGCTGCCATTCGCGGTCGATAAATCACAGTTCCTGCACTTCACGGCGCACCGAGCCTGGGTGTCGCAGGCTCGGGCGATCGGCCAGTTCCTGCGCGAGCATCCTGAGCATCACGGCCAAGTTATCCAAGCGATCGCAGAACGCGGCTTCCCTGCAGCCGTTTACCGCTATGCCAACCGCTACATGACTCGCGACCTCGTCACATGCGCATGCTTCTTGCCGAGCAACAACACGAGTGCACTGGTTGCGGCCCGACGCGTCCGCGAACGCGGCCTGCCTGTCGACGTCGTGAGCCAGGACATGACCTCGATCCATGGCCGCGACGAGGCCGCGATGGAAGCCATCGTGGCGCCCTACCTCGGACGACGCAAAACCGTGCGGAGCACCCCTAAGTTCGCCCAGTGGAAGAGCATCGCCAACTTCGTCGATACCGGCATGGAGGCCATCGAAGGCTGGGAAGAGGACCAGGAGCCATATCGAAGTGTCTACAGCAGGGCGATGTGGCCGTCATCGCACGTGCTCGGCGCGGCCTACAAGGTCCGACGCCCCGAGACCCGGTGGATCGCCGAGTTCTCCGACCCGCTGTCCCACGATGTCCAGAATGCGCCCCGCAAAGGCAAGAAGGGCTCAGACGAGCTGACTCATGAGCTTGACGCCGCCTTGGTGTCGTGCGGTTTTCCGGCTCCAGCAGGCCCGGCCTTGCTGCCGTGGATCGAACATCTGGCGTACGCCATGGCGGACGAATTGTGGTTCACGAACCAGAACCAGCTCACCACGATGCTCGAGCTGATCGAGGACCCGGCATTGCGCGCCCGTGTCCTGGAGCGCAGCGTCGTATCGCCCCACCCCACTCTGCCCCCGGCGTTCTACCAGATCAGCGAGGTCGAGTACCCGCTCGGACCCGAGCACGTGCATCTCGCCTACTTCGGCGCGTTCTACGCAACTCGCGGCCTGACCGAACTGGTCGATGCGGTCAAGACGCTGCCCGCCGAAAGCCGACGACGACTCAAGGTCCACATCTTCACCAAGGATCCGCGTGAACTGACCTCAGAGCTCGCTGCGGCAGGTCTCGGGGACACCTTCGTCGCCAACGGCTACGCACCGTACCTCGACTTCTTGCACCTGACGACGAAGTTCGACGGCCTGATCGTCAACGACGCTCGGACGCTCGACACGCATCACGTCAACCCGTACCTGCCCTCCAAGCTCAGCGACTATCGCGGCTCCGGAAGGCCCATCTGGGCGATCGTCGAACCCGGCAGCATCCTGAGCCAGTCAGCAGATGTGGCGTTCACGTCCGAGCTCGGCGACGTCGACAGTGCCCGCGAGGTGCTCCACGAGCTCATTGCTCGCGGCCGGGTCACGCAGAGTGCAGAAACTGCCCGATGACGCGAGCGATCCGCTCACCGGCATGACCGTCCCACAACGGCGGAGTCGTACCGTCGCCTGACGCCTCGCCGGCCAACACGGCAGCCAGCCGCACCGCAAGGTTGTCCTGCGTCACCAGCTGATTCGTGCCATGCGTGATCGTGACGGGTCGTTCGGTATTGGGCCGCAATGTCAGGCAGGGCACAGCCAGCATCGTGGTCTCCTCCTGGACTCCGCCTGAGTCGGTGATGACCGCAACGGCGCCCCGTACGAGTCCGATGAACTCGACGTAACCGAGCGGCTCGATGACAGTCACCCCGGCGTGCTTCATGAGGCCAGCCGCCTCGAAGCCGGCCCGGCCACGCGGATGCAGCGGGATGACAACTCGCGTCGTATCAGCGGCCGCGTGCAGAGCCCGGACGATCGCCGCCGCCTGCTCGGGATCATCGACATTGGCCGGCCGGTGCAGCGTCGCCACCAGATACGGCTCAGCTATGCCCAGCTCTGCCTTGACCGCATCGGCGTCGAAGGCATCCAGATTGCCCAGCAGAGTGTCGATCATGGGATTGCCCACGAAATGGATCTTGTCGGCGTGAATGCCCTCAGTCCCCAGATGCACGTTGGCGTCGGGACTCGTGGTGAACAGCAGATCTGCCAGGCCGTCGGTTACGACCCGGTTGACCTCCTCGGGCATCGTCCGGTCGAAGCTGCGAAGGCCCGCCTCGACGTGCGCAACCGGAATGTGAAGCTTGGCTGCAACCAGCGAGGCGGCGACAGTCGAGTTGACGTCGCCGTAGACCACGACCAGCGCGGGCGGCTCTGCGAGGAACATGTCCTCGAGCGCAGTCATGACCTTGGCGGTCTGGTGAGCGTGGCTGCCCGATCCGACCCCGAGGTTCACATCGGGTTCTGGCAGACCGAGCTGCTGGAAGAACACCTCCGACATGACGGGGTCATAGTGCTGCCCCGTGTGCACCAAGACCTGACGAACCCCCAAAGCGTCCAGCGCCTTGATCACCGGTGCCGCCTTCGGAAAGTTGGGACGCGCGCCTGTCACGTGTACGACGTGCGATGCGGAGATCTTGGTCATGGTCTTCTTCCGGTCGGCGAAGGCGGTCGCGTGCAAGGCTATCGCCGTCATCCACGACAACCGCAGTCCGGTATATTGCGTCACGATCTGGCAATGACCTGACCAGCTGGGAGTGGATGAGACGGTGTCGCCCTCCGCAGCCGAGCCACTGCCCGACTTTCTGGTCGACCTGGCTCAGTCCTCAGTGGTGACCGCCGAAGCCGTCGCCAAGCTGTCTTTGCGCTACGAATACCTTGGAACTGAGCCGCTGCTTGCCCACATGGCGTCCGCCGGGGTCTTGACGATCGAACAGATCGACCGGGCTGCCCAGCAGGCCGGCTCACAGCAGGACGTTCCGGCAGCGACACTGTCCGCGCTGAACTCCTCCGGGGTCTACGCACTGGCGTTCTTGGCCCTCGGCCGGATCGACGACGGAGCAACTGCAACTCGTGCGGCTGACCTGTTCGCGCTGGGCCGCAAGGTCGCGGCACATCACGGCACTCCGCTCGAATATGTCGACGTCGATCTGCAGGCCAATCTCGCAGCAGGACGAGGCGACTACGTGCGTCAGAACGCCTCCGACAAGGCGGTCGATCCGTGGATCAGCTGGTCGGTCGAGACCGATCTCACCAATCCGCTGCCGGCAGCCACCGGTACCGACGTCTCGAACTGGCTCCAGACCTTCAACCGACCCTTCGACCAACGCGGTATCGCACCCGTCCGGATCCGCGACACGGCCACTCCATTCGACAGCGTCACAACCGATGCCGTGGCCCAGAGCGTCTCCGGTCCGTCAGTCACGATCGTCATGCCGGTGTGGTCGCCATCAGCGAGTCTCGTGACGGCTGTCAGCTCAGTTCTGGAGCAGACCTGGCGCAACCTCGAAGTCATCCTGGTCGACGACGCGAGCCCTGCAGGATTCGAGTCTGTCTTCGCCGAGGCCGTCGCGCTCGACCCGCGCGTCACGTACGTTCGGATGCCCACCAACGGTGGTGCCTACCGAGCGCGCAATCACGGCGTGTCCCTCGCCAAGAGTGAGTATGTCGGATTCCAGGACGCCGACGACTGGTCCCACCCACAACGCGTGGAGCGCCAGATGGCCGTCTTGCAAGAACGCCCTGACGTCATCGCGACGTTGTCCAAGGCGATACGCGTGCACGCAGACTTGCGCATCACCAAGACCGGTTCGCTGCCGTTCGAGAAGAACGCCCCGTCGCTGCTGTTCCGCAGGCAGCCCGTGCTCGACCGACTCGGCCGCTACGACGATATGCGCAAAGCCGCCGACACCGAATTCATCGAGCGGCTTGCCGCCGTCTTCGGCCCCGACAATGTCGTGACGCTGGAGGAGCCACTCGCGCTCTACCAGCTGACCACCGGATCACTGTCGCGGGCCGATTTCCGCACGGGTTGGCACCGAGATGCCCGGGTGTCGTATCACTCGGCGTTCCGCTACTGGCATCGCCAGATCGTCGAAGAAGGTGCCGATCCGGTCATCGAGTCCGCAAACGGTCGGGCGTTTCCCGCACCCCCGGAGTTCGAAGGCGTTGACTACCCACACTCTCGCCTCGACGTCGTCATGCTCGCAGACTGGCGCCATGGCCTCGTCGATCACACCGCGCTCGCGACGGAGATACGGGCCATGGCCTCGGCCGGCTTGAAGGTCGGTCTGGTGCGCGGCGAGGCGATACGGCACGCCAAGGTCAAGCGCAACTACCCACGCCGGGTCATTCAGCAGGCTCTCGCGGCCGGTCATGCTTCCTGGTCGCCGTTCAGCGCCGACCTCAGCGCCTCGCTGCTTCTGGTACGCGATCCTGATCTGCTGGCCTTCGCCCGGCCGACCTCGTCGATCCGGATGAGACCTCAGCGCATTGTTGTCGTGGCCGACCGAACGCCCCGTCCCGACCACCGACCTCGGACGTCCTACGATCCGGCCACGATCGAGCGCGCAGCCGTCGACACCTTCGGGATCACGGTCGAATGGCTGCCCACGACCGCGCAGATCGCCCTGCAACTACGAGAGTCCGGCGCGACCGGGACGATTCATCCGGCCCATCGACTCGATGTCGTGGACGTCGAGCGCTTCCCGGCCAGGCCGACAGATCAACGTCCGGTCATCGGGGTCGCCGACGCATCGCGATTCGGTGTCGAACGCATCGATCGGGCCCGTCTCGCCTCGGTACTGCCCCTCGATGACTCATATGACGTGCGGCTTTTCGAGAACTCGCCTCGCCCACGGACCTATCCGGGTGCCACTTGGCTGCAATTCGACAACGAGACGTTGACAGCGGCGGCGTTCTTCGACCAGTGCGACTTCTACGTCGGCCTGCCACCGCGGGTACACGGCACGCGTCTGGTCCGCCCGATCCTCGACGCCATGGCACGTGGCTGCGTACCGATCGTCGATCCGGAACTTCGCGAGGTGCTGGGCGATGCCGCGCTCTACTACGGCCAGCAATCCGTTGCCGAGATCGTCGATCGTGTGTGGGACGACCCGGGCCTGCTGACCGCACAACAGCAACGCTCGATCGCGTTCTGCCACAATGAACTCGCCGCTGCGGTGTTCGCCTCGGCGATAACCCAGCTCACAGCCACGGGATCGTCCTTATGACCTCACTTGTCTCCTCGCTCGCCTCACGGCTCCCCCGCGCCCTGCGGCCTGCTCGGCTCGTGCCGCTCGCGGCCGGTGTCTTGGTCGTGGTCGGCATCGTCGCCGCCGCGACGGATCACTACGGACTCGCAATAGCCATGATCTTGTTGCTGCAGACCGCGATGATCGGACTCATCGCCGAGCAGCGTCTGGCGATCGCCCGGTCTGAGGCCTCGCTCAAGCAGGCGGTCGACCAAGCGTCGAGTCGTACCCTCGCCGATCTGAGCCGGGTGCGTCACGCGATCCTCTCCGGACTCGACGAGAGCCGGCAGCACCCGAGCCGATGACCGTCGCCGACCTGAGCATCGTCGATCCGAAGTCGGGCGACCTCGATCATGTCGAAACCCGGTTCGTCGCATTCGCTCCACCTGATGATGCCTCGTTGACCCACGCCAGACGAGCTGCCGAAGCAACGGGGGCCGATGGCCTGCAGCTACCGCTGCTCGTACTCGGCGGACCGGATGAGCGCACGCATCTGGCTGCGTACGCGGCCTGGCTCACACCTTCGCGTTTCGACGCGCTCGCGGACTACCTCGATCAGTTGACCCTGCAGCGGGTTGCCGCGAGCATCCACGGATTCGACGTCACTGATGGCGGAACCGTACTTCAGATCGTCGGCACGATGCGGCGGCGCGGCACAGATCAGTCCGGCGACGGCCGACTCGTTCGCGTCGTGCTGGTCGGGACGTCCGGCGATGAGCGCCTGACCGTCGAGGCAGTTCCTGAGCAGCGCTTCGAAGACGGTGCGACCCGTTGGACCGGGTTCCGGGCCTCTTTGCCCATCGACGAACTGCCGACCGGCAGCACGATGGTGTCAGTCGAGCTGGACGGGCGACGGGTAGTCCGTCGCACCGCGAAGGCCGCGGTCGGACTGCTGGCCGCTTCACGTCCTGTCACGACCCGCGGCCGGCGACTCCAACTCGTCCAGGCTCGCGGCTCTGACCAGGTCGAGCTCCTCTGCCGACCGGCTCATTCCCCCGCAGCGCGTCTCGGCTGGCACCTCGCGATGTTGCGACGCGATCTGGGCCAGCTCGTCCGACGTCGACCCTTCGCATGGATCAGATTCATCCGCGCACTGACCTGGGTCATCGGCCTCGGTCGGCCTATCTGGCTGATCGGCGAACGCCCCGACACCGCCCGCGACAACGGGAGCCATCTGTTCTGCCACCTTCGCACCGAGCGTCCTGAGATCCGCGCCTACTACGTGCTCGATCGCGACAGCGCCAGGTACGCCGAACTCTCACGGCTCGGCCGGGTCGTGGCCCACTCGTCGTGGCGTCACCGTCTGCTGATGCTGCACGCCACGGTCATGGCCAACGCCTACTCGATCAAGCACATGACTCCCCGCCAGTGGGATCCTGGCGTCTACCAGCGCCAGGGCGCTTGGCGGGTAGGCGCGCATCGCGTCTACCTCAAGCACGGCATCAACGTGAACACCAAGGCTCTGCGGCGCCGTGTCGGTGGCTACGAACTGTATTTGACGGCGCTGTCGGCGGAATCGAAAGCATGCCGCGAGACATCGGGCTACGACCGCCAGATCGTCGAGACCGGCATGCCCCGCTACGACGCGCTGGCGCCGACAGCGTCCAGTCGGACGATCTTGTTCATGCCGACCTGGCGGCTGTATCTTGCCGCGAAACTGTTCAGCGATCAGGACACCGGAGCCGTCGCCTTTGCCGGTTCGACCTACGAGCGGTTCGTCACCGGCGTGCTGACGAGCGACCGTCTCCGCGACATGCTCGAACGTTACGACCATCGACTGCAACTGATGCCGCACTACAACTTGGGACAGCACCTGGCGGATGTCCCCCTCACGACCGACCGGATCACGATCTTGGACGGTGCCTCCGACGATATCCAAGACGTCATGCGCAATTGTGACCTCTTCGTCACTGATCACTCGTCGGTGCACTTCGACCTCGCGTACCTCGGCACACCGGTCATCTACGCGCATTTCGACAACGACGAGTACGCTGCCGGGCACGCCGAACCGTCATGGTTCGATCACGAACGCGACGGATTCGGCCCTGTCACGATCGACGTGGAATCCACGCTCGACGCGATCCAGCACTATCTCGAGACCGACAACCGGCGCGAAGACATCTACTCCCAGCGCGCTGAGAACGCTTTCACGTTCCACGACGCCCACAACTCTCGGCGGACCGTCGAGGCGATCGAAGAGCTGGTCCGCACGCGCGGTATTGGCTGATTCAGGGCAGCCGTGCGCCGAACTTGCCATCGGAGGCCTTGAACAATGCCGCTGCGATCTGAGGCTCGGCGCTGTCGATGAACGTGCGGGTGAGGTGCGTTCCCTGACGGTAGAGCAGCACATCGCCGATGACGGCCGAGCAGCGGCCACCGTCTGGACAGATCGTGTCGGTCAGATCAATGACTGATACGCCGGGAACCATTCGGGCAGCCTGCAGCGCGGCCGGGGCGCCCGAGCCTGCCACACCACGTGCGCGTTCGAAGGCACAGTCGTCGAGCTGTTTGAGGTTCTGTGCGACGCACTCATAGACGGGCGCCGTGCTCGGTGCCGGGTTGTCCAGCAGAGGCGCCACCGGTATTCCTGCCGATACCAAGGTCTTCCAGTAGGAGGCCATCCCTTCGGCCATCGCATCTTGGGTCGAGTCCTTCTCACTGGTCTTGCCTGCGGGCAACGCGGTGTTGAGACGATGGGAGGTGATCACAAGGTCAGGCTTGAGTCGCAGGATGTCCCGTAGCGCGGTCTTTCCCCAGGCTCGGCAGTCCTTCCTATTGCTCCGGGCGACGCTCGCGTCGGTGAAGGGACACGCTGATTTCGTGATCTGAACCAGCTTCCACCCTTCCTGCTTCGCGATGTCGTCGAGAGCCGTCTGCCACTGGGCCACCTTGGAGTCGCCCAAGATCACGACGGTCTGATCTGCGCTGGTGTCGCCCCACGTGCACAGCTTGGGTTTCGGATCACCGCCGCGTACCTGGCAACCCGAGCCGTCCGTGTAGAACGGCGGGCGATCGCTTGAGGCATCCAACGGCAACGGACGCATCTCGTCGACGGACTTGATATCGCTCCAGACGAGATCGTCATTGCTCGGGTCGAGGAGCGCTGCAGCTCCCTTCGCCTGGGCCAACGGCGCCTCCTTGACACCGCCAGTCGATGCCGACGCACTGAGGGCGAGCCCGACGACCACGCCGGCGGCTGTCAGCACACCGCCCAACCCCAGAGCGCGGGCAGAGGGCTTGAACGGCTCACCGAACCGAACCGGGTTCTCGATGTACTTGTGGCACAGCCAGGCCGGGATGATCGATCCGATCGCCAGCAGAGTCATCCACCGAACTTGAAGATCGGGATACTTGACCTGAGCAGCAACCAGGATCGGCCAGTGCCACAAGTAGATCGAATACGACAACCCGCCGATCCACACCATCGGCTTCAGCGACAACAGCCGCTGCGGTGAGCCGGGAGTCCGCTCGATCCCACTGGCGATCATCAGCGCAGCACCGACCGTCGGCACCAGCGCATTCGCTCCCGGCCAGGTCGTCGAGCCGTCGAACACCAGCACGGCATACGCGATCATCGCGATACCCACCCAGCCACCGAGTGCACGCAGAATCGACGGCAGCTGGGCCACTCTTGCCGCTGCCAGCGCTAACAACGCTCCGATGCCCAACTCCCACACACGAGTGGTCGAGACGAAGTAGGCCGTCGCCGGGGAGCTCTCGGTCTGCTGCACCGACCAGACGAACGATGCAATCGTGACGACACCCAATACCGCGAATGCGCATGGTTTCCAGCGTCTTGCCGCGAGGATGCCGATCACCAGCATCAGTATCGGCCAGACGACATAGAACTGCTCTTCGACGGCAAGCGACCAGTAGTGCTGTACCGGCGACTGACCGATGTCCTCGGCAAGATAGTCGACGCCGCGGTCTGCGAGTCGCCAGTTGACGACGTACAGCGCGGCAGAGACTATGTCGCCCCCGAATGCCTCGCGCTGTGTGAGCGGCAGATACAGATAGGTGATCAGCGTGGAGAAGACCAGCACCGTCGCGCTGGCCGGCAGCAGACGTTTCATGCGCCGGGCCCAGAAGTTGCCGATGCGGACCCGACCGCTGCGCGCCACCTCCCGTGCCAACAGGCCAGTGATCAAGTAGCCGGACAACACGAAGAACACATCGACACCGACGAATCCCCCGGCAAGCGGCACGATGCCCGCATGTGCGAACAGCACCGAACCGACCGCGATCGTACGCATACCCTCGATGTCGAGACGAAGAGTTCGGCCGTGATCGGCCTTGGTCAGGTTCGTGCTTGCCGTCCGAGGACCGTCACTACGGCGGTGCTGAGGGGAAGGCAAGACGCGTCGGTCCAATCGATGTCTGGTTCAGGCCGGGCCAAGTCCACGGCGTGAAGGGGTCTACTCACTCCACTACCTGCGCTGCGGTTGTGGAGTAGGGCCGCGGTCAGGTTACCTGATACGCCTGAACTGTCTCGAGCTCACATCCGACCGACCACGGACCTGCCAAGCAGACACCGCCGAAGCGGCAACGACTCGCACTGACGTTTCGGCTCTACCCGGCGTTACGGTAATCTTCGGCAGGCACCACGTACTCGACACGAAGGAAAAACCCTTGTCCATCGACATGGCAATCATCGGCCTCGGCTACGTCGGCCTGCCCCTCGCGCAGCAGGCGTCCCGGTCAGGACTTTCAGTGGTCGGATTCGACCTCAACGCCACCATGGTCAAGACCCTCAACAGCGGCACAAGCCATATCGACGACCTGAGCGACGCCGACATCGCCGAGATGCTCGCGCTGGGCTTCACCGCCTCGACAGACGAAGCCGTCCTGGCCGACGCCGACGCCATCGTGATCTGCGTGCCGACTCCTCTGTCGGCCGACGGCGAGCCTGACCTCGGTGCTGTCACCGGCGCGACGACCGCCATCTCGCGCCAACTCCGCAAGGGCCACCTGGTCGTTCTCGAGTCGACGACGTACCCGGGCACAACTGACGAAGTCGTCCGCCCGATCCTGGAGGAGTCCGGGCTCGTCGCGGGGGTCGACTTCCACCTCGCCTTCAGCCCCGAGCGGGTCGATCCCGGTAATCCGACCTACGGCATCGCCAATACTCCCAAGGTCGTGGGCGGCCACACACCTGAGTCGACTGATGTGGCAACGAAGTTCTATGGCCGATTCATCGACACCGTCGTGCCGTCCAAGGGGACGCGCGAGGCTGAGATGACCAAGCTGCTGGAGAACACCTACCGGCACATCAACATCGCGTTGGTCAACGAGATGGCGCAGTTCTGCCATGAGATGGACATCGACCTGTGGGAGGTCATCCGCAACGCGGCGACCAAGCCGTTCGGCTTCCAGGCGTTCTTCCCCGGACCGGGCGTCGGTGGTCACTGCATCCCGATCGACCCGAACTACCTGTCGTACAAGGTGCGCGCGACTCTGGGGCGCCCGTTCCAGTTCGTCGAGCTCGCTCAGTCGATCAACCTGCAGATGCCCGCGTACGTCGTTGAGCGGGTCGCGGACCTGCTCAACGACGAGGGCAAGGCGTTGCGCGGGTCCACGATCCTTCTGCTCGGCGTGACCTACAAGCCCAACATCGCCGACCAGCGCGAATCGCCGGCAACGCCCCTCGCCCAGTTGCTGATCGACAAGGGCGCCAACCTGGTCTTCCACGATCCGCACGTCACGGACTGGACGCCGAACGGTGTCGCGGTCAAGCGTGCGGATGATCTCGATGCGGCGCTGCAGAGTGCCGACGTCTCGGTATTGCTGCAGAATCACACCGAGTATGACCTAGAAGCGATCGCCGCGACTGCCAAGTGCCTGTTCGACACCAAGGGCGCGACAGACAATACGTCGGTCGCCCGGCTCTAGCCTTCTGCGTGGGACTGTGTCGAACGGGCTGCGGGTATTCATTTACGGAAGCTGCGTGTCACGTGATGCCTTCGAGTTCGACGGCGCACCCGAAGTCGTCGACTATGCAGCCAGATCGAGCCTGGCCAGCGCATTCGCTCCTGCCCCGAATCTCGACCTCCTGCCGAACATGGATCTCGACGCCATCACAAGCGCATTCCAACGGCGCATGGTGGATCGAGACCTGCTGAAACAGCTTTCCACGCACTTGAGCGCGAGCGATTTCGACGTTTTGCTGATCGATCTGATAGATGAGCGACTTCGTGTGATTCGAGTCGGCGAAACATACGTCACCTGGTCACCTGAGCTACAAGGTTCTGGCGTAAAAGTCGACCGAAGCACCATGGTCGAGCAGGGCTCGGCTGAGTACTTCGCCGAGTTCACCCGCGGGTGGGAGACGTTGATCAAGCTGGTCGATCCCAAGAAGATCGTCGTCAATCGCGTCTTCTGGGCAAAGACCGACCAGGCCGGCTCGGCTGTCGGCGATCCCACCCAAACTGACGTCCACAACGCCCGCCTCGAACAGCTGTACGCGATCATCGCCAAGACTCGCGGCGTGCGATTCCTCGACTATCCGCGAACTGTGTTCGTCACGGATCGGGCGCACAAGTGGGGACCTTCGCCCTATCACTATGTCGACGCTGTCTATCACGAAACCCTGCGCGGCCTTGCGACGCTGAGCCCGCCTCGCGATTCACTCATGCAACGCCTCCGAGCCCGACTCTCCGCAGGCAAGTGAAACGAACTGTTCCCCGTCACTGACCCAGAATCACGTTGATCTCTTGGGGGATGATGACGTCCGCGCCGGCCTGACGGCGCACACGCGCGGCGGCCGCCGCCGAGCGTCGGAGGAATCCTTCCGGATCATCGTGCAACGTCGCGATGGCCGCAGCAAGCCCGTGGTGGTCGTCGAAGGGCGCCAGGAAACCCTCCACCTCACTGACGAACTCGGGGACCGCGGCCACGTCGCTGGCGACCGGGACCAATCCCGACGCCATCGCCTCGTCCCGGGACACGCCGTGCGTCTCCGAGCGTGACGGGATCAGCATGACGCCGTAGTCCCGGTAGAGCGCGGCGATCTGGCGATGAGTCAGATATCCGCGCTGGATCGTCACATTGGCCATCCCACGCAGTGGGGCCAGCGTTTCCTCGAAGAGCTCGCCGTCACCGACGAAACGGAACGAGAGCTGGTCGAACCATGGCTGATTCGACAACTCGAGCACTGCGGCAACCGCCAGGTCGTTCGCGTAGATCCGGCTCGCATACGGACGGAGCGAAAGGATCTCGTGACGCTGGGCCGGATCCTTCGGGTGGAACTGAAAGATATCGGTGTCGATCGGGTTGTGCAGGACCGTGTACTGCTCTGGTCGCAGCGAGCGTTCCAGATCTTGTTGAACCTCGGCCGCGAAATGGCTCGACACGAAGACGAAGTGGACATTCGGGCCTGAGGAGTCGATCACTGTGCGCCAGAACGCGATCCGCGCATCGCTGTCAACCTGAGCCGCAGCGAGCGCCTCCTCGGTCTGGTAGTTGAATTTCCTGCGCCACCACGCCTGAACCTCAGCCCCATGAACCCAGATCAGGATTCGGGTGTCCTGCGAGCAGTGCTGGAGTGCCTCCCACACCCGCTGGTTGAGGAAGTGGACGACCACCGCTCGGTGGTGTTGGGTTTCAAGGAGTTCACGCAGAGCGGCCGCCGAACCGGCCGTGACCTCCACGCCCTCGAACTCGCGATGCTGAACACCTATGCCGCGTTGCGGCCTGAACACATCGAGCTTGAGCCCTGCTTCAAGATATTTGCGGACCCGCGCATGGACGAACGCGTTCCGGTACAGCTCGTCGTAGGCCGGATAGTGATCGGTTATGAGCACGATGTTCTCACCGCCCAATTGAGGCGGTAGGCCAAAGTGCGATGGGCCAAGAGCCAGACTGGCGACTTTCGCCCTTCCGGGCCCCTTGATCTTCCACCCCAGGAATGCCCACGCGGCCCCTTCGGGTATCTCGATCTCTTGCTCGACATCTGGACCACCGAACTTCGAACCCAGCGTTTTCCCGTCAGAGTCAACGAACCGCAGCAGAAGGTTCAGGATAAGGTCACCGGTCTTGACAAAACCGAATCGCGCGACGCCATCGGGCCAGATCGAACGGACATCGATCCGGTCGGTGCTCCACACCCGCCTGACCGCGCCCGGGCTGACGGTCGACTTGATGACGATGTCGCGTTCGTTCAAGGTGATCTGAACGCTTTTACGGGTCTTCACATGAGGCTTTGAGGGATATGACTCCAGTCGAACCATGGGCGTGCGATCCGTTGACGGGTCCACCTTCATCTCCGCGACCTGGCGCTCGATCTTGTCAACGGCCACGCCTGTGTCGAGTGGCAACCAGGCAGACAGCGACTTGGCGACGTCGACGCCTTGCGCCACCGCGTTGAGACAGTAGTCGAATCTGTGCACTGCTAGCCCCGACAACTGCTCGGGGAGCCGTGTGTCCTGCGCGACCACGCTGGTAGGGACCAACTGCGCTGCATCCCGGCTCACCACCGCACTTCGCAGCCGCAGGTCCGAGGCTGCGCGGTACTGGACGCCATCGACGTGCCGGACGGCACCATCAGCCGCCTCATAGTGATCGCTCTTGCCGACGACCTGCGCGCTGGAGTACTTCCAGGCCGACGTCAGGTCTTCGAGATAATGCTCGCCGTACCAGTCGTCCTGATGCAGACAGGCGATCCCCACGTCCTCCCCGGAGGCGACATCGGCCAGCGTCAAGCCGGCCAAGTCATACTCCGCATAGACCGCCACCGAGTTGGCGGTTGCCCAGCGACGGGTCTCCTCGTCATCGGTGACCAGCACTAGCGTCGCGTCGACCCCGCTTTGCGCTTCAGCCCTTTCCTGGGCACGCTTTGCTTCAACGACCGACGACACCTTGGTCAACACAGTGACCGCCGGAACCTTTTGGTCCGGACGCACGCCCGTCAGAGTCGTGACGACCGTGGCGAGCCGATGTGCGTAGGTGTGTTCACCGAGTACCTTGCGCAGTCCCATCGCGCGGATCTTGTCAGTTCGGTCCGGGTCCGACACCAGCCCCTCGACAAGGTGCCTGATCTGGTCCTCGGAGTCCGACATCGGAATCAGCTCACCGAGCATGACCTTGATTCCCCGAGCATAGTTGGAGATCGTCATCGTGTTTGAGGCAAGCAGTTCATAGGCGCGACGCGCGAACATGCTCTGAGAGGACTTCACCGAGTTCAGATTCAGGGCGTAGCGATAACCCTTGTAGGCGATGTCGATATCTTTGGGCGCCAAGGTGCCGACGATGTACTGGCGATACTCATCCGGGAACGAGTAGGCCTCCAAGGTTGTACCCAGATTTCGATCGAAGATCTCGATCGGCAACGCCGATGAGATCCCATTGACCAGGGCGCGCAAATCCGCCATACGTTCGGGGTAGCGCTGGTAGTAGCCGCCGGCGAAGACCAGCGCTTCCTGGCGGTCGACGGTCTCGACCGGATTGTGGATCGTCGGCTGGCACGCGAACGCCAGAAGCCCGACGCGCGAGTGTCCGATCCGCGACATGTATGCCCCGACGCGATCAACATCAGTTGTGAAGACCTGGTCGAACTCCGCGGCAACACGCAGGAACGTCTCGAAGTGAACTGGGTCCTCCTTGTTCCAGAAGACCGTCGGGATCGAACGCTCTCGGCAGTACTCGAGAATGCCGCGCATGTTCTCATCAAGGCGCGGAACCGTGTTATGCCACGAACCTTGGTCACCGCGCCAAGCAGATTCAACGAACAACAGGTGTGGCGCGAACATCTCAAGCTGTTCGCGCCACGTGTTCGAGTTGAGGTTGAGAAGCGTGCAGTCCTCGGCGAGAGCCTGGCGCGTGAACTCGTCGACCACGGTGGCAATTCTGAGCGGCTCGCCGGAAGCGACGATCGAGGCTAAGGCCGCAGACGACCGTTGTGCCTGGGTCTCGCGCACTGCAAGGGTCTCGGGGTCCAGCAGCCGGAATTCACTCAGCGGGCTGGTCCGGACCTCCCTCGGAGGCGTGATGACCTTCGCCGTCGGTGTCGAGACAGTCGGTCGGCGCGGCATCAGCCGGCGCAGGATCCTCGCAGGCCTGCGGAGGACCCGCTTGGCCAACCGCGACGCTCGCAAGGCGGGATGGCGACTCAGCAACTGTGCCTGCTTGGCCAGTTTTGCCGTCTGACCACGTTCGCGTTTCAGCTGCGCTCGACTGCGCTGGAGTTGTTCGCGAAGCCGCGCGATCTCCGTCACCCGCGCATCTCGCTCGCTGCGGTACTGGAGTGCTTCGGAATGAACCTTCTCGTAGGCCATACGAGCATTGTTCAGCTCCCGTGACTCCTGACCCTGGGAGACGGAAAGCGAGGCTGGATCCGCGCGGAGTGCGATTGTCTGTCGCAGCGCGGCCATCTCGTCACGCGCCAAGTAGGCGGCCCGCACAAGGCCGACAACAACTTCGTTAGCTTCTCGTTCCTGCTCTGCGGAAGGCACGAACAGGTGTGCAGACGTCGTGTCGTAGGTCGTCCGGTAACCGTAATCGTGCTCGAGCATCCAGGCAGAAACTGCATCGAAACCGTCAAGGTCTCGCACTTCGACGCACAGGATCGGTCGATCCCGGCCGATCAGTTCGCCCACTCCCCGCAGGACATCGCCCTCTGCACCGTCGACATCGATCTTGATCAGTGCGACGGGACGATCAAAACTCTCAGCATTGAGCCGACGAACCTCGAAGTCTTCCGGGTTCGCTTCTGTGGGGATGAACTGGCGGACTGCCACGCGTCCACCCAGGTCATTGCGCTCGACGCTCAGCTCGAGGGCTGCGGCGAGCCGACTGTCCGATTCGAAGGCGACCACGGAGCAGCCCACAACGCTGGCCCAGAAAAGCGTGTGATTACCGATGCTGGCACCGACGTCGAGTACCAGATCATCCGGACCGAGGAGCGCAGAGACGGCTGTCAGCAGATCAGACCCATAGGGTGTGCCCGTGGTCAGGAGGTGACGTTGGATTTCATCGGCGCCAGGATCTGGCACGACCACCTGATAGGTCGCCGCGGAGACAGTGACAACTGCCACCGTCGGGGTGTCCTCGGAGACACTCGTCGTACTCATATCTCGAACTCTTCCTGCTCATCTGTCACTGGGGGGACTCTACAGTTCGCACGGCGCAGCGCGGGTCCGGACCGGGAGACGCGGTCCGGACCAGACGGGAGCCGGCCATGTAGATGCCCCATACCTTCGCCCGTCCGAGCGTGACTTCTTCGAGGCATTCATCCCAATGCTCGACCAAGTTGTCACACCAGCCCTTGAGCGTCATGGCGTAATGCTCACGCAGATTCTCCACGTGACGGACCTCCAGGCCGGCATCCTGGACCGCGACCTGGATACGACCGACTCCGGTCAGCTCGCCGTCAGGGAACACATAGCGGTCGATGAACGCGCCGGTCGTCGTCGTCTTGTTGCTGGGCCGGGTGATGCAATGGTTGAGCAAACGACCGCCGACCTTGAGCTTGTCGTGCAGGAAGCCGAAGTACTCGTCGTACTGTTTGACGCCGATGTGCTCGGTCAGACCGATCGAGCTGATCGCGTCGAAGTTGGCCTCGGTGACATCGCGATAATCGAGGAACCGCACCTCGGCAAGGTGATCGAGGCCCTGACGCTTGATTTCTTCCTGCGCCCAGGCTGCCTGCTCACGCGAGAGGGTGACGCCGAGCGCCTTGACCCCGTAGTGCTTGGCTGCGTGACGGACCATGCCGCCCCAGCCGCAGCCGATGTCGAGCAGGCGCTGCCCCGGCTGCAGGTCGAGCTTGCGTGCGATCAGGTCGTACTTGGCAAACTGCGCCTCTTCCAATGTCGATTCGAGCGTGGGGTAGACCGCACACGTGTAGGTCATCGACTCGCCCAGGACCAGCTCATAGAACCGGTTGGACACGTCGTAATGATGATGAATCGCCTCGGCGTCGCGCTTCTTGTTGTGACGCAATCCCTCGAGCGCACGGCGCCACTTGGGCAGATGCTCCTCGGCGGGCGGCTGCGGCGGCTTCAGATTGCCGAATCCGAGGCTACGCACGATCTTGACCATCTCGGCCGCCGACGGCACCTTGAATCTGAGCTGGCTCATGATCAGGACCATGGCCTCATACGGATTGCCCGGGTGGACGCCCTCGAGTTCGAGGTCGCCGGCGACATAGGCGCGCGCGAAGCCGAGATCTCCCGGTGCCGTCATCAGATACGACAGGCCACGCTCGTTGAGCAGCCGCAGCGTGAAGGGAGCGTCGACCGGCCCGGCGGCGCTCCCGTCGAATGCCTCGAAGCGGAACGGGATGCCGTCCTTCATGAGCTTGCCGAGAGCATCCGCGATCGTCAGCTTTGCCGTCACATCTGTGGTCATGAGTTCCTCACTGCTTTCTCGTACAGGGTGCTCAGTCTGCCGTCGGGGTCGTACCGCCGGCTCACGGCGGCAAGCACCTCACCGCCGTACATCTGATCGAATGTCTCTTTGTCGTAGAAGGCCTCGGAGTACAGCGACTTGTGGCCGCCCATCTCGTGTACGGCCGCTTCGATCTTCCGATTGACCATGCCGGCAGGGGCGTCGCCAGGCACCTCGACGGTGCCCCAGAATCCGGCGTTGACATAGGTCTTGGCCGGCTCGAGCGGATAGGCCGGCCACCTGCGAGTCGTCCGCAAGGGACACAGCCACACCGGCCGCATGCCGACTTCGGCGTCGAACCAATCGAGGAATTCGGGCACCTTGTCGAGCGGCACCTCGATGTCTTGGATGACACGTTCGCGGCCCGGGATCTTCTTGATCTTGTCGAGCGTGCGGATGATCCCGAAGCGCTCGTCGAGGCCCACGATCTTGTGGAACACATCGCTGCGCCGGTATTTGGCGGGCCAGATGCGGCGGATCCACTTGTTCTGAGCCCCGAACGCACCCGAGCACCAGAACCAGTCGGTGTCCCAGCGCCAGATGTAGTCATTCATGGTCAGGGCGTCGATCTCCCTGGACCGGATCGACTTGTAGTAGATCTGCTGGCCCGTGTAGTCGCTGACACGTTGCGGGACGTCGGTGAAGCAGGCCAGGGTCAGATAGATCTCGGTCGGGGTGAAGGCCGTGCCGTCGAGTCCGTCAACCCGTTCGCCGTGCCATTCGCCTGATTCGGCAATCGTCTCGATCGCCTCGATCGCGAGCTTGGCATCGTCGAAATGCAGATGCCGCAAGGTCACATAGGGCGGAACCTTTTCGAGTTTGATCTTCAACCGGGTCGCGTAGCCGAGGCTGCCGTAGGAGTTGGGAAACGCCTCGAACAGATCGGCGTGGTCGCCATCGGGGGTTGCAGTGATGACTTCGCCGGATCCGGTGAGAATGTCCATCTCCAGGACCGACTCGTGCGGGAGGCCGTTACGGAAGGACGTCGACTCGATGCCCAGCCCGGTAACGGCCCCGCCCAGCGTGATCGTGCGAAGTTGCGGGATGACGTAGGGGATGAATCCATGCGGAAGAGTCGCGGCGACGAGATCCTCATAGGTACAGATCCCCTGCACATCAGCCGTCCAGGACTCGGTGTCGATCGAGATGACGCCGTCGAGGTCGCTGACGTCGAGGCCCGGCGCATCGTTGGCTGCACGCGGACGGAACAGATTAGATGTCTTCTTCGCCAGGCGTACTCGGCCACCCGGTGGGATCCCCCGATAGGACTCCAGCAACCGGTCAACTGCTTGCTTGTGTGCGTGCAAACCTCTCACGCTCTGTGCCAACCATTCACGATCGTCAGGTTATTCCCGCCGACCGGAACTGGGAAGGGCAGGTGAACCTAAGATGGTTGCGTGAGGAAACGACTTACTGGGATCTCCACGTCGAATGGCGCGGACAGGCGGAGCGAATCCTGACCCTCGGCGCGGCCCGCTTCGGCGTAAACGCCGTCGACGAGTTTCCAGGCCAGGATGGCCGGGATGTCCGGATCGACGACCCAGTAGTGGGCACAGCCCGCCCGCTGCAGACGGTCCTTTTTCAACAGCAGGTCGAATGCACGCGTGCTCGGCGAGAGCACTTCGATCGCCAGCACCGGCGCGATCGGGAGATCACGTTCTGTGAAGTCTTCTCGGCGAGCAACCACGAGATCGGGTTGCATCACGGTGTCATCGGACAAGGCGACATCGACCGGCGCGAACAATACTTCGAGATCCGGCGGGCAGGCTGCGAACAACAGCCGGTACATGTGCGCCACGGCCCGCTGGTGATTAATGCGCGGCGCGGGACTCACGATGAGGATTCCGTCGATGAGTTCGTAGCGGTGCCCGTCATCGGGCATCGCGTCGAGATCGGCGCGGGTCAGCGGACGACGCGGAAGCCCGGCGGGCTGTTTCGTCGGCACAGCGGTCATGGCAGTCATGGTAGGCAACTCCTTCGGGCATCACCACAAGCCAAATGGAGAAGTCTGAATCGTGCCAGCGCTTTCAGCGCACCTGTGGATAAAGCCAGGCGGCTTCAGGCCTGTGCGATGTAGCGGATCGCCGCTGCATAACCTTCGATCCCCATACCCACGACGACCGCCGATGCGATATCGCTCAGGTACGAGGTGCGGCGGAACGACTCCCGTGCGTGAACATTGCTCAGGTGCACCTCGACGAGTCGGGCATTGAGCTGGCTCGCGGCATCGCGCACCGCGATCGACGTGTGGGTCCAGGCGCCGGCATTGATGATGACGTCGGCACTTGAATCGGCGGCGGCGTGCAGCCAGCCGATCATCTCGGCCTCGGAATCGGTCTGACGAACCTCGATCTCGACTCCGACGTCACCCGCAACCTGCTCGCATCTGGTCACCAGATCGGAGTACGTCGCGGTGCCGTAGACATCGGGTTCACGCACACCGAGGCGCCCTAGGTTGGGTCCATTGAGAACGAGGACGGTCATCAGGTCACCTCTGCAGTTGCCAGATCAGCGCGGTCGCGGCGCTGGGCGCACTCAGATCGTACTCACCCTCGCCGGTGAACCTGATCTCATCACCCGGCCCGAGCAGCTCTCCTGCCACGCGCACCTCGCCGGTCGTCACGATCAGCAGGCTGCGCGGTGCCACCGGGACCGTGATGTTCTGGTCGGCGTCGAGACGAAGAGCGAACAGTTCGGCCGGCGCGTGCACGGGCACAGTACGGACGAGCTTGCTCGGCACAGGATCGACGTCAACCTGTCGATACTCAGGGGCGCCGTCGTGGTCGGATCGCAGCATCATCTGCACGAACACGAGCGGCTCGGTTTCTGAAGCATTGCGTTCGGAGTGCTGCACGCCCGTGCCCGCACTGAGCCGCTGAGCGGTGCCCGGATGGATCTCACCCGTCTGCCCCGTAGAGTCCTCATGCCGCAAGGCACCGGTCAGGACCCACGTCACGATCTCGACGTCTGCGTGGTCGTGCAGGTCGTATCCGCCGCCTGGAGCGACGTGCTCGGTGTTGATCGCCATGATCGGCCCGAAACCGATCCGGTCGGGGTCGTAGTGCGCCCCGTAGGAAAAGCTGTGCCAGGTCTCAACACCCTCGCCGACCGTGTGGAACCGGTCGGCCGCTCGCGACAACTCAGGCATAGCCCAGCTCATGCAGCCGGTCGTCCTCGATGCCGAAGTGGTGCGCGATCTCGTGCACGACGGTGATCCCGACCTCTTCTATGACGTCGGCCTCGGTGTCACAGATCGCGAGCGTCGGATTGCGATACACGAAGATCCGGTCAGGGACGACACCCGCGTACGTGCCGTCGCGCTCGGTCAGCGGAATTCCGTCATAGAGGCCCAGCAGATGAGGGTCGTGCGGGGGCGCGTCGTCCTCGATGAACAGCACGACATTGTCGAGCAGCGCGGCGAGCTCGGTCGGTACCGCCGCGAAGGCATCCTCGACCAGTTCGGCGAACCGATCCTCGCTCAGCTCGATCATGAACCCATGATGCCGGATCCGGTTTCACGCCGAGCGGGGCGACCCACTATGCTGGTCGGGTTCCAAGGCCCCCATCGTCTAGCGGCCTAGGACGCCGCCCTTTCACGGCGGTAGCACGGGTTCGAATCCCGTTGGGGGTACCACTGCATAAGGTTCGAACTTCGACCCAAGTCATCAAGGGCCGGGGTTCGGGCCTTCTATGTTGCCGCCCAACACCGCGACTGGTCGAGCAGGCCATCCTCGACGTGCCGATGACCGCAATGAGCGGGCCCTCGGCCACGCGTGTCATGGGGTCCCTAGGATGCATCTGGCTGCGCGAACGGCCAGGTACTGCTGGGGAGGGTGAGTGTGAACAGCGGCGGCTCGGAGGGCGACCAGGAGGCCGGTCGAGGGTGGGCTGTGAAGAGTTTCCAGGCTTCGGTGCGCTGGGCGTTCCTTGCGGGCATCGTGGTGTGGGCTCCGGTGCTGCTCGTCGCCTTCTTCGTTGGCCCTGAGGGCGACCGGGACGCGACAACGGTGCTGGTGGTCAATCTCGCTCTGGTCGGATTGGCTGCCGCGGCATGGAAGTCGCCGCGGATTCCGGCGTGGCTGGTCTTCTTGGCGCAGCACGTCGTGTTCGTCTTCAACTGGGCGCAGGCGGCGGGCCCCTCTACCCCGTTCGCCGTGGCGACGTACCAGATCTTCGTGTTTGCCGCGGTGGCTCAGGGCTTGGTCCTGCGGCGTCGGATCGACTTGGTGTTGTCGGTGCTGTCGTGCCTCGGCGTCGCGTTCGCGATCTATTTGGTCGACCCATCCGACGGCGGGAGGGTCGCGCTGTCGGCCGCGGCGACTGGACCTCTGGCCATCTTCGTCGGCCTTCCCGGTCTGGCCCCGCTCCTGCGGTTCACACGCTCGGTCGACGCGAGCCACGACGAGGCGCTGCGCGCGGCAGTACGGCTGGAGGCGCGGACGTTGACGGCGCGCCTGGCCGCCGAGGAGCAGCGCCAGGTGCACGACACCGCCATCAACACGCTCGCGGCGGTCGTCCGTGGCGGCGCCGCAGTGGCCGATATCGACGCGGTACGGGACCGGTGCCGGGCCGATGCCCGGGTCCTCGAACAGCTGGTGAGCGCGTCCGAGGACGCGGCCGCCGCTGCGGCCTCACCCGAGGCGGGCCTGGCGCGACACTCGATCGCGGTCATCACGCCAGGGCTCTCGGGCGGGGCGCTCTCCGCGTGCTGGTCGGGCCTTCCGGACGGGGTCCGCGTGGCATTCAGCGGGGCGATCACCGAGCTGGTCACCAACGCCGAGAAGCACGCCGGCGTGCCGGAGGTGAGCGTCGACGTCACCGCCGACAGTGCGGGCGTGCGCGTGGTCGTCAGCGACCAGGGGCGCGGCTTCGCACCGGCCCACGTCACCGAGCGCGGACTCGCGTCATCGGTCCGGACGCGCCTCGCCGAAGAGGGCATCACACTCGAGCTCCACACGGCATCCGACGCCGGTGTCCGCGCAGAGATGGCTTGGCAGCCGGCCGCCGCGACCGCGGCCGCGGACAGTGGTGGCGGGGACTTCCGCCGCGATGTCAACCGGATCCGGATGACCGGCGCGCTTCTCATGTCGTCGCTCGTCGCGGCGGGCGGCATCGGCCTCGGTCCGGTGAACCACCCGGGTACCTTCACCCCCGACTACCTGTTGGCCGCGGTAGTCGTGGGCGTCTCGGTCGCTGTGTGGCGCAGCTGGCGCCGCCACGAGCGGCTTACCGGCCCCGCCACCGCGGCGCTGATCGTCGTGGCACCCGTCGCCTTCCTGATCTCGGGGTCGAGCGTGGGCTTCGGCAGCGGGTACAACCTGGCCTGGCAGGCCGTGGCACCGATCGGGCCGATCTTCATCCTCGTGGCCGGAGCCCGTGCACGCCAGGTGGCGCTGGGCGTGAGCGCCTATGCAGCCGTCGCGGTGGCTGCCGCTACGCTACTGGCCGACACGACCACGGCGCTGACCACCACGCTGGTCATCATGACCACTGGCCTGGTGTGGGTGACCGGATGGGGCGTCTTCAACCTGCAGCTGCGGGCCATCGCGGCCCGCGCCGTACGCGAGCTCGAAGTGACCGCCCGAACAGAGGAGGCAGTCGACGCGCAGGAAGCGGCGGCATTGATCCGGGCCCGCTGGAGGATGGCAGGTATCGAGAGCGCCGCCGACCTGCTGCGTGAGCTTGCCGAGACGATGGACCCGACGTCGGAAGAAGCGCAACGGCGGTGCGGCCGCGAGGAGACCTACCTGCGGGAGGTGATCCAGCTGCGGCCCGAGTTGGTCAATGCTGGGGGCTGGTTCTGCCAGGCGCTGTCGACGGCGCGCGAGCGGGAGGTGGATCTCAGAGTCCGATCTGGCACCCAGGACGTCGAGGTCGCGATCGCCGAGCGTCTCGGGCGCTACCTCGTCGATGCGACGGCGGCAGTTGCACCCGGGACCGTGCTCGTTGCCTCGCTGTTCGACTCGGAGGACGGCCCGCAATTTCGGCTCGTGACCGCAGACGACCGAGTCGCGCCGCTCGCCGCTGGCCGGGACTGGGGTGACACGCTTGAATTCGAGATCCAGCGGTACGAGGCCCAGGTCCTGGTCCGGGTCGGACCGTCCCTGCTGTCGCTGTCCGAGGACGAAGACACAAGAGGGCGACCGCCCTCAACCCGCGAACGAGTGTAGGTCGGCTGCCTTCACTCAGACTTGTAAAAGCCTCCTGACCTGTGGAAACGCGAGTCAGGAGGCCTTCTTCGTTTCCGGGAACCCACTGGGATCACAGGACCAGGCGCCGAGCCCAAGCCCGCCATCGTCTCGTCGACAGACAGGTACGAAATCTCCAGACGCTGTGTTCTGCTTCCGATCCCAGGCAAGGCTCACGCGTACTCGATGCAGACGACCCGGTATTCTCCTCGCAGCGCGTCAGGGGGACGGGCACCGTTCTGGGAAGGAACACACCTATGGCATCGGCAGATCTCGTCCGCGAATCACAAGACCCCTCCACCAGCGCCGCGCGGCTCGCCGAGCTGGCCCAGATCGATCGTGGCCTCTGGCCGGCGATCGCCGTGCATCCCGCCGCGTATCCCGCCCTGCTCGACTGGCTCGGACAGCAGGGCGATCCCACGGTCAACGCGGTGCTGGCGCTGCGCTCCAGTTCATCCGTGGCCCCGCCCGCCCCGCCGGCGACTCCGCCCGCCCCGCCGGTCGAGCAGGCCCAACCCACCGAGCCCATCCAGTCGGCCGAGCCGGCCCAGGCAACCTACGCAGCCCCGTCGCCAGCTCAGCCCTCCACCGCCTCGGCCCACGAATCCGTCCCTCCGGGCGGCACGCAGGTCTCTTCGACGCCCGGAGCGACCGGCGACAACAAGAAGAACTTCTGGGTCCTGGCAAGCATGGTGGCCGTTGTTCTGATCCTGATCGGCGGAGTCGCCTTCGGTGCCACACAGATTTTCGGCGGAGATGACGACGACAAGGACGAGGCCTCTTCCTCCTTGACTGTCGACGCACCTGAGCTGGACGACCCGCCCACGGTCGGTGCCCCCGACACCGAGTCCGACGGCGACTCCGAGGGCGGTGCGTTCTGCGAGAAATTCCTCGAGGCGAAGGACGCCCTGAGGGGGAACTCCAGCGGGGAGCCGGCCTCAGACACCGCCAAAGCCATCGCCGAAGTCATGGGTGAAGCCGAGGATCTGGCTCCATCGGAGATCAAGGGCGATGTCGGTGTCATGACCGACTACTTCGAGACAATGAGCGATCCCGCCAACCTCGAAACGTCCAAGCTCAGCGACCAGATCAAAGAGTTCACTGCTGCAGGTAGAAGGGTCTCGGCCTACTACGCCTCCAACTGCATGTAGCAAGTTCGGACCGCCAGCGTCACGGGTCGGCGCTGCCCAATACTCGCCCGGACGAATGGGTCGCGCCCACTAGATGTCCCCGCAAGTCCGATGAATCGCGTGCGCGGCTCTGACCTGGGCGGGTGCCGGTGGCCCTGTTCGCAGCGGCAGGCTGCGCCCACCGGCCCCGCGTCGGGCTCTTACCCAGTACGAGCCATCAATAGACGAAGTTTCCGAAACAAGGAAAATTTGTCCGACGAGGCGTTCACATGCCCTGGTCCGGGTATCGAAACAGCACCTGCAAGAGACCGCCCAGAGGTGTGACATGACTACAGCACGAGAAATCATGACCGAGGGTGCGGAGTGCGTCCGCGTCGACGAGACGGTCAGCGAAGCTGCCCAGAAGATGCGAGACCTCGAAGTGGGAGCACTGCCGATCTGCGGGGAGGACGACAAGCTCGCGGGCATGATCACCGATCGGGACATCGTCCTCAACTGCGTCGCCGAAGGCATGGACACAACACAAGTTCGTGTCGCGGACTATGCCGGGGATGAGGTCGTCACGATCGGTGCAGACGACTCGGTCGAAGAAGCGCTGAAGACCATGACCGAAGCTGGGGTGCGAAGGCTCCCGGTGATCGACGGCCATGAACTGGTCGGGATGATCAGCCAGGCCGATATCGCCCGGAACCTGCCGGAGGACCGTGCCGGGGAGCTGGTGGCCGCCATCTCGTCGGCGCCGAGCACGGACTGAGAATCCGGAGCCCCCATCGCCGCGGCTCGGCCTGCACTTGAGGCGCTACGTCCTGCCTGTCACCGGGACAAAGTGGCGACAGTTTAGCTACTTGGCGTGAACGTGAACACGCCCACCGTCACGGCGTCGGTGCACTCGGACTGGGCGCAGACGTCGTGGGCTTCGGGTCGGGCTTGTCATCAAGGTCGTTCTTGGCACCGACATAGAGCGCACCCAGCGCGAAGACGACACCGATGACCATGACCAGAAGCCCGAGGATTTGAAGTTTGACCTTCGTCGGCGTCACTGGATCAAGGAGCTTGTCGACCAGCTCCAAGATCTTGTCGAGGAGCTTCTCCCACCACTTGCGTTCGGGCGTGGTTCCGTCGAGGGCGGTAACCGGCGGCCTGTACAGGATTCCGCCGAGGAGCATGACCAGACCGATGATCACCAATATGAACCCGAACCAGACGACGAGTGTGAGCATGCGCGTCACGGTATCGCTGGAATCGGATTACGCCCATGGTCCGAAATGACTAGAATTCCAGACCTTTCCGCACCTATCCGGTCACCGGCCGTTGGCCGTTACCGCAGTATCCACACCCACAGTGTCGACACGGCCCGCCGAATGCAGCAAATCTCACCCTAGGACGAATTGACCCGCGCTGCGCGGGTACGCAGGACAAGACGAAAGGAGCAGAGCTATGAGCACCATCACCGAATCCATCGAGCTCGACGTCGACGCCACGACGGCCTACAACCAATGGACACAGTTCGAGTCCTTCCCACAATTCATGGAAGGCGTCGAACGCGTCGACCAACTCGACGACACCCACGTGCATTGGGTCACGAAAGTCGGCCCGGTCAGCCGGGAGTTCGATGCGACCATCACGGCACAGCACCCTGACCAGCGCATCGCATGGCAATCCGATGACGGACCCAATCACGCCGGCGAAGTGACATTTCGCCCCTTGGACGCTGGGCGTTCGGCCGTCACCGTCACGATGAACATCGATCCCGAAGGCTTCGTGGAGACTGTCGGCGACAAGGCCGGAATCCTCGATCGCCGGGTCAAGGGCGATCTCGCCCGGTTCAAGACCTTCATCGAGGACCGCGGTGGTCATGAGACCGGGGGGTGGCGCGGAGAGGTCTGACGGCAACACCGATCCGCCGGGCGGTCGACCGATTCACGTAGTCGGTCGACCCTCTGACGTTCGGTCGGCGACAATAGGTCCTGTGACGTCTGGCCGGTTCGCCCCTTCTCCTTCGGGCGACCTGCATGTCGGCAACCTGCGCACCGCGTTGCTGGCCTGGTTGTGTGCCCGCCGCACGGGGCGCGACTTCGTGATCCGGGTCGAGGATCTCGACCGCGTCAAGGTGGGTGCCGAACAGCGCCAGCTCGAGGATCTCGCAGCGATCGGGCTCGACTGGGATGGTCCTGTTGTGCGTCAGTCGGAACGGGCACGACTCTACGATGCCGCGCTGGCCTCACTCGGCGGCCGCGGACTGTTGTTCGAGTGCTACTGCTCTCGCCGCGAGATTCTCGATGCCCCGTCGGCGCCCCATGCCCCGCCCGGCGCGTATCCCGGCACATGCCGCGATCTCAGCGATGCACAGCGAGCAGTGCGGCGAAGCCAGAGACCGACTGCCCTGCGGCTGCGTTCCGATACCGATGCATTCACGGTCGAGGATGCACTTCACGGCACGTACCGCGGAATCGTCGATGACTTCGTACTGCGTCGTGGCGACGGTGCCGTCGCCTACAACCTGGCAGTCGTGGTCGATGACGCCCAGCAGGGCATCGACCAAGTGGTGCGGGGCGACGACCTGTTGAGTTCCGCGCCACGGCATGCGTATTTGGCCACGCTTCTGGGCGCGACTCCCCCGTCATATGTCCACGTCCCGCTCGCGCTCAACCACGATGGTCAGCGCCTCGCCAAGCGCGATGGGGCGGTAACCCTACGCGAACTCCGCGAACGGGGTATTGACGCGTTCGCACTCATGGTCGACTCGCTCGGGCTTTCCGGTAGCAGTCCAGACGAGCTGCTCCAGGGCTTCGATATCGCCGGTATTCCACGCACGCCGTGGACCTTCGAGCCGCCGACGCCCTGAAGTATTGACAGAGTTTGTAAGTAGTCACTAACTTAACTCCCATGGTGACTGGGAAACGCATGAAGGCCGAGGATCGCAAAGTCCTGATCCTGGAGGCGGCCATGGAGGAATACGGACGATCGGGCATGCATGCGACCTCGGTCGACGTCATCGCCGAACGAGCCGGCGTCTCCCAGCCGTACATCTTCAGGCTGTTCGGCACCAAGGCCGGGCTGATCACCGCAGCGATCGAACAGCATACGGCCGGGCTACGTCAGAGGTTCCGCGAAGCCGTCGAGCAGCGCGACGCCGACACATCGCCGCTCCAAGCGATGGGACTGGCCTATCTCGGCTTCATGGAGGCCGATGTCAACTCATTGCGCTGCCAACTGCACACCTGGGCCGCAGCCTCCGATCCGGCGATCCACGAAGTCGCCCAACGCACATATCGCGAGATCTGGGAGGACGTGGCCGAGCTGAGCGGTGCGTCTGCCGAAGAGGTACGCAACTTCATGGCCTACGGAATGCTGCTGACGGTCGTCGGCGCACTCGACCTGACCGATCTGATGGGCGATCCCGTCGCCGTGCTGAAGGAGTTCTGATGTTCGCAGCGCTGGCCCGTCTCGCCAATCATCGACCCAAGCGGGTTCTCGGTGTGACCGCACTGTTCTTCGTCCTGGCCGGAATCCTCGGCGGACCGGTCGCCGGAATGCTCAACACCGACAACGATTCGTTCTCCGACACCAGCTCCGAGAGCGCCCAGGCCATCCGGCAGATCGAGGCCGCGACCGGTCAGAAGGCCGCGCCCGATCTGATCGCGCTGATCGACTCCGCCGACACCACCGCCGTCGGGGCCGCCACCGCGGCACTCGAGGACGAAAAGGGCGTCGCGGCCGTCGTCGGCGGGCCTGAAGCGGGCCCGCAGTTCATCTCCAAGGACGGTTCGCGGACCTACCTGGCCGCGATCTACCGCGCAGGCACCGATGCCGACACCACTACCGAGCACCTGCGCCACGAGCTCGAGCAGATCGAGGGTGTGCAGGTCGGCGGCGGCGGTCCGGCCTATCAGGAAGTCAACGAACAGGTCGAGCACGATCTGTTGATCGCCGAGATGATCGCGTTCCCGTTGCTGTTCCTGGTGTCCTTGTGGGTCTTCCGCTCCGCTGTCGCAGCGCTGCTGCCGCTGCTCGTCGGTGGCCTGACGATCGTCACATCGATGCTCGTGGTGAGGGGTGTCAACGAGGTCATCGACATCTCGATCTTCGCCCTCAACCTGATCACGGGCCTCGGACTGGGCCTCGCGATCGACTACTCCCTGTTCCTGGTGTCGCGCTACCGGGAGGAGCTCGAACGTGTGGGACCCGGCGCGGAGGCCATCCGTCGGACCCTCGCGACTGCGGGACGGACCGTGGCATTCTCGGCGGTCACCGTCGCGTGCGCCGGCCTTGCCCTGCTGGTCTTCCCCCTGCGGTTCCTGTATTCGATGGGCATCGGCGTGACGATCGTTGCGCTCGTCGCCGCCGCGGTCTCGCTGATCGTGTTGCCCGCGGTGTTCGCCGTCCTGCAGCATCGGGTCAACGCTCTGGCACCCCAACGGTGGCAGCGGGCACGGGCCGCCGAAACCGCTCAGGAGGCCAAAGGGTTCTGGTTCCGCCTGGCAGCCTTCGTGATGCGGTTCCCGGTCGCGATCGCGCTCACCGGCGCGGCGATTCTCATCGCGCTCACGGCACCGTTCCTCGGCGTCAAGTTCACCGGTGTGGACGCCTCGGTGCTGCCCGACAGCGCGGCGGCCAAGAAGGTCGATCAGGTGCTGCGATCCGAGTTCGTGGGCGTCGAGTCTTCCCCCGTCGTCGTGGCGGTCACCGCGCCGGAGTCGCAGGCCGAAGCGATCGGGGCCTACGCGGCCGAACTCGCCGAACTCCGCGGTGCCGCGAATGTCTCGGAACCGCAGTTCCTCGGCAGCCGGACGTGGCAGGTCGACGTCATCCCGGCAGCGACGACTCTCGACGAGAAGACCCTCGACCTGGTCGCAGACATCCGCGATGTGCAGGCACCCGGCGCTGCGCTGGTCGGCGGGGCGAGCGCCGACCAGGTCGACCAGGTCGCGGCGATCGCGTCGAAGGTACCGATCGCCCTCGCGATCCTGGGGGTCCTGACTCTGGGCACTTTGTTCATGCTGACCGGATCGGTGATCCTGCCGATCAAGGCACTCGTCATGAACGTGCTGACGATCGGCGCGACATTCGGCATCCTCGTCCTGGTGTTTCAGGACGGCCGCTTCGAAGGGCTGCTGGACTACACGAGCCAGGGAGCATTGGAGTCGTCTCAGCCGGTCTTCTTGTTCGCAGTGGTCTTCGGACTCTCGACGGACTACGCGGTGTTCTTGTTGACCCGGATCAAGGAAGCGCGCGACAACGGCGCCGGCGAACGAGAATCCGTGGCGCTCGGACTGCAACGCACGGGTCGTATCGTCACGGCTGCCGCCCTGCTGTTCGCGATCGCGCTCGGATCGTTCGCGACATCGCAGATCATCTTCATCAAGGAACTCGGGATCGGCACGGCCATCGCGGTGCTGATCGACGCGACGATCGTGCGCGCCCTGCTGGTCCCGTCCTTGATGGCGTTGCTCGGCAAGGCCAACTGGTGGGCCCCGGCGCCGTTGAAACGGTTCCACGACCGTTTCGGCGTCAGCGAATCCTGACCCCCCACCCCACCCCGCCCGGGCGGTGCGCTGGCGTCCACCCGCGTCACGATCTTGGAC